>NZ_SNWA01000001.1:935583-1247444 GCF_004361815.1 Paraburkholderia sp. BL10I2N1 | reverse complement strand
AGCGACGGATCGAAGTCGTGGACCGCCGACGCAATCGCATCGGCGATCTTCGGGTCGCGTGCGGCCTGGTTGTAGAGCGCGCCGTGCGGTTTGACGTGCGCGATGCGACCGCCTTCGGCCTGCGCGATCGCCGACAGCGCGCCAAGCTGGTACAGCACGCCGGCGTAGATGTCGCCCGCCGGCAGGTCCATCTCCTTGCGGCCGAAATTCTCCGGATCGTTGAAGCCCGGGTGCGCGCCGATCGACACGCCTTTCTGCACCGCCCAGCGCACGCACTCGCGCATCGCGTTGGCGCCGCCCGCGTGCCAGCCGCACGCGATGTTCGCCGAGCTGACGAGATCGAGCAGTGCCTCGTCGGATCCGCATCCTTCGCCGAGATCGGCGTTCAAATCGATTTGCATGGTGTTCTCCTACTTGTCCTGGAGTGCCGCCAGCGCCGGCTGGCGCGCGCAGCGTTCTTGGTGCATCGCGATTGCGGCATCGATCTGCCGCAGATACGCGCGTTCTTCGTCAAGCGCCTGACGCGCTTCGTCTGATGTGGTCGGGATGAAGCGCACGGCGCCGTTCAGCCGCACCTGCGCGAGCTTCCACATGTCGGCCTGGATCACGGCGCCGATCTTCGGATAGCCGCCCGTCGTCTGTGCGTCGCTCATCAGCACGATCGGCTGGCCGTTGGGCGGCACCTGGATCGTGCCCGGCAGCACCGCGTGCGACAGCAGATCGGTCTTGTGTGTCCGTTTGAGCGCCACGCCCGCGAGGCGATAGCCCATCCGGTTGCTGTTCGGGGTGACCAGCCATTCGTCGGACCAGAAGGTTTTCTGTGCTTCGGCGGTGAAGCTGTCGTACTCGGGGCCCGGCAGCACGCGGATCGACACCGCCCACGGCACATTCGACGGATGACGCCCGCGCCGCAGCGGCTCGTTGACCAGCACGAACTTGCACCAGGCCGGCGCCTTCACGCCGAACTCGGGGGCGTCCGGGCTGAACCAGGAGCCGGGGCGCGTGAGCGGCGCGCCGACCGGCAGGCGGTCGCCGTCGCGCAGCGCGCGGCCGCCGAGACCTCCGAAGCCGGCGCCAAGATCGGTGCTGCGCGAGCCGAGCATCGGCAGCACGTCGATGCCGCCGGCGACGGCCACATAGCCGCGCATGCCGCGCCTCGCCGGCTGCAGCGCGAGTTCCTGGTTCGCCTGCACGGGCAGGCTCCACCATGAGTAGACCGGTTGGCCGTCGAGCGTCGCGCTGAAGTCGGTGCCGGTGATCGCGATCCGCGTCGGGCGCGCAAAGCGCAGCGTAACGGGACCCAGGGTGATTTCGAGGCCGGCCGCGTCCGGCCGGTTGCCGACGAGGCGATTGCCGACTTCGAGCGACAGACGGTCGAGCGCGCCGCCCATCGACACGCCGAGATGCCGGTAGCCGTGCCGCCCGAGATCCTGAACCGTGGTCAGAAGACCCGCGCGAATGATGTCGATCATGCTTGCACCCCCGCGACTACAAAGCGTACCTGGTCGCCCGGTTGCAGCAAGGTGGGCGGCGTGCGCGCCGGATCGAAGAGCGGCACATGGGTGCGCCCGATCAACTGCCAGCCGCCTGGCGAACTCGCCGGATAGACCCCGGTCTGCGCCCCGCCGATCCCGACCGAGCCGGCCGGCACCTCGAGCCGTGGCTCTGCACGGCGCGGCGTATGCAGCTTTTCGTCGAGACCGCCCATGTAGGCGAAACCTGGCTGGAAACCGAGAAAGAACACGATGTACCGGCCCGCCGCGTGCCGCTCGACGACTTCCTTCGGTGACAACCCTGTGTGCTTCGCGACGACCTCGAGGTCCGGCCCGGCTTCGCCGCCGTAGTGCACGGGAATGTCGACTTCGCGGCCGGGGGCGGGGGCGTCGCTGGCGGCGTCCCAGGCGGCGCGCAGCTGGTCGGCGAGCGCGTCGCGGTCGGCGGCGAGCGGATCGACGACCAGCGTCAGGTTGTTCATGCCGGGCACGACTTCGAGCACGTGCGGCCAGCCGCGCGCCGCTTGGGCGGCCGCCCAGACGCGCCGCTGGCAATCGAGCGTCGCAGGGGGCGCCGACTCGCAGACAAGCGCGTTGTCGCCCAATGGATAGATTCGTGGCTGGTTCATGAAAGACCTGGTTCGAGTCGGAAATCCGACCGCCCGCGCTGATCCGGAAGAGACAGCCGGCTTCGCGTCATGCAATCTGGATAGCCTACATTCTCAATAAATTATCTACAATTTATCAATAAGCGTTTTTGCCAGGCTCACATCGACGGGCGGGTGCCGTACACTTCCGGCACATTCCCAACCTGTATCGAGACCCTTAGCCATGTCGCGTCAGCCCACCAAGATCGTCTCCTCAGAACACCTCGTGTCTGAAACAAGCGCGGAACTATCCGAGCTGGAGTACGCCCTTATCATGGCCGGCAACGCGTTCAACCGCTGGATGGTGCGCTGCATGTCGGCGGCGGGCGACAAGGACATGACCGCCATCGAAGTGTCGCTGCTGCACCACGTCAGCCATCGCGAGCGCCGCAAGAAACTGGCCGATATCTGCTTCGTGCTGAACATCGAGGACACGCACGTTGCGACCTATGCACTGAAGAAGCTCGTAGCTAGAGGGTATGTAAAAAGCGAAAAGACCGGCAAGGAAGTGTTTTTCTCGGCAACCCAGGCGGGCCGCGACCTGTGCCTGAAATATCGTGAGGTGAGGGAGAGTTGCCTGATCGCGACGCTGAAAGAGAGCGGTCTGACGAATCAGCAGATCGGTGACGCCGCGCAGTTGATGCGCAACGCCTCCGGACTGTACGACACGGCGGCGCGCGCGGCGGCTTCGCTGTAGGGCGTGCTCAGGCTTTGGTCACGATCTGCACGACCTTCGGGTAGCGGTCGACGTCGGTGACGATCGCGTCCAGCGGAATGTCGTGCGCTTCACGGTGCAGCGCGTCCGTGCGGCATGCTTCATAGGCGATGCCCACGGTCACCGGCCTTGTTTTGCCTGGCCATGTGGCCAGCGTGCGGTCGTAGTAACCGCCGCCATAACCCAGCCGGTAGCCGTGTTCATCGAAACCGACGCAGGGGATCAGCAACAGGTCGGGAATCACGGCGTGTCCAGAGTCCGGTTCCGGAATCCTATGATGCCCGTCCCGCATCGTCATCTCCGGCACCCACGCATGAAACGCAAGCGGCTTGCCGACTGCATGGATCACTGGCAATCCGGCCTGTCGTTGCGGATCGGACGCGAGCCATGCGGCAATCGCATCGCGCGCGTCGAACTCGCCTGCAAGCGGCCAGTAAAACCCCACGCAGGCAGGTTGATAGCGCTTTAGCGTGTCAAGCACGTGACGTTTCAGCGCATCGTTTGCCGCCGGCTCGCGCGCCGCGTCAAGACGGGCTTCCAGCAACGTTTTACGCAGTTCCTTTTTCGATTTTGGGATGGGGTTGCATGCTATCCTTGGGCTCAATTCGCGCTCCAGAAACAACGATGTCAAAACGCCTTTTTCGAGTATATCGCGCGGCCGGTTCGGCGCTGGCTGCTGCGGCACTCGTCGCATGTGGCACGGCCTCCGCCGTCCGCCCCATCCCGGTCTCCCAGCTGTCCCAGCTCTCTGACGCAGATCAGACCTTCATCCAGCTTCGCGAAGCCGCGCGTAATAATGACCCAGCGCGCGCCGCCCAACTGGCGAGCATGATCCCGGATTATCCAGCGCCGGCATATCTGGAGTATTTCCAGCTCAAGCCACAGCTCTTCGACAGCTCAGGTCATGCGCGCATCGACGCGCCCGACGCGCCGGTGGTGGCGTTCCTGCAAAAGTACGACGGCCAGGCCATCGCCGACCGCATGCGCAACGACTACCTGGTCGTGCTCGGCGCGCGCCACGACTGGCGCAACTTCGACGAGCAATACGCGCGCTTCGTGCTGAACGACGACACGCAGGTGAAGTGCTACGCGCTCGAATCGCGCGCGGCGCGCGGCGAAAATGTCGCCGATGCAGCACGCGCGTTGCTCGTCGATCCGAAGGTGTACGGCGACGGCTGCGTCGATCTGATCACGTCGCTCGCGATCAACCAGCAGTTCTCCACCGACGACGTCTGGCAGCAGATCCGTCTCGCGTACGAGCAAAACGAAACCAACACCGGCAGCAGGCTGGTCGATGCGCTCGGCAACCGGCCACCCGATCCGGTGTTGTTCAATCAGGCCGCGAGTACGCCGCCGCTGTTGCTCGCAGCGGGCGTCAGCGCCGATCCTCAGTCGCATCAGCTGGCGCTGCTGGCAATCACGCGCATGGCGCGCAACGATCCGGCGATGGCCGCCGCGACCTTCGGGTCGGTGGCGCCGTCGCTCACAGCGGCTGAACGCGGGATCGGCTGGGGCACGATCGCCTATCAGGCGGCGGCGAAGCAGATGCCGGCCGCCGTCGACTGGTATCGCCTGTCGGCGAATGCGCCGCTGTCGAATCCTGCCTACGAATGGCGCACGCGCACCGCGCTGCTCGCGGGCGACTGGACGATGGTACGCTGGTCGATCGAGCAGATGCCGCCGTCGCTGCGCAACCAGCCGTCGTGGGTTTACTGGCACGCGCGTGCGCTGAAGCAAAGCGGCGACACCGTGCGGGCGAATCAGGAATTCGAGCAGATCGCGCAGGGCTACAACTTCTACGGCCAGCTGGCCGCCGAAGAACTTGGCCAGAAGATCACGGTGCCCCAGAAGACCACCGTGACGGACGCCGAAGTCGCACAGGCGGGCAACACGCCGGGCTTGCAGCTTGCGCAGCGGTTCTACGCGTTGAACCTGCGGCTCGAAGGCAATCGTGAGTGGAACTGGCCGCTGCGCAGCATGACCGACCGCCAGTTGCTGGCTCTGGCCGAATACGCGCGCCGCATCGAGCTGTACGATCGCACCGTCAACACCGCCGACCGGACGAAGACCGAGCACGATTTCTCGCTGCGCTATCTGTCGCCGTTCCGCGATATCGTCGAGCGCGACGCGCAGGCGACCGGCCTCGACGTCGAATGGGCTTACGGGCTGATCCGCCAGGAGTCGCGCTTCATCATGAACGCGCGTTCCGAAGTGGGCGCGAGCGGCTTGATGCAGTTGATGCCGGGCACCGCGCAGCTGGTCGCGAAGAAGATCGGTCTTGGGCCCATCTCGCGTGCGCAGATGAACGACATCAACACCAATATCCTGCTCGGCACCAACTATCTGTCGATGATCTACAATCAGTTCGACGGGTCTGCTGTACTCGCTACCGCTGGATACAACGCCGGTCCCGGCCGTCCGCGCGCATGGCGGCAGGGTTTGGCGCATCCGGTTGAGGGTGCGATTTTTGCGGAGACGATCCCGTTCCAGGAAACCCGCGACTACGTCAAGAATGTGTTGTCGAACACGGTCTACTACGCGGCATTGTTTGAAGGCCGTCCGCAATCGCTGAAGGCGCGTCTGGGCTACATCGCACCATAAATTCCAGCGCCCGCGCCACGCCGCCGCGCCTCACGCGGCGGCCGCCTCGCCAGCCGTTGCCGCGGCTTCCACAAGGGGAGTCGAAAATGCGACATCAAGCCATCGCGATCGTCGGCGGTTCAGGGTTTATTGGCAGTCATCTCGTGAACGCGCTTGTCGAACTCGGCAAGGACGTGCGCATTGCCACCCGCCGACGCTACAACGCCCGTCATCTCACGCTATTGCCCATCGACGTGATCGAAACCGATGTGTTCGATCCGGTCGAACTCGCACGCTTTGTCGAGAACGCGGATGCGGTGATCAATCTGGTCGGGGTGCTGCATTCGAGCCGCGGCAATCCGTACGGCCCGGAGTTTGCGAAAGCGCACGTCGAATTGCCGACAAAGATTGTCGCCGCCTGCGAAGGCAAGGGGGTGCATCGGCTGATCCACGTGAGCGCGATCGGCGCGGATCCGAAAGGGCCGAGCATGTACCTGCGCTCGAAGGGGGATGGCGAAAAGGCCGTGCGTCAGGCCGCGCTGGCGTCGACGATTTTCCGGCCGTCGGTGGTGTTCGGGCCGGAGGATGCGTTTCTCAACAAGTTCGCGTTCCTGCAACGCGTGTTTCCGGTGATTCCGCTCGCGATGCCGGATGCGAAGTTCCAGCCGGTGTTCGTGGGCGATGTGGCGAAGGCAATCGTCGACGTGCTCGATCTGGATGCCGCCGTTGGCCGCACGTACGAACTCGGCGGCCCGACCGTGTACACGCTCGAGCAGCTGGTCAAGTTCTGCGGCGACACGATTGGTCGTCACGCGAAGATCGTACGCCTGCCGGAGGCGCTGGCGCGCCTGCAGGCGCTGACGTTCGAACTGGCGCCCGGCGAGCCGGTGATCACGCGCGACAACCTCGATTCGATGAAAGTAGACAGCGTGCTGAGCGGACCGCTCGCGCCGGAACTCGGCATCGAGCCCGCGAGCATCGAAACGATTGCGCCGGTGTACCTGACGGGCGCGTCGATGCGTTCGCGGTTCAATACGTTCCGCGCGAATGCGGGCCGGTAAATCTGATTTTTTCACTCTTTCAAGGAAGCATGAAGCTCATCATTGGTGACAAGAATTATTCGTCGTGGTCGATGCGGCCGTGGCTGCTGCTGAAGCATTTCGGTATTCCCTTCGACGAAGTGCTGATTCCGCTCAACGAGGCGAACACGAAGGCCGCGATCACGGAACATGCGCCTTCGGGAAAGGTGCCCTGCCTCGTTGCCGATGACGGCTCATCCGTGTGGGATTCGCTCGCGATCTGCGAGACGCTCGCCGAGTGTTTCCCCCAGCACGCGATGTGGCCGCGCGATCCGGTTGTCCGGGCGCAAGCGCGCAGTGTCAGCGCCGAAATGCATTCGGGCTTTGGCGATCTGCGTTCGAACATGTGGATGAATATCCGCGCATCGTTTCCCGGCAAGGGTGCGGCGCCGGGTGCGCTGGCCGACGTCGCGCGTATCGATGCACTGTGGCGAGACTGCCTTGAAAGGCATGGCGGGCCGTTCCTGTTCGGCGAGTTCGGGATTGCCGACGCGATGTATGCGCCGGTCGTGATGCGATTCAATACCTGGCAGCCGGCGTTGTCGAAAGCGTCTGCCGCTTACGCGCAGCGCGTGACGGCACAGCCGGCGGTGCACGCGTGGATCGACGATGCGCTGCGCGAGACGCATCGTGTGTCGGTTTACGACACCTGCGCGTGAATATTTACGCGGTAGGCGGCGCGATCCGCGACGAACTGCTCGGTGCGCCGGTACAGGATCGCGATTACGTGGTTGTCGGCGCGACGCCCGAGCAGATGGTGGCGCAGGGATATCGGCCGGTGGGCAAGGATTTCCCGGTGTTTCTGCATCCCGACACGCACGAGGAATACGCGCTCGCGCGCACCGAGCGCAAGACTGCGGCGGGCTATCACGGCTTCCAGTTCTTTTATGCGCCGGAGGTCACGCTCGAAGAAGACCTGGCGCGTCGCGATTTGACGATCAACGCGATGGCGCGCGAAGTCCGGCCGGATGGTGAGTTGACTGGCCCGGTGATCGATCCGTTCAACGGTCAGGCCGATCTGCGGGCGCGTGCGTTCCGGCATGTCAGCGATGCATTTCTCGAAGATCCGGTGCGGATACTGCGGGTGGCGCGGTTTGCGGCGCGCTTCGCCGACTTTACGGTGGCGCCGGAAACGCTGACGCTGATGCAGAAGATGGTCGCTGCGGGCGAGGTCGACGCGCTGGTGCCTGAGCGCGTATGGCAGGAAGTGTCGCGTGGGCTGATGGAGAAGAAACCGTCGCGGATGTTCGAGGTGCTGCGTTCGTGTGGCGCGCTGGCGCGGGTGTTGCCGGAAATCGATGCACTCTTCGGTGTGCCGCAACGGGCGGACTATCACCCGGAGGTCGATTCGGGCGTGCACGTGATGATGGTGGTGGATCATGCTGCCGCGCAAGGTTATGCGCTCGCGGTGCGGTTTGCGGCGTTGACGCACGACCTCGGGAAGGCGGGGACGCCGGACGATGTTTTACCGCGGCATATCGGGCATGAGGGGCGTAGCGTCGACTTGCTGAAGCCTTTGTGCGATCGCTTGAGAGCGCCGAATGAGTGTCGCGAGTTGGCGGTGCTCGTGGCGCGGGAGCATGGGAATATCCATCGCGTGATGAAGACCGGCGCTGCGGGGCTCGTGCGCTTGCTTGAACGGTGTGATGCCTTGCGCAAGCCGGCGCGGTTTGCTGAGGCGCTGCAGGCTTGCGAGGCTGATGCCCGTGGGCGCCTGGGGTTCGAGGCGCAGGAGTATCCGCAGGCTGAGCGGTTGAGAATGGCGCTGGTTGCTGCGCGGGCTGTTGATGCGGGGACTGTTGCACAGCAGTTCGCGGGCAAGCCCGACATGATCAGGGATGCTGTGCAGAGGGAACGGATTCGGGCTGTGGCTCTCGCTATCGGCGAGAGGGGCTGATTTTTTTGCCTTTCCTTGTTTTGCTTCTGGTTTATTGGCGTCGCCCCTGTGCGGGGCGGCACCTACTTTTCTTTGTCCCCCAAGGGGACTTCCTTCGGGGCGTCTTCCAAAGAAAAGTAGGCAAAAGAAAGGCGCTTCGAAATGTTTGCTCTTCGGGGTGCATCGCTAACGGGGAATGGCAATCCATAAAGTGTCGCCCTCACAGGGGACCCGACATTGGCCCGACGCCAGACCGTCCCTCGCGCAGTGCCGCGTGTGACAAAGCATTCATCCATCCGACTCCGCGCTACGCGCGTCGCCGACCGGCATAATCCCAGCGCTGCCGCCTCGCGTTGCCCTCGGCCTTACCCAACGCCTGATCCGTAATCCGGCCAACCGTCAACATGAACCGCACCACTGCAAAGCTAACCCATCCGTGACGCACGTAGTGCGGAGCGGGATGAATGAGCCCTTTGTCACGGGCTGAACTGCGCGAGGGAAGGTCTGGCGTCGGACCAATGTCGGGTCCCCTGCGAGGGCGACACTTTATGGATTGCCATTCCCCGTTAGCGATGCACCCCGAAGAGCAAACATTTCGAAGCGCCTTTCTTTTGCCTACTTTTCTTTGGAAGACGCCCGAAGGAAGTCCCCTTGGGGGACAAAGAAAAGTAGGTGCCGCCCCGCACAGCAATGCTCTCAACTTAAGCCCCATTCGATCAAGCGAGCTTGTACGCGAGATGGAAATGGGGCTTGGCTTTTCTGGGCGGTCGAGGATAGGAGCGTGCGTGCTGGATGCGGCATCGGTTCTGGTGGATGAGCGCAAGTACCGTGGCGAGGCCATCCAGACAGTGGCGGACGCGCAGAAGGCACGCGCCGAGGATGGGCTTGAGTGCGCCCAGTGCGTACACCCGGTTAGGACGGCTGGCACATTCATCGTCGTGCGAGGCATCAAGGTCGCTGAGCAGTGTGCACAGGTTGTCAGCGAGGATTTTTGCGCCGAGGTCCTGCTGCAATGCCAGGTAATCGAGCCCTGTCACGGCCTCCAGTCGCAGCCGGTGCTTGAGGCGTTTGAACGCTTCCTCGACGCGCCAGCGCTGATGATAGAGCGCCCCGAAACACGCAGCCGGATATCGCTGGCCGTCGAGCAGCGAGGTCATCAGCACACGCACGCGACCGCTGGGCGTGACGTCCCGTATCAGGCGCACGGTGCTCGGCGTACGCGCCAGTTCATAGTCGCGGGCATCCTGCTCGCCGGGCGCATCCAGCGTCACGATGCGCTCGGCTTTATCGCTGCGGGTAAAGTCGGCAACGCACTTCCAGTTGCGTGCATCGACGCGCATGCAGAACGGGATCTCGCGCTGCGCCAGCGTGGCCACCATCGTGTTGCCGATATAGCCGCGATCGAGCAGCAGCAGATCGGTATGCGGCTGCAGCACGTCCAGCGCTTCGAACAGCATCTGCCGCTCGGCGCCGTCGGCGGGATGGAGCGCGGCGTACAGCGTCAGCTCGGGGCCGGGCAGGAACAGCGCAAACGCGAAGTGATCGGCGCGCAGTTCATGGCCGCGACGCGTGCCTACACGCAGGCGGCTACCGTCGGCGGCGACCAGCCTCAGGCCGTTCCAGCGCATCGAATCGATATGGGGTTGGGCCAGCGAAATCAGGTGAGCGCGGGCCAGTTCGAACAGCTCGGCCGACAGTCCCCGACGCGCCTTGCTGAAAGCCTGTGCGCTGACCGCGCGGGTACGGCCGCCGCGCTCGTCCAGTGCGCCAAACAGCGCGTCGAGTTCGGCCTGCACGCTGGCACACATGCCCGACATCATCAGCGCGGCCATGCGCGGCAAGGTCAGTATGCGATTGCGGGTAAAGGCGCGGGGAGAACGACGCACGCGATCGGCGAGCGCCGGGTCGAACAGGAAATCGGAGAACTCAGACAGAAGCCGCGAGGACGCTGGTATTTGAGTTCATATCGTTGATTTATCAGGGAGTTATTGAATGAAGTTTACAGGGCCAATGCCTCGTTTACAAGCTCTTTGAGGCTTAAGTTGAGAGCATTGCCCCGCACAGGGGCAACGCCAATAAACCAGAAGCAAAACAAGGAAAGGCAAAAAAACCAGGCGATTCACAACAACAACCAACAAACCCGGAAAAAAACTCAAATCACCCGGGCAATTGCCGCCAAAACCAAAGACAGAATCAGCGTAGACATAAAAGGAAACGAATACTCTTTCCCAAACACCCGAAGGGTAATATCCCCTGGCATCCGCCCTATGCCGATCTTCCTTAGCCAGGGCCAGCAACTGGAAAGGATCGCGACCGCGATAAAGGTAGTGAGCAGCCAGCGGATCATGGCAATGATCTCAAAGTGAGTACGACCGGTCGCCGCGGGCAAACGCGGCAATCCCGTCATCGATTCCGCGCGAAAAAGCGATCACCTTGAACAACTCGCCCATCTCGGCTTCGGAGAGCAGCTTCTGGACAGCATTCGCCGCAGGCAAAAACCGCACGGCGTCTGAAGGATTGAGGCCAGCCAGCGCCTCGGTAATTCCGGCATTCAACAGAAACCGCGCCTGCGACGTATAGCCCAGCAGATCAGCACCCGTCTCGACTCCCGCTTCAGCCACGCCCGAAAACTCGACATGCGCCGTAATGTCCTGCAGCCCGGGATAAACAAATGGATCGCCATGCGCACGATGCCGGTAATGACACATCAGTGTTCCTTGCGCCCGTTGCAGGTGGTAATACTCGTGCCGCGGGAAACCATAGTCGATGAAGAACGCCGCACCTCGCGTCAGCATCGTGCAGATCGTGCGCGTAAACGCAAACGCGGCTTCATGCGTCTCCGTCACGTAATCGCCGTCCACTTCGATCGAGGCCAGAGATTCTGCATCTGCGGCCGCGCTCACCGGTCGGTCATCGAACGCCAGCGCGCCGTCGCGCCACGCCACACCGCGCTCGTGCCACGCGCCGTCGACACGCGTAAAGAGCCGCACCGGCATCGCGTCCAGCACTTCATTGCCAACCACCACGCCTTCGAACTGGGTAGGCAGCGCATCCAGCCAGCGCACGCGCCCAGCAAGCTCAGGCGCCTCGGCTTCGATCGTTGCGCGTTGGCGCTCCCGTAGTTCCCCTGACAGATCGACTATCGAATACGTGTCGAACTCCGCTCCCTGCGCCACGAGCGCACTCAACAGCCCCGCGGCGAGTTTCCCGGTGCCGGCGCCGAATTCCATCACGTGGCGCGTCCCGCTCGCCTCGAGCGCTTCCGCAACAGGGTGCGCCAGCGTCGCGGCGAAGAGCGGCGACAGTTCCGGCGCCGTCACGAAGTCGCTGCCGTCCTCGGCCCGGCGGCCAAACTTGATGGCCCCGCCGCTGTAATAACCCAGCCCAGGTGCGTAGAGCGCGCGCTCCATGTAGCGATCGAACGGCAGCCAGCCGCCATTTGATGCGATCTCCGCGCAGATCTGCGCGACCAGCGCTTCCGACTGCGCAAGCGCGGTTGGGCCGGGAGCAGGTAAACTATCGGGTTCGTGAGCTTTCGGATTCATCCGTATATTGTAAATGACCGCCTCTTCCGACACTTCCGCTGACGGTCGAAGCCAGGCCGCGCCCGCGCGCGTTGTGCTGATCACCGGCGCCGCCCGGCGGATCGGGCGCGCGCTCGCGCTCGGCTTCGCGGCGAAAGGGTGGGACGTGGCGGTGCATTTCGGCGCGTCACGAGAGGATGCTGAGGAAGTGGTCGCTCAGATCGTCGCGCTCGGACGCCGGGCCGTGGCGCTGCACGCGGATCTAGCCGTCGAGACGCAGGTCGCGCGGCTCGTGCCGGACTGTATCGCTGCGCTCGGCCGGCCGGCGTGCATTGTCAACAATGCATCCCGGTTCGAGGAAGACACGGCGCAGAATGTCGGCTACGGGTGTCTCCTGAACCTGACGGCGATCAATCTGGGCGCGCCGCTGGTGCTCGCACGCATGCTCTATGAAGCGACGCCCGAAGCGGCTCGCAGCGACGAAACGCTGCGCGGTGTCGTCGTCAATGTGCTGGACCAGAAGCTGTACAACATGAATCCCGATTACCTGTCGTACACGCTGTCGAAGGCCGCGCTGCAGACGGCGACCGTCGCGCTTGCCCAGGCGCTGGCGCCGAAGGTGCGCGTCGTCGGTCTGGCGCCGGGCCTCACGCTGCAATCGGCCGACCAGACACCGGAAAGTTTTGCCGCGGCTCATCAGGTGACGCCGCTTGGCCGCGCGTCGCGGCCTGAGGATATCGTCGCCGCGGCGCTGTATCTCGCTGACGCAGCGGGCGTGACCGGAACGACGCTGGTCGTCGATGGCGGTCAGCACCTCGTGCCGCTGCCACGCGATGTAATGTTTTTGACGGGCGCCTGAACGCGCGCGGCCGCCTCGTCCTTGCGACGGCCCCCCGCGCGAAGCGCCCCTTGCGTGCCCGCCACGCTTTTATCGACTGGAACGAACATGTTTGCCGCTCTCTCGCATCCCCGGCTCGCCGATTGTCGCCGGCTCTTTCTGCGCAATTACGAAGTGCACATCAATATCGGCGTGCATGACTTCGAAAAGCGCGGCGAACAACGCGTCGTGATCAACGTTGAGCTGTTCGTGCCGCTCGCCTTGTCGACGCCTGTCGCCGACAGGCTGAGCGAAGTCGTCGATTACGATTTCATGCGCTCGACCATCGCACGCCGGGTCGAGCAGGGCCATATTCACCTGCAGGAAACGCTGTGCGACGATCTCGTGAAAACGATGCTTGCGCATCCGCAGGTGCGCGCGGCCGGCGTGTCGACCGAGAAGCCCGACGTCTATCCGGATTGCGACGCGGTGGGCGTCGAAGTCTTCCGCATCAAGGAGGATTGAGCCATGAACGCTCCTGACATCCTCGGCGCCGCCGCTGCCGAAGCCGCCGCAACCGACGCGTCCGCTGAAGGCACGGGCCGCAAGGTTGCGCTCACGCGCCGCGAGCAGAAAGACGCATACGAGAACAACAAGCTGTTCAAGCGGCTTGTGCGTCTCGTCGGTCAGGCGATCGGCGACTACAACATGATCGAGGACGGCGACAAGGTGATGGTGTGCCTGTCGGGCGGCAAGGACAGCTACGCGATGCTCGACATCCTGCTGCGTCTGCGCGAGCGTGCGCCGATCAACTTCGACATCGTGGCGGTCAATCTCGACCAGAAGCAGCCCGGCTTTCCGGAGCACGTGCTGCCGGAATACCTGACGCAGCTCGACATCCCGTTCCACATCGAAAATCAGGACACGTACAGCATCGTCAAGCGCCTCGTGCCGGAAGGCAAGACGACGTGCTCGCTGTGTTCGCGTCTGCGGCGCGGCATCCTGTATCGCGTGGCCGGCGAACTCGGCGCGACGAAAATCGCGCTGGGCCATCACCGCGACGACATCCTGCAGACGCTGCTGCTGAACCTGTTCTACGGCGGCAAACTGAAGGGCATGCCGCCGAAGCTGCAATCCGACGACGGCAAGAACATCGTGATCCGTCCGCTTGCATACGTGAAGGAAACGGATCTGGAGAAATACGCCGAACTGCGTGAATTCCCGATCATTCCGTGCAACCTGTGCGGCAGCCAGCCGAACCTGAAGCGCGCGGAAATGAAAGCGCTGATCCGCGACTGGGACAAGCGCTTTCCGGGGCGCGTCGAGAACATGTTCAATGCATTGTCGAATGTCGTGCCGTCGCATCTGATGGATCACCAGCTCTTTCCGTTCGGCAGTTTGCGCGCGAGCGGTGAAGCCGATCCTCAAGGCGATATCGCATTCGACGAAGAGCCGTGTTCGACCGGTGCCGGTGACGCGGCGACGCAGAATACGTCAGCGCAAACGATTTCGATCGTGCAGTTTGACGATATCTAACGTCTCGAGTGGCGCCGAAAGCCTTCTGCCGCAGGCATCCGGGCGCTTTCGGCACGGGCGTCTTCGTGAATTCGTCGAGGTGCGCATGCTAGAATCGAACGCTCCAAACTCGACCCCCTAGTCGGCGCCATGAACATTGTGATTTTGGCGGCAGGTACCGGTAAGCGCATGCGTTCTGCGCTGCCCAAGGTGCTGCATCCCCTGGCCGGCCGGCCGCTCCTGTCTCACGTCATCGATACTGCGCGCACGCTTGAACCGACCCGGCTCGTCGTCGTGATCGGCCATGGCGCGGAAGCGGTGCGCGCGGCTGTAGCCGCACCCGATGTGCAGTTCGCGGTGCAGGAACAGCAACTCGGCACCGGACACGCGGTACAGCAGGCTCTGCCGCTCCTCGACCCATCGGTGCCCACGCTCGTGCTCTACGGCGATGTGCCGCTCACGCGCGCCAGCACGCTCAGGCGCCTGACCGACGCGGCAGGGCGGGGCGGTTACGGCGTCCTCACCGTGACGCTCGACGACCCGACCGGCTATGGCCGCATCGTACGCGACGCAAACGACAGGGTGCTGCGCATCGTCGAACAAAAAGACGCGACGCCTGACGAGCAGAAGATCGCCGAGATCAACACCGGCATCATCGTCACGCCGACCGCGCAGCTGACCGGCTGGCTCGCGTCGCTGAAGAACGACAATGCGCAGGGCGAGTTTTACCTGACCGATGTCGTCGAACTTGCGATCGAGGCCGGCCTCGATGTCGTGACCGCGCAGCCGGACGACGAGTGGGAAACGCTGGGCGTGAACAGCAAGCAGCAACTGGCCGAACTCGAGCGGATTCACCAGCACAACGTCGCTGAGGCGCTGCTGGTCGCAGGTGTGACGCTCGCCGATCCGGCGCGCATCGACGTGCGGGGCACGCTGGCGTGCGGGCGTGATGTGTCGATCGACGTCAACTGCGTGTTCGAAGGCAAGGTCACGCTCGCGGACAACGTGACGATCGGCCCGAACTGCGTGATCCGCAACGCGACAATCGGTGCGGGCACGCGCGTCGATGCCTATACGCATATCGAAGGCGCCGAAGTTGGCGCGCAGGTGGTGCTCGGGCCGTATGCGCGGCTGCGCCCCGGCGCGACATTGAAGGACGAGTCGCACGTGGGCAACTTCGTCGAGGTGAAGAACGCGGTGCTCGGCCACGGCTCGAAAGCGAATCACCTCACGTACATCGGCGATTCCGATATCGGAGCCCGGGTGAACATCGGCGCGGGCACGATCACGTGCAACTACGACGGTGCAAACAAGTTCCGCACGATTATCGAAGACGATGTGTTCGTCGGCTCGGATACGCAGCTTGTGGCGCCGGTGCGCGTCGGGCGCGGCGTGACGATCGCGGCGGGCACGACGGTATGGAAGGACGTCGAAGAAGGTCTTCTTGTGCTGAACGAGAAGACGCAGGTCGGCAAGACCGGCTACGTCCGCCCGTCCAAGAAGAAGAGCTGAAGGGAGCCGGGCGCACGCCCGGCGCTCCAAACCTGCAAAGGACCAAGAATCTATGTGCGGCATTGTCGGCGCAGTTGCGCAACGTAATATCGTCCCCGTCCTGATCGAAGGACTGCGTCGCCTCGAATATCGCGGCTACGATTCCTGCGGCGTCGCGGTGCTGGCGAAGGGCGAGCCGCGCCGCGCGCGCAGCGTCGCGCGTGTCGCCGATCTCGACGAGCAGGTGCGCGAAACGCATCTGGAAGGTGTCACGGGCATTGCGCACACGCGCTGGGCGACGCATGGCGCGCCGGTGACGGACAACGCACACCCGATCTTCTCGCGCGATGCGCTCGCGCTCGTGCATAACGGCATCATCGAAAACTACGAGCCGTTGCGCGAAATGCTGCGCGGCAAGGGCTACGAGTTCGTCTCGCAGACCGATACCGAAGTGATCGCGCACCTGATCCACAGCTTCTATCGCGGCGACCTGTTCGCGGCAGTACGCGAGGCCGTGAAGCAGCTGCATGGCGCGTATGCCATTGCCGTCGAGCACAAGGACCAGCCTCATACAGTGGTCGGTGCGCGGCAGGGTTCGCCGCTGGTGGTGGGGCTCGGCGAGGGTGAGAACTTCCTCGCTTCCGATGCGCTGGCGCTGGCGGGCAGCACCGATCGTTTCATCTTCCTCGACGAGGGCGACGTCTGCGAGCTGACGCTCGAACGCGTGCGCATCGCCGATCGCGACGGCAAGGACGTGCAACGCGAAGTGCGCACCGTCGCGGCGTATGGCGGCGCGGTCGAACTTGGGCCGTATCGTCACTTCATGCAGAAGGAAATCTTCGAGCAGCCGCGCGCGATCGGCGACACGATTCCGAAAGCCGATGCGTTCGATGCCTCGCTCTTTGGCGAAGGCGCCGCGAAGGCGTTCGGCGAAATCGACAACCTGCTGATTCTGGCGTGCGGCACGAGTTATTACTCAGGGCTGACGGCGAAGTACTGGCTCGAGTCTGTCGCGAAGATCCGCACGCAGGTGGAGATTGCCAGCGAATACCGGTATCGCGACTCAGTGCCGGACCCGAAGTCGCTGGTGGTGGTGATTTCGCAGTCGGGCGAGACGGCGGATACGCTGGCCGCGCTGAAACACGCGCAATCGCTTGGCCACAAACACACGCTGGCCGTGTGCAATGTCGGCACGAGCGCGATGGTGCGCCTGACCGAACTGTCGTTCCTCACGCATGCGGGACGCGAGATCGGCGTGGCGTCGACGAAGGCATTCACCACGCAACTCGTCGCGCTGTTCATCCTCGCGGCGACGCTTGGCAAGATTCGCGGGCATGTGAGCGAGTCGCAGGAAGCGGACTATATCCGCCAGCTGCGTCACCTGCCGGCGGCGTTGAACAGCGTGCTTGCGCTGGAGCCGCAGATCATCGCGTGGTCGGAAGAGTTTTCGCGCAAGGAAAATGCGCTGTTCCTCGGGCGCGGACTGCACTATCCGATCGCACTGGAAGGCGCCCTGAAGCTCAAGGAAATTTCATACATCCACGCCGAAGCCTATCCGGCCGGCGAACTGAAGCACGGGCCGCTCGCGCTGGTGACCGAGGCGATGCCGGTGGTGACGGTCGCGCCGAACGATACGTTGCTTGAGAAGTTGAAGTCGAATATTCAGGAAGTGCGGGCGCGCGGCGGTCAGCTTTATGTTTTCGCCGATGCCGATACGCGGATCGTCAATGAGGACGGCATACACGTAATCCGGATGCCGGAGCACTACGGGTTGCTGTCGCCGATTCTGCATGTGGTGCCGCTGCAGTTGCTGGCCTATCACACGGCGTGTGCGCGTGGGACCGATGTGGACAAGCCGAGGAATCTGGCGAAGTCGGTCACTGTTGAATGATGTAAAGGGCTTGCGCGACTTGCCGACGGGCCCGATACATCGTTGAATCCGGCCCATACTGCCGGCCCACGCTCGGGCCGGCAGTCGCAAGCCGCCCCATATTTCACGCGTTACATTCGCGTGCCCGTGACTTTTCCTTCCGGCGCCGCAACGGTTCTACAATGCATGCCATTCGATGCCACGTAGCCTGCGTTTTCCGATCATGTTCATCCCGTTTTCCAAAGTCACCGCCGCGACGCTGCTGCTGGGACTCGTCGCGCTGACGGGCTGCTCCAGCACGCCACAGCCGAAGTTCCAGCAGGAGCAGTTCGACACGGGCGCGAGCCCCTACGCGCGCAATTTCAACGCGAGCAGCACCGACGCCTGCGAGGCGGCGCGTCGCGCGCTGCTGAGCCAGGGGTACATGACGACGATGATCCGCACCGACACCGTCGACGGCACGAAGAATTTCCAGCCGAGTGGCGATTCGCATGTCGTGGTGGAATTTCACGTCGTCTGTACGCCGGGCGAAGAGGCGAGCGATACGAGCATCGTCTATGTGAATGCGGTGCAGAACGGTTTTGCACTGAAGAAGAGCGATACGTCGGCGAGCGTTGGGCTCAGCGTGCTCGGTTCGTTGTCGTTGCCGATTCGCTCGAATAGCGATGCGATGGTGAAGATTTCGAGCGAGACCATTCCATCGGGCAAATTCTATGACCGCTTCTTCGGCCTGGTGGACCACTATCTCCACACGGTGGTGCGCACGTCGCCGGTCGCGCCGAACAATGTCGTGAGCCGCGCGATTCCTCCCGATCCGGTCAACGTGATCCCGGCTGGTCCAACCAACGCGGCTCCGGTCGATCCAATCAGCGCAATGGCGACCGATCACGCTGACGCGACGGCGCCGGCGAGTGACGCCTCGGTCAATCGATAACCTGTTAGCGCTCGCAGCGCCGGAATCGTACTGTTTCCGCGCCGCCCCAAGGCGACGTTGCGCCAGCGCGGCTGACGCGCTTGTTGACTTCGCTCGTTCAGAGTCAGAGCCGTTGACGGCAGATGCGCGCGAAAGGCGTCCAGCGCACCCAAAAGCTATTTTTCAGGAACGGCATCTGCTGCCTTGCGCGGTCGACGGCTGCGTGTAGCCGTCTTGCGCGCCGTTTTGGCCGCCTTCGCTTTCGGGGCAGGTTGATCGGCTTGCGGCGGCGGCTCCAGCGGTTCCACCTGCGCCGGCTGTGCGGTTTCTTCAGGCGCCCACACGTCCACTTCAGTCAGCACTTCTGCCACTTCCGTGGATTTTTCGGGCGTAGTCGCTTTTGCTTTTTTCTTCTCCGACGGCTTGCGGCTTCCGCGACCCTTGCGGCGCGTCGCAACCGGTTCCGCCGCCACTTCCGGTTCGGTCGACGCTTCAGGCGCAACAACCTCGGGTGCAGGCTCTTCCAGCACGGCCTGTCTCGGCGCGCCCTGCTTCGGGCCGCCCTGCTTCGGCCCGGCACGCTTTGACGCGGGAGCGCGCTCGCTCACCGGTTCGGCACGAGACGCGCCGACGGTCGGGCGAAAGACATAGGTGCCCGATTTTTCGTCACGGCCGACTTCCAGCAGACCGCGCGCCTGCGCTTCTTCAAGCAGATTGCCGAAGGCGCGAAAGCCGTAGTACGACTCGCTGAAATCGGGCTTGCGGCGCTTGATCGCGTCCTTGAGCGCGGAGGCCCACACCTTGCCGCTGTCGCCGCGTTCGGTGACGAGGGCATCGAATGTTTGCACGGCCATTTCGATGGCTGCGAACCGGCGCGCCTCCAGTTCTTCCTTGCGGCGCCTTTCGTCATCGGGCGAGCGTCGTGCGGCCGGCTGGGTTTCGCGCGTCTCGCGTTTGGCCACCGCACGCTGACTCTCACGCGCGAGGTCGTCGTAGAAGATGAATTCGTCGCAATTGGCGATCAGCAGGTCGGACGTCGATTGCTTGACGCCTACGCCGATCACCTGTTTTGCGTTCTCGCGCAGCTTTGATACGAGTGGCGAGAAATCGGAGTCGCCGCTGATGATGACGAACGTGTTGACGTGCGACTTCGTATAGCAGAGATCGAGCGCGTCGACGACGAGACGAATGTCGGCCGAGTTTTTGCCGGACTGGCGCACATGCGGAATCTCGATCAGTTCGAAGTTCGCTTCATGCATCGCGGCCTTGAAACCCTTGTAACGATCCCAGTCGCAGTACGCTTTCTTGACGACAATGCTGCCCTTGAGCAGCAGACGTTCGAGCACGAGCTTGATATCGAACTTCTCGTACTTTGCATCGCGCACGCCGAGTGCGACGTTTTCGAAATCACAGAACAGCGCCATGCTGAGCGTGTCACTGGCTGAAGTCATATCCTTGTTCTCGCGTGAGGGTTCGGCCGGATGCAGGTATAACCCGAAGCATAACGGTCTTTTGACCGCAGAAGAGACAGCTGGGCGCCGCCTACCGCAGCCCGATCGACGACGAAGCCTGTCTCCGGCTTTCCCAGGCCGGCATCACCTGGCACACGATCAGGCCCGCGAGCATCAGGCCGCATCCCACCAGCGAGCGCGACGACAGCGTCTCTCCCAGCACCAGCCAGCCGGCCAGCGCGGCGAATACGCCTTCCATGCTGAAGATGACTGCCGCATGCGCGGGCGCGGCATCTTTCTGCGCGACCACCTGAATCGTGTACGCAATGCCAACCGACAGCGCGCCACCATAGATGATCGTCGGAGCGGCGCGAACGATATCGGCCAGACGCAACGGCTCGCACACGACGCCGACAGCGAGACACACCATGCCGCACGTGACGAACTGCACGAGCGCCAGCTTGAGCGGATCGTGCCGGCGCGCGAAGCGGCTCACGAGCATCACCTGCGCCGAAATCACGAACGCCCCGGCAAGCTGGTACCAGTCGCCATAGAGAATCACGAATTGCTCGTTGACGCTCAGGAAATACATGCCGAGCGCGGCAAGCAGCGCACCGAGCCACGTTCCGGTAGCCGTCTGATGCCGCATCAGCACGCCCAGCAACGGGACGATCACGACATAGAGCGAACTGATGAAGCCGGCATTGGCGATCTTCGTGTATTGCAGGCCAATCTGCTGCATCGATATGGCGGCGGCGAGCAGCAGCCCAAGCACCGCGCCCGACATCACCAGGGAGTGCGAGCCGCCTGTCGCACCGGCAGCCGGGCGAGGGTCAACCATACGGGAACGCGCCGGACGCAGGCACGCGAGCAGAACCATCACGACAGCCGCGCCGAGCAGAAAGCGCATTCCGGTGAACAGGAGCGGCCCGATCGCGTCGAGGCTAAGGCGTTGCGCGACGAAGGCGGAACCCCAGATCAGGGCGGCGAGCAGCATCAACAGGTTGGCGCGAAGATGTTTGCGGGTATCGGATTTCAAACGAACGATTCTCCTGGTGTGGGTTTCTGACGACTCTTTCCCTTGAAGACGCCAGCGCGACTCAGGCTTACGCCCGGTGGACAGCGGATGGCGACGCTCGGGTCAGGCCGCCCCGACTGGATAACCGCATCGGATCGCGTCAGATGATACGCGGGCGCGCCGCACGCGATGGCAAACGCGCCGGGCTTCGTGGAAAACGCTGAGACGATCTGCGGTCAGTTCGCGCGATAATCGCGCGACACGGGCGCACCGCAGGGGCGCTTTGATCCCGCACAGGTGGAGACGATGGACGACAAGGACTGGATTGCCGGGGCCGCGAAGGCACTCGCGATCATCGAGGCATTCGACGAAGAACACGCCCGCATGACGCCGACGATGGTAGCCGGACGGGCGGTGCTTTCGCGCACGGCGGCGCGCCGCTACCTGCTGACGCTGCACGAACTGGGTTATGTCGATACAGACGGCAAGCTGTTCTGGCTTGCGCCGCGTGTGCTGCGGCTCGGTCAGTCGTATCTGGATTCCGCGCGCCTGCCGCGCACCGTACAACCTTTCCTTCAGCGGATCACGGGGGTGGTGCAGGAAAGCGCGCTCGTTGCGATTCTCGATGAGGACGACGTCGTGTATGTCGCGCGCAACGGCGTGAATCGCGCGACTGCGGTCGGCTTCGTGCTCGGCTCACGGGTGCCGGCGCCGTTGTCGTCGGCGGGGCTGGTGTTGCTGGCGGCGCGCACGCCCGAAGAGATCGAGCAATGGCTCGCGTCGTATCAGATCAAGGTGTTCACGCCGTACACGTACGCCTGCATCGACCAGCTTCGCGACGTGCTGAAAGACGCGCGCCGCAATGGCTACGTCGTCACCGACCAGCAGTTGGAGCTCGGCATGCGCGGCGTCGCCGTGCCGCTGCGCGACCGGCACGGCAACATCGTCGCGTCCATTAGTGTCAGCATGTCGATCGGTCAGGAGTCGCAGAACGGTGCGTTGCACCGCGTGCTGCCCGTGCTTCAGGAAACCGCGAGCCTGCTGCGAAATCTCGTCTGAACAAAGGCGGTGGCGCGTGTTTCAGGCCGCCAGAAAGGGCTTAAAAGTCGATTGAAAGCATATTGTATGGAACGTGTCTCCCGGAAAATACATATCGGCTTTTATGGGATGACAAACCGCCTACGGTGCGTGATACTCCCCGCGGGGAACTTCCTGGCGACGCTGTCGTTCAGCGTTTTTCACCGTGTTGTCCTTATTCATTCACATTGATCAAGTCGTTCAGGTTTGGGGAATAACTCATTATGAAGAAGATCATCGCCTCGCTTATCGCAGCCTCGTTCGCGCTCGTGTCGTTTCAGGCTTTCGCGCAAGAAGCATCCGCACCGGAAGCTGCCAGCGCAGCCAAGCCGAAGCACGCGCACAAGCAACTGAAGACGCACGGCAAGAAAGCTCACGTTTCGGAAGCCGCATCGGCAGCAGGCACGAACGACAAGGGCACGCCGCAATAAGCTGTCCTTTGCGCAGGCGGACAGGCCGGAAATGGCCTTGTCTGTCAGTGAAAAAGCCAGGGTCTATGCCCTGGCTTTTTGTTTTTTGCGACGGTGCTTTCGCCGCGGCGGCCGGCGCGTCTAGCGGCGCTTATCGATCGCGCCAGCGCGGCTCTTGCGGGACTCAGGCGTCGGTTGCGAGGCCGCGCTTCAGCACTTCTGTCAGGAGGCCGGTCATGCCGTCAGGATGCGTCGCGGCCTGCTCTTTGAGCTGCGCCACCAGTTCCGCGTTCAGCTTGCACGCGAACGGCACAAGGCCTTGCTCCTGATCGAGCTTGCGCTGCGCGCGGCGGTCGAGTGCCGGCTGCGCGGCAGGCTTGCCGAAACGGTCGCCATTGGCCTTTTTCATGTCGTTTGTCAGCTTGAGCGCCTTGTTCTTCTCAAGGTCGGTTTTTTTCATCGCCATGCGTTCGTGCCTCTGCGGAAATAGGAATAGGTAAACAATCCTGCATTGTACGCATCGCGCGGCGGACACCGGCCGCAGCGGGTCACGCGGGATCGGGCGACGCGTCCGCCGTTCGTTCGCCCGCGACCTGGTCCATCAACGCCCGCATCCGTTGCCAGTGGGTGCCTTCCCAGAACACGCGCTGGCAGATGTCGCAAGTGACGAAGCGCTTGTGCCGCTCGAGCACGCCTTCCGGTGCCCGGCCGATCACTTCGTCTCTGGCTATGCGCCGCAGCGGCGCGTTGCACGCGAGGCACAGTCGGAACGGCTGCGCGCTGCCCGCCAGATCAAGCCGGTCGAATATCTCGCGCAGCTGCTGTTCCGGTTTCAGCGCGCGGACATAGCAGCCGTGCGTAATCGTGCGACGTTTCAGCAATTCGCGGTCGCGCGTGAGCACGATGCGATGTTCGCTGGCGGCAAGCGCTTCGATGTCTTCGTCGGGATAGTGGTTGTCGTAGAGCGTGTCGAAACCCGCGAGCCGCAGCAACTGGGCGAGGCCGCCAAGGTGCGCGTCGGCGATGAAGCGCGTGACGCGTAGCGGCTTTTCGCGCACGCGCAGCAGTGGCTGGATATCGAGCGCTTCGAACTTCGGATAGACGGCGACGCGATCCCCATCCGCCAGCGGATGCTCGAAACCGACCGATTCGCCATTCACCAGGATCAACTCGACTTCGGTATGGGGCACGCCGAGTGCCTCGATCATGTGCTTCGCCGTGGCGTCGCGCGCGCAGACACAACTGAACGAACTGCGGCGCAGCGGCCGCGCGATAAAGTCGTTCAGCTCTTCGTAAAACCGGAATGTCGCCGTGACCATGGCACCAGTATCGCACCGCGCGCGGCGGTGTGCTGTTATGCACGTGTCGCACGGCTGTGGTCTACTTCCGTTTCATCAAGGACGGAGGAGGTCCAGCATGGACATCGGATTTATCGGGCTCGGCGAGATGGGCGCCGTGATGGTTGCAAACATTCTGAAAGCCGGCCACAGCGTGCGGGTGTGGAACCGCTCGCCGGAACGCGCGCAGGCGCTTGCCGCTCAGGGCGCGCAGGTTGTCGCCACGCCGGCCGCAGCCTTTACCGGCGACGCCGTATTCTCGATGCTCGCCGACGACGACGCGATTCGTGCGGTGATCGACGCCCGCTTGCTGGAAAGCGCGCCGCGTGGCCTGATTCACGTGAACATGGCGACGATTTCAGTCGCGCTCGCGGAATCGCTCGCTCACGCGCACGCAGAGCGCGGCCTGAACTACGTGGCGGCGCCGGTGCTCGGCCGGCCGGACGTGGCTGCCGCCGCGAAGCTGACGATCGTCGCCGCCGGTCCGGCCGAGGCGATCGACCGCGTGCGGCCGGTTTTCGACGTGATCGGCCAGAAGACCTGGCGGATCGGCTCGCAGCCGCAGCAGGCGAACGCGATTAAGCTGGCGGTGAATTTCATGCTGGCTTCGGCGGTTGAGACGCTTGGCGAGGCGTCCGCGCTGCTGACCGGGCACGGCGTCGCGATGCAGGATTTCCTCGACGTGATCACGAACAGCGTGTTTCCGGGACCGGTGTATCAGGGGTACGGGAAGATGATCGCCGAGCAGCGTTATGAGCCGGCGCTCTTCAAGGCGCGGCTTGGACTGAAGGATGTGCGGCTCGCGCTAGCGGCGGCTGATGCCGTGTCGACGCCGTTGCCGGTGGCAAGCGTGGTGCGCGACAGCCTGCTCGAAGCTGTGGCGCATGGCGACGGGGACAAGGATTTCGCGGTGCTGGGGCAGGTCGCGGCGCGTCGGGCCGGGCGCTGAAGGGTCCTGCCGGAGGAGTCGGCTAAACCGTTGATTCCTCGCAAAAGTGCGCGTGTCGAAGGCATAATGGCCGTCCCTTTTTGTTTTCCGTTTTCGTTCGTCATGAGTCTGCATACCTGGTGGCTGTTCGTCGCCACCGTTTTCGTCGTTTCCGCCATCCCCGGTCCGAATATGCTGCTCGTGATGACGCACGGCGCGCAGCACGGTCTGCGCCGTTCGGCCGCCACGATGGCCGGCTGTCTGTCGGCGCTGGTGCTGATGCTATCGGTGTCGGCGGCCGGGCTCGGTGTCTTTCTCGAAGCGTGGCCGGCCATGTTCAACGCGTTGCGGCTGATTGGCGCGGCGTATCTGGTCTATCTCGGCATCAAGGCATGGCGCGCCCCGGCCGACGAGACCGCTGCCGGGCAAACCGACGCGGGCGCCGTCGCGAAGGCGGGACGTCCGCGCACGGCGTGGTCGATGTTCCGCAATGGCTTTCTGGTCGCGGGCAGCAATCCGAAGGCGATCCTGTTCGCCGCCGCGCTGCTGCCGCAGTTTATCGATGCCAGCCGGCCGACCCTGCCGCAGTTTGGCATGCTCGTCGCGACTTTCGCGGTGATCGAGGTGAGCTGGTATCTGGTCTACGCGGGCTTCGGCACACGCATCGGCGGCAGGTTGAGGAGCCGCAATGTAGCACGGGCGTTCAACCGGCTGACGGGCGGCGTGTTCGTCGGCTTCGGCGCGATGATGGCGCTAGTGCGGCACTGACCGCAGGGTTCGCGGGCTCGGCGTCGGCCTCGTGTCGTCCGAAATGCTGGAGCGCTCGCCGCATCGCGAGGCGCTCCAGACTGTCGATGTGTCCAATTTCCGCACCGGCGTCGATGTGTTGTTCGTGCGCGGCTCCTTGCCGGGCCGGCTTACGCGGGCCGCCGACCTGCTGCGCGGTGCGCTCGCCGAAAGCGGCCTCGCCATGCATCTGGAGAATCCGCAGGCGGGTGTCGCCGGTCGCCCGGCTGAGGCAAATCCCGCCTGGGCCATCTGATGCACTGCAAGAAGCGTGACCGGATTTATCTAAAGAATGAAATTTGATCGCTGAAATGCGAATCAAAGCACATAAGTGAGGCTCGAATCTGTGCGAATCTCGACGGCGCCCCCAAATAGTGGGCACATCACGCCGCAGCACAGTCGATGACGCCGCAAAACCTCGCTGGAGGCACCAATGTGCACGCGCATCCTGCTTGCCGATCATGACGATGAAGCATTGACCGGTCTTGCGAATCTGCTTGAAGGCATGGGCTACGAAGTCGCGCCCGCGCGCACCCGCGAAGAGACACTCGATGCCGTCGCGCGCTACAGTCCAGACGTGGTTATTGTCGAGTGCGGGATGCCAGGTATGGACATCTCCGGCACTGGGCGCGAGTTGCGCGCCCGCAGCGCAGGCCATCCCCTGCTTCTGATCGCGCTGACCGGCTGGGGGCAGCCCCAGCAGCGGGACCTGATGCTGGCGGCCGGCTTCGACGTCCATCTCGTCAAGCCGGTGAGCGTTGACGAACTCCGCTTCGTTCTTTCCTTGACCGACGCCTGAGTGTCGCTCGGACGCAACTCTGAGTGTTTACTCTAGTAGCGATGTTGCATTGCATCAAATGCTTTGCTATATTTACTCCTGTCTCCTCCATGTCTCCACTGATATGGATTCAAGCCCGCCCTCGTTGGTGGGCTTTTTTTTGCCCTCAACTTTCCCTCCCGCTTTCCCCTGATATCCGGTGATCGGCGGCGCGCGCCGCTCTCCGTCAAAACCTGCGTCAAAATCTCTATGACACTGCAAGGTATGTGCCGATGGGATCGGCCTTTCGCTCAGCATTCGGATCGATTGAATGGAGGGATCTAGAACAGTGATCCGAACTATTACTGATTAATTGCCGGATTGATAGTCGTGTAAATCAAATGAAAGAAATAAAAAAGCCGGCTTCGAGACAGCCGGCTCCGGGGTGTTCCAAACGCGGGACGGCATGTGCCGCCCGCCTGGCAGGAAATCAGCGTTTCAATCCGCTTTCTTCGGGGGCGCCGATCGCCAGGTTCATGCATTGGATCGCTGCGCCCGACGCACCCTTGCCGAGGTTGTCGAGTCGCGCGACGGTGACAAAGCGATCCGCGTTGCCGAACACGAACAGATCGACGCGGTTCGTGTCGTTGTTCGCTTGCACGTCGAAGAAGCCGCTATCGAGGTTGCCGTCGGCATCGAACGGTGCGACGTGCACGAAAGCCTCGCCGGCGTAGTACTCGGCGAAGAGCGCCTGCACGTCCTGCGGCGTCGCCTGGCGTGCGAGTTGCCCGGGCGAGAAGAAGGTCGTGACGGCGAGGCCCTTGTAGAAGTTGCCGACGATCGGCGTGAACACCGGTGCCGACTTGAGCCCCGTATGCGCCGCCATCTCCGGCAGATGCTTGTGGGTGAGGCCCAGCGCGTAGGGACGCGGGCTCGAGAGCTTTGCGTTGCCGCCGGCTTCGTAGTCCGCGATCATTTTCTTGCCGCCGCCGCTGTAGCCCGTGATCGAATAGCTGTGCGCCTCGAAATCGGCGCTGACGAGACCCGCATCGACGAGCGGGCGCATCGCCAGCACGAACGCCGACGCGTGGCAGCCCGGCACAGCAATCCGCTTCGCGGTGCGCAGGCGCTCGCGCTGCGCGCGAGCCAGTTCGGGCAGCCCATAGGCCCAGTCGGCGCTGGTGCGAAACGCGGTGCTCGCATCGATCAGCACGGTGCGATCGTTATCGACGAGCGAGGCCGATTCGCGCGAGGCCACGTCCGGCAAACACAGGAATGTCACGTCCGACGCATTGATGAGGCGACGGCGCTCGTCGAGGTCCTTGCGCTTCGCTTCTTCGATACGCAGGATCTCCACGTCGGCGCGTTGCGACAGGTATTCAAAAATCTTCAGGCCGGTCGTGCCTTCCTGTCCATCGACAAATACTTTCGTGCTCATCTCGATCTCACTGGCTTGCTGGAATACGGGGGCGCCCTTGCGCGCCGGAACGCCATTTTAAAACCGTATGGCGGCGAGCGTGCGCAAGCGTCGGTGAAAAAAGACGTTGCGCCGCGTAAATGACGTCGGAATGACGGCGTTGCAGATGAGATGCCTGCCGATGATGACCGATTGAATACGCATAGGCCGGCGTCGGCCCGGCCCCTGCGCCCATCTGCAAGCGCATTGCCAGGAACAACGCTCAGGGGCACGCTGCCCGGATCAGCGATTGGCGGTCCAGCGGGCGGTGACGGCGGCGACGCGCGCGCCGAACACTTTTGCCGTGTCGAGGTCGCCTTGTGGCGGCGCTTCCTCCGGCGACGCATCGGCCGGGGACTGGGCCAGCAGCCCCGTGAAGCCCCCAACGTAGTTCAGATCGTTGCGGGTCGCTGCCTTGGTGTTAGCCGGCATCATGCCCGTGCCTGCCCAGATCATGCTGTGCTGCATTGCGAGTGTGACGAAGTACTGGATCGTCGAGAACTTGTCGCCGTTCATCGTCGCCGAGTTCGTGAACCCTGCGGCGATCTTGTCTTTCCAGTCCTGCGTGAACCACTGCTTAGAGCTGGCATCGGCGAACTTCTTGAAGTCGGCCGACGGGCCGCCCATGTAGGTAGGGGCGCCGAAGATGATGCCATCGGCGGCGTTCAGTTCCGCCCAGCCGGCATCGTCTAGATCGCCGACAGCGATGAGCCGCGCGTCCGCACCGGCGTCGAGGGTACCGGCGAGCACGGCTTCGGCGAGTTTCTTCGTGTGGCCATAACCGCTGTGATACACGATGACGATCTTCGACATGAGTAAGCTCCTGGAGAGGGTCGAATGGTGCGCCCAACCGGCTGGCGCGGGCTCGACGGTTGGGCATTGCATCATATTTGACCACCGCGCTTCTCCGGCGACGCTGTTTTCGGGATAGCTACGGGGAATGACTGAATTTCGCCTGCCGCGACAATCCGTGCTGTTTCGGACCCGATCCGGTGCGGCGACTCAGCGGGCGACGTTCGTGCGCAAGGCCTGCCCGCCGGCGTCTCTATGGTAGACGGACGGACTACCGACCATATGTGACAACCATCTTTGCCAAGCCGAGCGTCGCCGTGCCAATCTCGTGATCGAACATCAGTGGCGGCCGCCCCTGCGCGAGCCGCAGATTCGAGGTGCTGAGCGCATACACAGTCACAACATAGTGGTGTGGTTTGCCAGCTGGCGGACACGGGCCGCCGTAGCCGTCCGTGTCGAAGTCGTTGCGTGCCTCAACGGCGCCGAGCTTTTGAAGGTAACCCGACGCGCTGGCGTTCTCGGGCAACCGGTCGACGCTGGATGGAATCCCTGCAACTGCCCAGTGCCACCAGCCACGACCGGGTGCATCCGGGTCGAGTATCGTGACGGCGAAGCTGCGCGTGCCGACGGGCGCGTCGTGCCAGGACAGTTGCGGCGAATGGTTACCCCCTTTGCAGTCCTGGTCGAATACCTGAGCCAATGCGACGGTCCCGCCGTCATGGAAACTGGTGCTGGCCAGTCCGAATGTGCCTTCGGCGCGCGCGTGCAGGCCGGGGGAAATGACGAGTGCAATGCTGGACATCGCCAGCGCGAACGACGACAGACGGGGGCGGAGCGAAGCAGGCGATACCACGAGGCAACGCGAGCGCATGTACCGGTTCTCCTGTCAGGGTAGCGACATGGTCGCCGTCACGAGGATGATTGTCCCTATTTTGTGCCCTGACGTCGGTTCAAGTCCAATATCCTGTTTCTTTGTGGCGATTCATTCCCCTAAAGGGCCGCCGGGCAAGGAAATCGGCTATATTCAGACGAATTGCGCCGCCGACAGAATCGCAAGCAACCCTAACCAATCAAGAGCACGTGAAATGACCGGTAAATCGGCGTCGAGTGTCAGTCGAAAGGAGCGTAATGCAGGAACAAACCAGAGTCGTCGTGGCCGATGATCATCCCGTCATCCTGTTCGGTGCCGAAAACGCATTGCTCAAATTCCCGGACATTCAGGTGGTCGCGCGTGCGCGGCAATCGACGGAACTGATCAGGATTCTGCACAGTGTGTCCTGCGACGTCCTTATTACCGACCTCGCCATGCCGGGCGGCCAGTTCGGCGACGGCCTGCCGCTGATCGGGTACCTGCGCCGTAATTTCCCCACGCTGCCAATCGTCGTGCTGACCATGCTCGAGAACGCCGCACTGCTCAAGCGGCTGAGCGAACTCGGTGTGGAGTCGGTGGTGAACAAGTCGGATGATCTGGGCCACATCGGATTCGCTGTGCAACACGTCAGCCGCAAGCAGGAATACATGAGCCCTTCGGTGCGGGCATCGCTTGAATCGTTGCGCATCAACGCCAGCGGCAAAACGACGGAAGTCATGCTGTCGCGGCGGGAACTGGAGGTGGTGAGGCTGTTCGTGTCCGGTATGACGATCAAGGAAATTTCTGAACAGTTGAGCCGCAGTATCAAGACGATCAGCACGCAGAAAAATACGGCGATGCGCAAGTTGAGCATCGAGCGCGATTCGGAACTGTTTCAATATGCGCAAAGCAACGGCTTGATGAATCTGTCGTCCTACACGCCGGACGAGCACGACGAAGCGTTGTAGGTCCCGCGGTATTGCGCGTCGGATAAAAAAAGCCGCCTGTCTGCAAGACAGGCGGCTTTCTTGTAGCTTTTTTGTTTCTTCATGCCGGTGAGGGGTGGCCCCGACCGGCCCGAAGCGGTGAGGCGCTTACTGCGGAGCAGCCGTCGCGCCACCATGCGCGGCGGACCATTCAGCCGGTGCGTGGAGGAATTTCTCGACTTCTTCGAGCGTCTTCGTCTCGAAGTAGCCGGATTCCTTCGCGACGCGCAACACATCCCACCACGTGGCAAGCGCGTGCAGGTCAACGTCGATGTCTTTCAGCACCGACACGCTTTCCTTGAAAATGTTGTAGTGAAACAGCACGAAGCAATGGTTCACCTGGGCGCCTGCCGTGCGCAGCGCGTTGATGAAGTTGATTTTGCTGCGGCTGTCGGTGGTCAGGTCTTCGACCAGCAGGACGCGCTGCCCTTCGGTCAACAGGCCTTCGATCTGAGCGTTGCGGCCGAAACCCTTCGGCTTCTTGCGCACGTACTGCATCGGCACCATCAGACGGTCGGACAGCCACGCGGCGAACGGGATACCAGCGGTTTCACCACCCGCAACGGCGTCGATCTGCTCGTAACCGACATCGCGCAGAATGGTCGCTTCGGCCATCTCCATCAGACCACGGCGCACGCGCGGATACGAAATCAGCTTGCGGCAGTCGATGTAGACCGGGCTCGCCCAGCCGGACGTGAAGATGTACGGTTTTTCCGCGTTGAAGTGCACAGCCTGCACTTCGAGCAGCATTTTGGCGGTCGTGTCGGAGATCGTCTGGCGATCGAAGCCTGTCATGGGCGGATCCTTGGGTGTGAGCGGGGAGGGCGGGCGCACGGCCCGGTGGCACAGCAAGCGGGGTATTTCATGCCTTGACGGGCGGCGCGTCACGGACAACTCACCGCGTACGACTCGTCACTCACGACTCGTCACTCACGAAATACGCAGCCGGGTAGTTGGAACAGGCCGGTTTGCTGCGCGCGTAGCCGAATATTTTACCCGATCCGGGCCGTTCCGAGGAGTCCCGGGACGCAGGATCGCGTTCCGGGAATTCCAGCGCGTACCGAGGCGGCTTTCGTCGCATATCCTGGCTTTTTGGCCAGCTTGTGACCGGCAGGGGCCGCCTTTACACTCACGCGATTTTCCTGTTTGGCCGCGTGATTCTCCTCTGCGCCGAAGCTGTGGGCGCGGCTGCGTTGCGGCCGGGGCCAGCGCGACCGGATTTGCGGTCCTTCCGGCCGCAAGTCTGTCTTTGCCTGTTTGACGAGAACGCCCAATGAACGTCGCTTCTTCTTCCCCTGTCTCCACGACGACCGAACGGCGCGGCTACGCCGGCCGCGCGCTGCTTGCGTCGCTGCTCGGTTACGCGATGGATGGCTTCGACCTGCTGATCCTCGGTTTCATGCTGCCGGTGATCGCCGCCGACCTGAACCTTTCATCGACGCAGGCAGGCTCGCTCGTTACCTGGACGCTGATCGGCGCGGTTGCAGGCGGGATCGTCTTCGGCTTGCTCAGCGACTACTTTGGTCGCGTACGCATGCTTTCATGGACCATCCTGATCTTCGCGGTGTTCACCGGTCTTTGCGCGCTCGCGCAAGGCTATACCGACCTGCTCGTGTACCGGACGGTCGCCGGGATCGGCCTCGGCGGCGAGTTCGGCATCGGCATGACGCTCGTGGCCGAAGCGTGGCCGGCGTCACAACGGGCGCGCGTGTCGTCGTATGTCGGACTGGGCTGGCAGCTGGGCGTGCTCGCCGCAGCGCTGCTGACACCGCTTCTGTTGCCGGTCATCGGCTGGCGCGGCATGTTCGCGCTCGGCCTGTTGCCTGCGATTGTGTCGTTTGTCGTGCGCCGGCGCGTCGAGGAGCCGGCGATTTTCAACGAGCGCGTGGTGCATGCAGTTGCCGGTCGAAACCGCAGCCTGCCGCTGAAACTGCTGATCGCCGACGCACGCACCGCTCGCGCGAGCCTGGGAGTCACGATTCTCTGTTCCGTGCAGAACTTCGGCTACTACGGGCTGATGATCTGGCTGCCGAGCTATCTATCGAAGACGTTCGGTTATTCGCTGACCAGGTCGGGTCTCTGGACGGCTGCGACCGTCGTGGGGATGGGGCTCGGCATCTGGCTGTTCGGTATTGCTGCCGACCGCTTTGGCCGCAAGCCAGCGTTCCTGTTCTATCAGGCGGGCGCGGTCGTCATGGTGTTCGTCTACGCCCATCTCGCCACGCCGTTCGCGCTGTTGATCGGCGGCGCGGTGATGGGCGTGTTCGTCAACGGCATGATCGGCGGTTACGGCGCGTTGATCTCGGAACTCTATCCGACAGAAGCGCGTGCGACGGCGCAGAACGTGCTCTTCAATATCGGCCGCGCGGTGGGTGGATTCGGGCCTGTAGCGGTCGGCGCGCTGGCCGCCAGGTTCTCGTTTGGCGCGGCACTTGGTGTGCTTGCATCGATCTACGTACTCGACATTCTGGCCACCCTTTTTCTGATCCCTGAGCGTCGCGGGGCGGCGCTCGACTGACGCGCTTCAGGCGTCCGATCCCGCAATGGGGGTGCCGCGCCGCAGCATGCTGGCGCCTTTCCCAGTCCGTGTTTCGCCTATGGTTAGCTGTGTTTACCCCCACGCGTAACGACTCGCGCGGGGTGTACACTAATCGACCCGCGAAACGCTCTACGCCGTCTTGCCCTCTGCTCAGGTTCGACGCCGCGCCCAACCGGCGCGTGTGAAACTGCCGCTGTCGATTACCCATTCGATCCAGGCGAGCGATGTTCACGGTGTAGCGTATCCGGCCCAATTACCAACGTCTCGCAGGCCAGAAAATGGACGAACAACTTAAGCAAAGCGCTCTCGCATATCACCAGAATCCGAAACCCGGCAAGATTTCGGTCACCCCGACCAAGCCGCTTTCGAATCAGCTCGACCTGTCGCTGGCGTATTCGCCGGGCGTCGCGGCCGCGTGTATGGCTATCTTCGATGAGCCGCTCGACGCGCAGAAGTACACGTCGCGCGGCAACCTGGTGGGTGTGATCACGAACGGCACCGCGGTGCTGGGTCTCGGTAACATTGGGCCGCTCGCAGCCAAGCCGGTAATGGAAGGCAAGGGCTGTCTGTTCAAGAAGTTCGCAGGCATCGATGTGTTCGACATCGAGCTCAGCGAGTCCGATCCGGACAAGCTCGTCGAAGCGATCGCGATGCTCGAGCCCACTCTCGGCGGCATCAACCTCGAAGACATCAAGGCGCCCGAATGCTTCTATATCGAGAAGAAGCTGCGCGAGCGCATGAAGATTCCGGTCTTTCACGATGACCAGCACGGCACCGCGATCATCGCGTCGGCGGCGATCCTGAACGGCCTGAAAGTGGTGGGCAAGAAGCTCGGCGAAGTGAAGCTGGTCTGCTCCGGCGCGGGCGCGGCGGCGATTGCCTGTCTGGACCTGCTCGTGAACCTCGGGCTGTCGAAGAAGAATATTCTCGTCGCCGATTCGAAGGGCGTCATTTACGAAGGCCGCGGCAACCTCGATCCGTCGAAGGAACGCTACGCGGCCAACACCGAACATCGCACGCTCGCCGACGCAATCCGCGGCGCGGACGTGTTCCTCGGCTGTTCCAGCGCCGGCGTGCTGAAGCCGGAGATGGTCGCGGAAATGGGCACGCAGCCGCTGATCCTCGCGCTCGCCAACCCGGATCCGGAAATCCGCCCGGAAGAAGCGAAGAAGGTGCGCCCTGATTGCATCATCGCAACTGGCCGTTCGGACTATCCGAACCAGGTCAACAACGTGCTGTGTTTCCCGTTCATCTTCCGCGGCGCGCTGGATGTCGGCGCGACGACAATCACCGAGGAAATGAAGCTTGCGTGTGTGCGCGCGATCGCCGAGCTGGCCGAAGAAACCGACCAGGGCGATGAAGTTGCGAAGGCATACGAAGGCCATTCGCTCGAATTCGGTCCGGAGTATTTGATTCCGAAGCCGTTCGATCCGCGTCTCATCATCAAGATTGCGCCGGCGGTGGCGAAGGCTGCGATGGACTCGGGCGTCGCGACCCGTCCGATCAAGGACATGGACGCGTACCGCGAAGAACTCGGCGCGACGGTGTATCGCACGGGCATGGTGATGCGTCCGGTGTTTGCAGCTGCGAAGTCGCAGCCGGCGCGCATCGTGTTCGCGGAAGGCGAAGACGAGCGTGTGCTGCGTGCGGCGCAGTTCGTGCTGCTCGAGAAGATCGCGAAGCCGATCCTGATCGGCCGGCCGTCCGTGATCGAGATGCGTCTGAAGAAGATGGGCTCGAAGCTTAAGTGCGGCGAAGACTTCGTGATCGTCAATCCGGAAGATGATCCGCGCTATCAGCAGTGCTGGCAGACGTATCACGAGATCGGCGCGCGCGAAGGCGTCACGCCGGAAGTCGCCAAGGCGGCGCTGCGCAAGTTCAACACGCTGATCGGCTCGATCCTGGTTCGCCTTGGCGAAGCGGACGGCATGATCTGCGGGATGATCGGCCAGTACAACACGCATCTGAAGTTCATCGAACAGGTCCTGGGCAAGGCCAAGGACGTCGATAACTTCGCGGCGATGAACCTGCTGATGCTGCCAGGCCGCAACCTGTTCATCTGCGATACGTACGTGAACGAGACCCCGACTGCCGAACAGCTCGCCGACATGACGATGCTGGCCGCAGGCGAAATCGAGAAATTCGGCATCACGCCGAAGGTCGCGCTGCTGTCGAATTCGAACTTCGGCAGTGTGCCGTCGGCGTCATCGGAACGCATGGCGGCAGCGCGCAAGCTGATCGTCCAGCGTGCGCCGCATCTGGAAATCGATGGTGAAATGCACGGCGACGCGGCGCTGTCGGAAGTGGTGCGCAAGGCGGCGTTCCCGGGCACGACCCTTTCTGGTGAAGCGAACCTGCTGATCATGCCGAACGTCGAAGCAGCGAACATCGCGTACAACCTGCTGAAGATGATCGGCGGCGAAGGCGTGACGGTCGGTCCGTTCCTGCTCGGCGCGGAAAAACCGGTGCACATCCTGACGTCGGCGGCGACGGTGCGCCGGATCATCAACATGACGGCGGTGGCTTCGGCGAACGCGAACGTCAATAGAGCTGCGGCGGCGCGTTAAAGCGGCACGCTCCGGTCGGCCGGCTGAAGAAAGAAGCCCCGCACCCGAAAGAGTGCAGGGCTCACAGGCAAGCTGGGGAGGGTTTTTTAAAGGGCACGACGTTTTTGCGTCGTGCCCTTTTATTTACGTCGAGCTTTTCCGGCGCCGGGCTGCATCAAGCGACGTGCCTCGCGGCGCCGCCTTCGGGCGCTCGCCATTTCGCGAGCAACGCGGACCATTTCGTCCGTACGCCCTTCAGGTTGTTTTCCTTGACGTGGCCGTATCCGCGAATGCCGTCGGGCAGACTTGCAAGCTCAACCGCGAGTGCCCGCTTGCCGGCCGTCAAGCCGCTGATCAGTTCCCGCACCAGCGCTTCATATTCGCCGATCAGTTCGCGTTCCGTCCGGCGTTCCTCTGTCTTGCCGAACGGATCGAGCGCCGTGCCGCGCAGGAACCTGAGTTTCGCCAGCACGTGCATCGCCTTGAACACCCACGGGCCGTATTGCTTTTTCACCAGATGACCGTGGGCGTCCTTCTTCGAGAACGCCGGCGGCGCGAGATACAGCTTGAGCTTCCAGTCGCCCTCGAAATTCGCCTTCACTTTTTCAATGAACGCGGGATCGGCGTAAAGACGCGCCACTTCGTATTCGTCCTTGTACGCCATCAGCTTGTGCAGGTTCTTTGCGACCGCCTCGGTGAGCGGCATCTGGCCATCGCCGCCATCGAGCGCCGCTTCCGCCGCGCGCACGTCCGCCACCAGCTTGCGATAGCGCGCCGCGTAGGCATTGTTTTGATACGCGGTGAGGTAGGCCGCACGCCTGTCGATCAGCGTGTCGAGCGCCTTCGGCGTGTGCAGCGAGATGATCTTGCCAGCTGCCGCCGATTCGGGCGTGTCGCCTTGACCGGCAGATTGCGCGAGCTTGCGTACTGCTGCGAGATCGTGTGCCGCACGGCGGCCCCATTCGAACGCCGAGCGGTTCTTTTCGACCTGAACTGCGTTGAGTTCGATCGCGCGCATGAGCGACTCATGTGTCAACGGCACCCAGCCGCGTTGCCAGGCGTAGCCAAGCACGAACGGGTTCGTGTAGATCGCGTCGCCGAGCAGCGCGACGGCGAAGTGGTTGGCATCGACCGTGTCGACGCCATCGTTGCCCGCCGCTGCACGCACGTCCGCTTCGGAACTGAGGCCCGGGAAGCGCCAGTTCGGGTTCTTGATGAACTCGGCGGTCGGCGTCGGCGCGCTGTTCAGCACGACGCGCGTCCGGTCGGCCTGCATCCGTGACATGCATTCGTCGCTGGCGGTAACGATCGCGTCGCAGCCGATCACGAGGCTCGCTTCGCCCATCGCGATGCGGGTGGCATGGATGTCGGCGGGGTGGTTCGCGATCTGCACATGACTCATCACGGCGCCGCCTTTCTGCGCGAGGCCGGTCACGTCGAGCACCGTCACACCCTTGCTCTCCAGGTGCGCGGCCATGCCAAGCAGAGCGCCGATCGTGACGACACCCGTGCCGCCGACGCCCGTCACCAGCACGCCATACGGTTTGGCTAGCGTGGGAATCTCCGGTTCCGGCACGGGCGGCATGGCATCGCCCGCCACGCCCGACACCTTCGGCTTGCGCAACTGCCCGCCTTCCACAGAGACGAAGCTCGGGCAAAAGCCCTTCAGGCACGAGAAGTCTTTGTTGCAGGTCGACTGGTTGATCTGCCGCTTCGTGCCGTATTCCGTTTCCAGCGGCTCGACCGACAGACAGTTCGACTGCACGGAGCAGTCGCCGCAACCTTCGCATACCGCTTCGTTGATCACGACGCGTTTTGCCGGATCCGGATAGGTGCCGCGTTTGCGGCGGCGACGTTTTTCGGTCGCGCAGGTCTGCTCGTAGATCAGGATCGACGTGCCCGCGATCTCGCGAAGCTCACGCTGGATCTCGTCGAGCTGGTCCCGGTGATGGATCGTCACGCCGGGCGCGAGTTGCGTCGAACCGTGGTATTTCTCCGGTTCATCGGTGACGATCACGATCTTCGCCGCGCCTTCGGAGGCGAGCTGGTGCGTGATCTGCGGCACGGTCAGCACGCCGTCGACCGGCTGGCCGCCCGTCATCGCGACCGCATCGTTGTAGAGAATCTTGTAGGTGATGTTCGCCTTCGACGCGATCGCCGCGCGAATGGCGAGCAGGCCGGAGTGGAAGTACGTGCCGTCGCCGAGGTTGGCGAACACATGTTTGTCGTTCGTGAACGGTGCCTGGCCGACCCACGCGACACCTTCACCGCCCATCTGGCTGAACGTGCTCGTGTTACGGTCCATCCACACGGTCATGTAGTGGCAACCAATGCCCGCCATCGCACGCGAACCTTCCGGCACGTTCGTCGACGTATTGTGCGGGCAGCCGGAGCAGAACCATGGTTTGCGCTCCGCTTCCACACGCGGCTTCGCGAGCGAGCGCTCCTTTGCTTCGATCACGGCGATGCGCGTCGCGATGCGCGCGCGCACATCCGATGGCAGGTCGAGCTTGTCGAGCCGCGTGGCGATTGCCTTCGCGATGATCGCCGGCGACAGTTCATAGTGCGCGGGCAGCAGCCAGTTGCCCATCGGCACCGACCATTCGCCACCTGCACCGTCCTTTTCGTCGAACTTGCCGTAGACGCGCGGACGCTGGCCATCCGGCCAGTTGTACAGCTCTTCCTTGATCGCGTATTCGAGGATCTGCCGCTTTTCCTCGACCACCAGAATCTCTTCGAGGCCGCGCGCAAATGCGTGCGCGCCTTGCGCTTCGAGCGGCCATACGCAGCCGACCTTGTACAGACGGATGCCGATGCGCGAACAGGTTTCGTCATCGAGGCCGAGATCCGTCAGCGCCTGACGTACGTCGAGATAGGCCTTGCCCCCCGTGATGATGCCGAAGCGGGCGTGCGGCGAGTCGATCTCGACACGATCGAGCTTGTTCGCGCGCACGTAGGCGAGCGCGGCGTACCACTTGTAATCGAGCAGACGCGCTTCCTGTACGAGCGGCGGATCCGGCCAGCGGATGTTGAGGCCGCCTTCGGGCATGGTGAAGTCAGTCGGCAGGACGATCTGGGTGCGATGCGGATCGATATCAACCGAGGCCGACGACTCGACCACATCGGTCACGCACTTGAGCGCGACCCACAGGCCGGAGTAACGGCTCATTGCCCAGCCGTGCAGGCCGAAGTCGAGATATTCCTGCACGTTTGACGGGAACAGCACCGGAATGCCGCACGCCTTGAAAATGTGTTCGGACTGGTGGGCAAGCGTCGAGGATTTCGCCGCGTGATCGTCGCCGGCGAGCACGAGGACGCCTCCATGTGGCGACGAGCCCGCCGAATTCGCATGCTTGAACACGTCGCCGGTGCGATCGACACCCGGGCCCTTGCCGTACCACATCGAAAATACGCCGTCGTATTTCGCGCTAGGGTAGAGGTTGACCTGTTGCGAGCCCCACACGGCGGTGGCGGCGAGATCTTCGTTGACGCCCGGCTGGAATACGATCTGGTGCGCGGCGAGGTGCTGCTTCGCCTTCCACAACGACAGGTCGAATCCGCCAAGCGGTGAGCCGCGATAGCCGGAGATGAATCCGGCGGTATTGAGCCCGACGGCCTTGTCGCGTTCCTGCTGCAGCATCGGCAGACGCACCAGCGCCTGGATGCCGCTCATGTAAGCGCGGCCGCGTTCGAGCGTGTATTTGTCGTCGAGTGTGACGGAAGATAGAGCGGCTTCGAGCGAGGCTCGCTGACCAGCGTCTAACGGGGCATTCATTATGTGTACTCCTCCACTCAGTTTGGGATCGCCAAAACTTCTGTGCCTCGGCATCTTGTGAATGCTTCGGCCGGGGTCGCCATATTGACGGTTTTTCACCGATGTTAGCACTGGTGAAAACCCGTCGCATGGCGCGACGGATACCTGTTGGCGTCAGGCGGGCGCGTATGTTTCACACGGTGTTCCACGCTGACCGCGACTTCAGACCGGACGCTGTAACAAGCTGTAAAAGCTTCTCATTGGCGGAACTGGTCTTGAAATGTCGGTCTAACAGCCCACCTGTGCACGGTCTGCGCAATGCTCTACACACGGTAGGGCTTCAGGACAACAGGCAGTCAGAAAAGGAGTACGCATGAACACTCGTAACATTCAGACCTTTTTGATGGTCTCCGCTGCATTTTTCGCCATGAGCGCGCCGGTTCGTTCAAACAGCGCCAGCGTGCTCGCGACTGCGGTCAGCCGCACGACGCAGGTTGCATCGGCATGTCGGGACGCTGACGCGTTACAGGCGTCCATTCAGGCCGAAGGGAACACCAGGCGTTCCTGACAAGCCGCCGGGCGGCTCTCATCCATTTCGCGCTGCGGCCTTCATACGGCGGTAGCGCAGCGAAAAAGGGGCGAGGATCGACGATCCTCGCCCCTTTTTTAACTTTCGGGCGTGCGTTGCATCGTTTTCAGGCAGCCCTCTTGCAAACGGGTTGCCTGAAGACCGGCATAAAGCGTTCAGGGCTTATCCTGCACGACGCCACGGCGAATCTGATCCAGTTCGATCGATTCGAACAGCGCCTTGAAGTTGCCTTCACCGAATCCCTGATTGACCTTACGCTGGATGATCTCGAAGAAGATTGGTCCGATCTGGTTCTCGGTGAAGATCTGCAGCAGCAGGTCGTCCGGTGCGCCATCGATCAGGATCTTGCGCTTGCGAAGTTCGGCAAGCGGCTCGCCGTGGTTCGGCACGCGCCGGTCGACCAGTTCGTAATACGTGTCGATCGTATCGAGCAGCGCGATGTTCGACGCGCGCAGGCCGTCCACCGTCCGGTAGATATCGTTGCTGCCAAGTGCGATGTGCTGGATGCCTTCGCCGTGGTACGCGTCGAGATATTCCTGAATCTGACCCGCCGTCTCCGAGCCTTCCTCGTTGATCGGAATGCGGATCTTGCCGCAGGGCGACGTCGTCGCCTTCGACTTCACGCCGGTCACCTTGCCTTCGATGTTGAAGTAACGCACTTCACGGAAGTTGAAGAGGCGCTCATAGAACTCCGCCCATTCCTGCATGCGGCCGCGGTGAACGTTGTGCGTCAGGTGATCGATATAGGTGAGCCCGTGACCGACCGGGTTGGGATTCGCACCTTCGATCGGAACGAAGTCCACGTCGTAAATGCTGATGTCGCCGATGCTGTGCGGTTCGGCGCCATTCTCGCCACGCCAGCGGTCGACGAAATAGATCAGCGAGTCGCCGATGCCCTTGATGGCCGGGATGTTCAGTTCCATCGGGCCGGTCTTGTTGTCAAAGCCCCAGGCGCCGAGTTCGAGCGCTTGCTGGTACGCCTTCGCTGCGTCCTGAACGCGGAAGGCGATCGCGCAGATCGACGGGCCATGCAGGCGGGCAAAGCGTTGCGCAAACGAATCCGGTTCAGCGTTGACGATGAAACGACCGCGCTGCCGATTCGCTGAGGGCGCAAGTTTCGGGCAGGTGCCCATCTCGCGCGTCCATGAAAAAAGGGCGGCCAGGCCGCCCTTTCGCTTCTTGCGCCGTTACGCCATTCAGGCGGCGGCAGCAGTCGGTATCAACGATTCGAAAATCTTCGATGCGTTACGTGCCTGACGCTTGAGCGCGTAGTCGAACACGGCAGCCTGTTCCTGCAGCATCTCGGCGATGATGCTCGACTGATCGGCGGGCTTGAGTGTCAGATAGGCATCCGCTTCGCCGTACGCATACTCGATTTTCATGCCGGACTTCTTCGCGATGTGCATCATCGTCGAATTCCGCGACAGGCAGTGCATGTAGAGCATCGTGATATGGGTATTGCGGCTGCGGATCGCGGCGCGCTCGAACAGCCTTGTGCCGATGCCCTGGCCGCGGGCACTCTCCAGCACGGACACGCCGAATTCCGCAGTGCGCTTGTCGCCTTCAGCCGGCAGATAGGCCAGATGGCCGACGCCGACCAGTTGCAGCTGGTTGTCGAAGACGCCGAAAACGGTGTCGCGTGAAAAATCGATCGTGCGGACGTAGTTCTCGATCACACGATCCGGCACGATCTGGCCAAACCGCAGCAGCCGGTCGTCCGCGTCGAGCGTGAGAAAGTGGGTGAGCAGGCGTTCACGATCGACTGGGGTAAGTTCCCGGACAAGAGCAGGCGCGCGACCGGCAACTGGCAGCAGCCGATCGGATGTCTCGATCAGCTCGTGGGTGCGGTTAGTGGTCTGGGTCATGTTGGGTTCTCCTTTTCGTCGGGCGGCATGATGCGCCGCAAAACGAATTCTATCGGAAACGCAAGCCGATCACTAGGGAAAACCCGTATTCCTGTTCGAGGACAAGTTCTAGCCCGGTTAGGCCCTTAATTTATATATTTGATTATAAACATTAATTATTTCGAACGAGCGTGCGAGATAGTGTTGTTTTGCCGCGCTGTGCGTCAATCGCCGCTATTGTTGCTGTGCGGGATCACTCGGGGGAGCGCAGGCCGCGATCGACCACGTCGACAACCTGCTCGGCAAATTCCGGATATCCCAGGCTGCCGCCGGGCTTGAGCCAGGTGAAGGTCCAGTTGATCATCCCGAACACCATCATCGTGAGTGCGGTCTGGTTTTCCTTCGTTGCGCGGTCCGGGTAGGCGCGGGAAAGCTGTCGCGCAAATGCCGCGACGACATCGCGCTGGCGGTTCAGGATGATTTCGCGCTGCGCGTCGACGAGATATTTGACGTCGTTCAGCAGCGCGACGTGGCGGCTGTGCGACGTTTCGTACTCGGTGAGAAAGGCCCGGATCAGTTCGGCAAAGGTTTCGCGTTCGCTCAGGCCGCGCCGCTGGCTGGAGCCTTCGACTTCCGCGATGATCAGCATTAGCCGCTTCGTGTAGCGGTCGAGCAGATCGAACAGGATCGCTTCCTTGCTCTCGTAGTAGTGGTAGAGACGCGCCTTCGACGTGCCGCTGGCTGCGGCCAGTTCGGCCATCGATGTGCTTGGGTAGCTCGTCTGCGCAAATTTTTCGGCGGCCAGGTCGAGGATCTGGTCGCGCTGGGTTTCGTGGTCTGGGGCTCGGGTGCGGGCCATGATTAGCGGCAGAGAGTGGGCAACTCGGTGATGAAAAAGGGCCGCTCGCCAACCGGAACAACGTTCCGGTTGGCGAGCGGCCCCTAGTGTAAGCGGATCGCGGGCAGGCTGAAAGCGGGTTGCGGTGGGCTTGTGCGGGGCGACTACCATGACCCGTGCGCCGGACTGCCGCAGAAATCCGGCAGCGTCACGACCCCGGCGCCAGCTATCGTTCGTCGTAACTCACGACCACCCGGTCGCTCACGGGATGACACTGGCATGTCAGCACGAAACCGTCGCGGATTTCGTGCTCTTCGAGCGTGTAGTTCTTCTCCATCTTCACCTCGCCCTCCAACACCTTCGCGCGGCACGTACAGCACACGCCGCCTTTGCACGCGTAGGGCAGCGCGAGTCCGGCGCGCAGACCGACGTCGAGCACGCTCACGCCCTGATACGGCAGCCGCAGCTTGCGCTTTTTGCCGTCGAGCACGATTTCGAGGTCGGCGGCGGGCATGTCGTCGGTAATTTCGACGGGCGGCACGCCCGCTTGCGGCAGCGGGGTCCCGAAACGCTCGACGTGCACGTTCGCCGACGGCACGCCTGCCGCTTTCAGCGCCCCTTCGGCAGCGTCCATCATGGGCTCGGGGCCGCAGATGAATGCTTCTTCGATCGTAGCCGCCGGAATCAGTGTCTCCAGAAATTCCGCGCACTTTCCCTGGTCGAGCACGCCGTTGAACAGTTCGACGTCCTGGAGATCGTCCGACAGCACGTGATACAGGACGAACCGGTTCATGAAGCGGTTCTTCAGGTCTTCGAGTTCTTCGGCGAACATGATCTGGTCGACGCTGCGGTTGCCGTACACCAGGGTGAACGTGCTGCGCGGCTCAATCTCAAGCGTCGTCTTGATGATCGCGAGCACCGGCGTGATGCCCGAGCCGCCCGAGAACGCCACATACTGCTGGCCTTGTTCCGCGTTCAGATGCGTGAAAAAGCGGCCGTCCGGCGTCATCACGTCGATCGTATGACCAGGCTGCAGCGTGTCGAATGCGAAGTTCGAGAAGCGGCCGCCGCGCACGCGCTTGATGCCGATGCGCAGTTCGCCGTCGCGATCATAGTCGGTGACACCGACACAGATCGAGTACGAGCGGCGCGTTTCTTCACCGTCGATATGCGTTTTCAGCGTGACGAACTGCCCTTGCGTGAAGCGATACTGCTCGCGCAGCTCGACAGGGACTTCGAAGGCGACCGAAACCGCGTCGGCGGTTTCGGGCCGCACTTCCCGGATGCGCAGCGGATGAAATTGCGGGGTGGCCATATCAGTATGGTTTGAAGTAGTCGAAGGGTTCGCGGCAGTCGATGCAGCGGTACAGCGCCTTGCAGGCCGTCGAGCCGAATTGCGCGAGCCGCTCGGTATGCGCCGAACCGCAGCGCGGGCAGGCCGGTGCGGCCATGGGACGGGGCACGAAACGGATGACCTTCTCGCCGACCGCCGGAGTGCTTGTGCAATTGCCAGTCGGCGGAGCGATGCCGTACGCACGGAGTTTTTCGCGGGCGTCGGCGGTCATCCAGTCGGTGGTCCAGGCGGGCGCGAGCACCGTTGCGATCCGGTGCGGCTTAAGACCGGCTGCATCGAGCGCCATGCCGATGTCCTCGGCAATCTGCGACATCGCCGGGCAACCCGAATAGGTCGGCGTAATGACGACTTCGAGCACGCCGTCGGCAGCCCGGCGAACGTCGCGCAGGATGCCCAGCTCGCGGATCGACACGACCGGAATTTCCGGATCGGGCACGGCTTCGAGTACGGACCAGGCATGGTCGAGCGCGGCGTCCGCGGCATCCGTCGGATCGGGGCGGGCGGCGAGGGTGGCGGTCATCGTCGGGGCTCCAGGGTGGTTTGTCGATGCTTACCAGGTCGCGCCGGGATGCTGGCGCGCAATGCTTTGCATCTCGGCCAGCACGTAGCCCATATGCTCGGAATGCTCGCCGTGCTTGCCGGTGGTGACGTGTTTTACCGGTTCGGGCAGCGTCAGCGTGGCTTCGTCGAGTGCTTCGCGGACGTCGTCGAGCCATGCGGCTTCGAGGTCGGCCGTCTTCGGGCCGATGTCGGCGGCGGCGATGCTCTCTTCGACGTCATCGGTGCTGAAGAACTCGCGTGTGTAGGGCAGCAGATAGTCGAGCGCGGCCTGCGAGCGGCGATGCGACTCGTCGGTGCCGTCGCCGAAGCGGACGAGCCACTCGCGCGAGTGATGCAGGTGGTAGCGCGTTTCCTTGATCGACTTCGCGGCGATCGCGGCGAGTTGTTCGTCAGTTGAAGCGGTGAGCGCCGTCCACAGATGTGCCATTAGCGACGCGTACAGGAAATTGCGCACGATCGTGACCGCGTAATCCTTGTCCGCGCGCGCTGTACCGGAGAGCGGGCCGTAGTGCGGCAACTCGGCGAGCGTGTAATTCGCGAATTCGCGTTCTGCGCGGAAGTAGGCGTAGTCGTCCTCGGTGCGCGCTTTGCCGGTGAGCGCCTTTTCGAGCTCGGCAGCGTGGGAGTAGAGCAGGCGCGCCTGGCCGATCAGATCGAGGCTCATGTTGGCGAGCGCGATGTCCTCTTCGAGGATCGGGCCGTGGCCGGTCCACTCGGCATTGCGCTGACCGAGGATCAGCGCGGTGTCCGCGAGACGCAGCACGTACGAAAGAAGTTGGGGCGTGATGTCCATGTCCGCGCTTACATGTGGTTGACTTCGTCGGGGAGCGTATAGAACGTCGGATGGCGATAGATCTTGTCGCCAGCCGGTTCGAACAACTCGGCCTTCTCGTCCGGGGCGGACGCCGTGATCGCCGACGACGGCACCACCCAGATGCTCACGCCTTCCTGGCGGCGCGTATAGACGTCGCGCGCCATGCGCAGCGCCATTGATGCGTCCGACGCGTGCAGGCTGCCGCAGTGCTTGTGGTCGAGTCCCTGCTTGCTGCGCACGAACACTTCCCAGATCGGCCATTCCTTGTTTGCTGACTTGTCCATTGCGGATCTCCTGAATCCTTGCCGGCGGTATGCCTGCGTTGATCTGTTCTCTGACGCCGCGCTCAGGCGGCGTGCTGCTGTGCGCGCTGGCGCTGCTTTTCCGCGTGGGCGAGGGCGGCTTCGCGAACCCATGCGCCGTCGTCATGCGCCTTGACGCGGGTTGCGAGGCGTTCGCGGTTGCACGGGCCGTCGCCATTCACGACGCGCCAGAATTCCTCCCAGTCGATCGCGCCGTAGTCGTAGTGGCCGCGTTCCTCGTTCCATTTGAGGTCTGGGTCCGGCAAGGTGACGCCGAGCACCTTCGCCTGGTCGACCGTCGCGTCGACGAATTTCTGGCGCAGATCGTCGTTCGAGATCCGCTTGATGCCCCATTTCGACGACTGGTTACTGTGGATCGAATCCTTGTCGCTCGGGCCGAACATCATCAAGACCGGCCACCACCAGCGATTCACCGCCTGCTGGACGAGTTCGCGCTGGGTGTCGGTGCCTTTCATCATCGACAGCAGTGCGTCGAAACCCTGCCGCTGGTGGAACGACTCTTCCTTACAGATGCGGATCATGGCGCGTGCGTAGGGGCCGTAAGTGCATCGGCACAGCGGAATCTGGTTCATGATCGCCGCGCCGTCGACGAGCCACCCGATCACGCCGACATCGGCCCACGTGGGCGTCGGGTAATTGAAGATGCTCGAGTACTTGGCCTTGCCGCTGTGGAGCGCGTCGACCAACTGGTCGCGCGACACGCCGAGCGTTTCGGCTGCGCTATACAGATAGAGGCCGTGGCCAGCTTCGTCCTGTACCTTCGCGAGCAGGATCGCCTTGCGTTTCAGGCTGGGCGCGCGCGTGATCCAGTTGCCTTCAGGCAGCATGCCGACGATCTCGGAGTGCGCGTGCTGTGAAATCTGCCGCACGAGCGTCTTGCGATACGCGTCGGGCATCCAGTCCTGCGGCTCGATCTTGCCGTCGGCTTCCATGACGGCATCGAAGCGGGACTGCTCGGGCGAACTGGCGGCGGCGTCGAGCGGGGCGACGTTGCCGGGAATGTCGAGGGATTGCGTGTACATGGTCTTAACGCTCTCGTCCGAAGTTGTGCATGTCCGGCAGTATAAACCAACCGACCGGTCGGTTAATAAATTTTTTGAAGAAGGGTGTGGATCGATGTCGCGGGATGCTCGTGATCCCGGTCGAATCCCTCTTCGAGGGCGACATGCAAATGGGGGCCGGCGTCCGCGATGGATCCCGTTTTCGGGCCGATCGCAACGCCGGTTAGGGATATCGTGAGAGCAAAACGGATCTCATGCCATGCGTGGCGACCCTGCACGGCGGGCGTTGGTTACTTTGGCGGATGTCTACAGCGCCTGCGGGTCGCGGCCGATGGAATTCGTCCGTGCGTTCAAAGGGCGTGCCGGGCTGTCGCCGCATCAATGGCTGTTCCAGCGTCGCATCCCTCGGGCGCTGGAGTTGCCGCGCGATCCCAACCGTTCTTTCGCCGAGATTGCGCTGCTGACAGAGTTCCCCGATCAGGGCACTTTTGCCCGCATATTCGTCAGGAAGACGGGGCGAGCCCTGAGGTCTGACGACACGGCTGGCGTCGCGCCGCTGACCGCCTGCAGCCGCTGCCGCCACGGCGTGCACGGGAACCTATAAAATTACCGATTGGCCGCGATTGCGCGGCCCCCCGCATCCCCGGTACTCATGTTACGTCTAAGCGAAGTCAAACTCCCGCTCGATCACACCGAAAGCGATCTCGAAGCCGCGATTCTCAAGCGTCTCGCAGAACTCGGAGTGGCGGCAGACGGCCTCATCCGTTACACCGTGTTCCGTCGCGCGCACGATGCACGCAAGCGTTCCGACATCAAGCTGACGTATATCGTCGATATCGAAGTCAGGGACGAAGCCGCTGTCATCAAGCGGACGGCCGGCAAGCCGCACTGCGGCGTGACGCCGGACATGACCTACCGCTTTGTCACCCGGGCGCCTGAGCGCAGCACGGCATTGCGGCCGGTCGTGATCGGTATGGGGCCATGCGGGCTGTTCGCGGGTCTGATCCTCGCGCAGATGGGTTTCCGTCCGATCATCCTTGAGCGCGGCAAGGCCGTGCGTGAGCGGACCAAGGACACGTTCGGGCTGTGGCGCAAGAGTGTGCTCAACCCCGAATCCAATGTGCAGTTTGGGGAGGGCGGGGCCGGTACGTTTTCCGACGGCAAGCTGTACAGCCAGATCAAGGATCCCAAGCACTACGGCCGCAAAGTGCTCGACGAGTTCGTCAGGGCGGGAGCGCCGGAAGACATTCTCTATCTGAGCCGGCCGCATATCGGTACGTTCCGCCTCGTCAGCATGGTGGAAAAAATGCGCGCCACCATCCACCAGCTGGGCGGTGAGGTGCGCTTCGAGACCCGGGTCGACGACATCGAAATCGAACAGGGCAAGGTGCGTGGGCTCGTGCTGTCGAACGGCGAAACCCTGCGCTGCGATCATGTGGTGCTGGCCGTGGGGCACAGCGCTCGCGATACCTTCGAAATGCTGCACGAACGTGGTGTTTTTATCGAAGCCAAGCCGTTCTCGCTGGGTTTCCGGATCGAGCACCCACAAGGACTGATCGATCGCAGCCGCTTCGGTAAATTTGCCGGTCACAAGGAACTCGGCGCGGCGGACTACAAGGTCATCCATCATTGCAGCAACGGGCGCGCGGTCTACAGCTTTTGCATGTGCCCGGGCGGCACGGTGGTCGCTGCAACCTCAGAGCCTGGCCGTGTGGTGACCAACGGCATGAGCCAGTATTCCCGGGCTGAGCGTAACGCCAATGCCGGGATTGTCGTCGGCATCACGCCGGACGACTATCCGGGCGGCCCGCTCGCGGGCATCGCTTTCCAGCGCAAATGGGAAGAGCGGGCGTTCGAGCTGGGCGGCGGGAATTACTGTGCGCCGGGGCAGCTGGTCGGTGACTTCATAGCGGGCCGGCCGTCCACATCGCTGGGCTCGGTGGTGCCGTCCTACAAGCCGGGCGTCCATCCGACCGATCTCAGCACCGCGCTGCCCGATTATGTAATCGAAGCCATCCGCGAAGCGTTGCCTGAAATCGACAGGAAGATATCAGGCTTCGCCATGCACGACGCGGTGCTCACGGGTGTGGAGACCCGGACTTCATCGCCGATTCGGGTCCGCCGGAAAGACAATTTCCAGAGCGTGAATGTCGAAGGGCTGTATCCGGCTGGCGAAGGGGCGGGATATGCCGGCGGCATCTATTCGGCGGCCATCGATGGGATTGAAGTGGCGGAAGCGCTGGCGCTGGACATGATGTCGGCGTCGTGAATCGAGCCTTTCATGCCCGGTAGCGTGGCGTCGGAGGGGCGGCCTGCGCAGGGATGTGCTACTTAGGCGTGTCGTTTTTCGTCCGGCAGCTCTTTCCGTGACGTGATCGCGCCGCTGCGCCGTCGGGCCGCGGCCGATCGGGCACAATGGGCGCTTTGCTTTCGACCGATCATCCGAATGAGCCTCCGTACGCTGGTCGCCGCCTGTGGCGCCGTTCTGCTCTCTCAGTTTGCAATCCCCTTAGTCTCCTTTGCCGCCGATACCCCCGGGCATTGGGTCACCGCTTGGGCCACCGCGCTTCAGCCGATTCCCCAGCGAGCCGACTTGCCACCCTTGTACCGCGCGCCGGACGTGGCGGGGCGCACGGTAAGACAGATCGTTTATCCGACCCTGTCCGGGAGCGTCGTTCGCTTGCACATCAGTAACGAATACGGCAAGGAACCCCTCGTCATCGGGGATCTGCGGATCAGCCGTTCGGCCGGGGGCGCCGCGGTGCAAGGGGGCGGCGTTCGTGTCACCTTTGGCGGAAAAAACGTCGGTGAGTGTGCCCGCCGGTGGTGCGATGGAGAGTGACGCGGTGCCTGTCGATATCGTCGATGGCGCGCCGTATGTGATCAGCTCGTACATGGGGCCGGACCAGCGGCTCGCGGCGTGGCATCGCGTTTCAAACCAGGTCAATTACGTTTCTACGCCAGGCAATCATGCCGGCGATTCGGCGGGTGATGCGTTTCATGCGCGGTTTACGCAATATGCCTGGGTGACGGGTCTGTCGGTGGATGCGCCGTCGGCCGTTGCTGTTGCTGCGATCGGCGACTCGATCACCGACGGAATGCGTTCGAGCCTGAACCAGAACCGCCGCTGGCCGGACGCGTTTGCGCGCAAACTTGCCCACTCGGGCGATCGGTCTGTCGCGGTCGTCAATCTTGGTATCAGCGGAAATCGCTTGCTTAGTGACTCACCGTGCTACGGCGACGCTTTGGTCAAGCGATTCGACCGCGATGTGCTCGAGCGCCCGGGAGTAAAAACGGCGATCTTGCTGATCGGCATCAACGACATCAATTTTGCCGACATGCCGCCTCACGCCGGGCTGGATTGTGATTCTCCTCACACGCCGGTGAGCGCGGCCGCTTTGATCGATGGTTATCAGAGGGTTATCGCCGCAGCTCACAAGCACGGCGTCCGGGTTTTTGGAGCCACGCTGACGCCGGCCGCGCTTCCTCCGCAGCGGGAAAGCATCCGGCTGGCTGTCAATCAGTGGATCCGGACGGGGCGCGCGTTCGACGGTGTCGTTGATTTCGACGCCGCATTGCGTGATCCGGCGCAACCTGAACGCCTGCAACGCACTTATGACAGTGGCGATCACATTCATCCGAGCGATGCTGGCTACGCGGCAATGGCTGATGCGATGCCGCTCGAGGCGGTGATGAGTGCGACGCGGAAATGAGGGGCGAAAAAGATTCGCCTTATTCGCTTGTCGTCAGAGGGATGTTCGTCTACTATTCGCCTCCTCGTTTGCAAACGAGGGCCGCTGCAAAAATCAGCGGCCGCAACGTCATCAGGTTTTAAGTGAAAGCGAAAAAATGTTGTTGACGAAGCGAAAAAGTTGCTTCATAATCTCGTTTCTCTGCTGCTGATGCAGCGACGCAGGGCGAGGCGGTACCGGAGGGTGGTCTGACCGGTGCGGCGCGCGAGGCGGATCGATCTTTAAAAACTAACAGCCGATAAGTGTGGGCGCTTGATGGCGACGCGCTGGCGGGTCCTTCGGGGCCGGTCAGGACAGGCGAAGGTATCAAGTCTCACACAGTAATGAAAGGAAGGTTTGGCCGTCGCGAGACGGTTGGATCATTCGTCAGTACGTTGAGTGAGCGACCGGTTGGTAAAACAACCGAAAAACAGTAACAGGTTTGAACTGAAGAGTTTGATCCTGGCTCAGATTGAACGCTGGCGGCATGCCTTACACATGCAAGTCGAACGGCAGCACGGGGGCAACCCTGGTGGCGAGTGGCGAACGGGTGAGTAATACATCGGAACGTGTCCTGGAGTGGGGGATAGCCCGGCGAAAGCCGGATTAATACCGCATACGCTCTGAGGAGGAAAGCGGGGGATCGCAAGACCTCGCGCTCAAGGGGCGGCCGATGGCAGATTAGCTGGTTGGTGGGGTAAAGGCCTACCAAGGCGACGATCTGTAGCTGGTCTGAGAGGACGACCAGCCACACTGGGACTGAGACACGGCCCAGACTCCTACGGGAGGCAGCAGTGGGGAATTTTGGACAATGGGGGCAACCCTGATCCAGCAATGCCGCGTGTGTGAAGAAGGCCTTCGGGTTGTAAAGCACTTTTGTCCGGAAAGAAAACCTCAGCCCTAATACGGCGGGGGGATGACGGTACCGGAAGAATAAGCACCGGCTAACTACGTGCCAGCAGCCGCGGTAATACGTAGGGTGCGAGCGTTAATCGGAATTACTGGGCGTAAAGCGTGCGCAGGCGGTTCGTTAAGACAGATGTGAAATCCCCGGGCTTAACCTGGGAACTGCATTTGTGACTGGCGGGCTAGAGTATGGCAGAGGGGGGTAGAATTCCACGTGTAGCAGTGAAATGCGTAGAGATGTGGAGGAATACCGATGGCGAAGGCAGCCCCCTGGGCCAATACTGACGCTCATGCACGAAAGCGTGGGGAGCAAACAGGATTAGATACCCTGGTAGTCCACGCCCTAAACGATGTCAACTAGTTGTCGGGTCTTCATTGACTTGGTAACGTAGCTAACGCGTGAAGTTGACCGCCTGGGGAGTACGGTCGCAAGATTAAAACTCAAAGGAATTGACGGGGACCCGCACAAGCGGTGGATGATGTGGATTAATTCGATGCAACGCGAAAAAACCTTACCTACCCTTGACATGGACGGAGCCTGGCTGAAAGGCCGGGGTGCTCGAAAGAGAACCGTCGCACAGGTGCTGCATGGCTGTCGTCAGCTCGTGTCGTGAGATGTTGGGTTAAGTCCCGCAACGAGCGCAACCCTTGTCCCTAGTTGCTACGCAAGAGCACTCTAGGGAGACTGCCGGTGACAAACCGGAGGAAGGTGGGGATGACGTCAAGTCCTCATGGCCCTTATGGGTAGGGCTTCACACGTCATACAATGGTCGGAACAGAGGGCTGCCAACCCGTGAGGGGGAGCCAATCCCAGAAAACCGATCGTAGTCCGGATCGCAGTCTGCAACTCGACTGCGTGAAGCTGGAATCGCTAGTAATCGCGGATCAGCATGCCGCGGTGAATACGTTCCCGGGTCTTGTACACACCGCCCGTCACACCATGGGAGTGGGTTTTACCAGAAGTGGCTAGTCTAACCGCAAGGAGGACGGTCACCACGGTAGGATTCATGACTGGGGTGAAGTCGTAACAAGGTAGCCGTATCGGAAGGTGCGGCTGGATCACCTCCTTTCTCGAGCCAACACGTGTTCAACGTTGAGCGCTCACGCTTATCGGCTGTGAAAAAGACAGACTCAGGGGTCTGTAGCTCAGTCGGTTAGAGCACCGTCTTGATAAGGCGGGGGTCGATGGTTCGAATCCATCCAGACCCACCATTGTCTGCGGTGGCTGATCGGTGCACCCCTGGGGTAGCGGATGCGCACAGCGGTGTGCGTGCATGACTGGGGGATTAGCTCAGCTGGGAGAGCACCTGCTTTGCAAGCAGGGGGTCGTCGGTTCGATCCCGTCATCCTCCACCAATCCTCAATGCGCAGTGTTCTGCCGGCGGTATGCGGTGCAGAGCGTTTTGCATTGGCGATTGAGCCAGTCAGAGTGATAGGTGATCGGTGATCATGCTATCGGCTGTCGTTCTTTAACAATCAGGAAGAAGTAGTAAAGAGATTCACGAAAGGGTGCCTCGAGATGGGTGTCCGAGTAGGTGAATCAGGGTTGTGATTGTATCGATGTATTTTAAAGGTGATCGAAAGATTGCTTTGGAATACGGCGCAACACGAATACTCAACCTGTAATGTGTGTGAGGACACGGTCCCCGTCGGGGCCCGGGAAGACACACTCGTTATAGGGTCAAGCGAACAAGTGCATGTGGTGGATGCCTTGGCGATCACAGGCGATGAAGGACGCGGTAGCCTGCGAAAAGCTTCGGGGAGCTGGCAAACGAGCTTTGATCCGAAGATGTCCGAATGGGGAAACCCACCTCTTTTGAGGTATCCATGGCTGAATACATAGGCCATGTGAAGCGAACGCGGTGAACTGAAACATCTAAGTAACCGCAGGAAAAGAAATCAACCGAGATTCCCAGAGTAGTGGCGAGCGAAATGGGAGCAGCCTGTACTCTTTATCTTTGTTGTTAGCCGAACGCTCTGGAAAGTGCGGCCATAGCAGGTGATAGCCCTGTAGGCGAAAACAGCGAGGAAGAACTGGGTGTACGAGAAGTAGGGCGGGACACGTGAAATCCTGTCTGAAGATGGGGGGACCATCCTCCAAGGCTAAATACTCGTGATCGACCGATAGTGAACCAGTACCGTGAGGGAAAGGCGAAAAGAACCCCGGGAGGGGAGTGAAACAGATCCTGAAACCGCATGCATACAAACAGTCGGAGCCCCGCTTTAAGCGCTTTGGGCGCGCTCACGAAGTGAGTGCGTCAAAAGACATCGAGTCTGAAACAGGACAGCTGCGCGCTTAGGGCGGATTTAAGCGCGAGAGCGCTTAAAGCGGGGTGACGGCGTACCTTTTGTATAATGGGTCAGCGACTTACATTCAGTGGCAAGCTTAACCGATTAGGGCAGGCGTAGCGAAAGCGAGTCCGAACAGGGCGTTCAGTCGCTGGGTGTAGACCCGAAACCAGGTGATCTATCCATGGCCAGGATGAAGGTGCGGTAACACGTACTGGAGGTCCGAACCCACTAACGTTGAAAAGTTAGGGGATGAGCTGTGGATAGGGGTGAAAGGCTAAACAAACCTGGAAATAGCTGGTTCTCTCCGAAAACTATTTAGGTAGTGCCTCGTGTATCACCTTCGGGGGTAGAGCACTGTCATGGTTGAAGGGTCCATTGCGGATTACTTCGCCATAGCAAACTCCGAATACCGAAGAGTGCAATCACGGGAGACAGACATCGGGTGCTAACGTCCGGTGTCAAGAGGGAAACAACCCAGACCGCCAGCTAAGGTCCCCAAATATTGCTAAGTGGGAAACGAAGTGGGAAGGCTAAAACAGTCAGGAGGTTGGCTTAGAAGCAGCCACCCTTTAAAGAAAGCGTAATAGCTCACTGATCGAGTCGTCCTGCGCGGAAGATGTAACGGGGCTAAGCAATATACCGAAGCTGCGGATGCACAGCAATGTGCATGGTAGGAGAGCGTTCCGTAAGCCTGCGAAGGTGCACTGGAAAGTGTGCTGGAGGTATCGGAAGTGCGAATGCTGACATGAGTAGCGATAAAGGGGGTGAAAGGCCCCCTCGCCGTAAGCCCAAGGTTTCCTACGCAACGTTCATCGGCGTAGGGTGAGTCGGCCCCTAAGGCGAGGCAGAAATGCGTAGCTGATGGGAAGCAGATTAATATTTCTGCACCATTGTGAAATGCGATGGGGGGACGGATCGCGGAAGGTTGTCCGGGTGTTGGAAGTCCCGGTTCCTGTGTTGGAGAAGGCGCTTTGGCAAATCCGGGCGCGTAATTCAAGGGCATGGGACGAGCCGCTTAGGCGGCGAAGCAACTGGAAGGGGTTCCAGGAAAAGCCTCTAAGCTTCAGTTTCACGATGACCGTACCGCAAACCGACACAGGTGGGCGAGATGAGTATTCTAAGGCGCTTGAGAGAACTCGGGAGAAGGAACTCGGCAAATTGGTACCGTAACTTCGGGATAAGGTACGCCCCGGTAGCTTGACTGGCCTGCGCCAGAAGGGTGAAGGGGTTGCAATAAACTGGTGGCTGCGACTGTTTAATAAAAACACAGCACTCTGCAAACACGAAAGTGGACGTATAGGGTGTGACGCCTGCCCGGTGCCGGAAGATTAAATGATGGGGTGCAAGCTCTTGATTGAAGTCCCGGTAAACGGCGGCCGTAACTATAACGGTCCTAAGGTAGCGAAATTCCTTGTCGGGTAAGTTCCGACCTGCACGAATGGCGTAACGATGGCCACACTGTCTCCTCCCGAGACTCAGCGAAGTTGAAGTGTTTGTGATGATGCAATCTCCCCGCGGCTAGACGGAAAGACCCCATGAACCTTTACTGCAGCTTTGCATTGGACTTTGAACCGGTCTGTGTAGGATAGGTGGGAGGCTATGAAGCGTGAACGCCAGTTTGCGTGGAGCCGTCCTTGAAATACCACCCTGGCTTGTTTGAGGTTCTAACCTTGGCCCGTGATCCGGGTCGGGGACAGTGCATGGTAGGCAGTTTGACTGGGGCGGTCTCCTCCCAAAGTGTAACGGAGGAGTACGAAGGTACGCTAGGTACGGTCGGAAATCGTGCTGATAGTGCAATGGCATAAGCGTGCTTAACTGCGAGACCGACAAGTCGAGCAGGTGCGAAAGCAGGTCATAGTGATCCGGTGGTTCTGTATGGAAGGGCCATCGCTCAACGGATAAAAGGTACTCTGGGGATAACAGGCTGATACCGCCCAAGAGTTCATATCGACGGCGGTGTTTGGCACCTCGATGTCGGCTCATCTCATCCTGGGGCTGTAGCCGGTCCCAAGGGTATGGCTGTTCGCCATTTAAAGAGGTACGTGAGCTGGGTTTAAAACGTCGTGAGACAGTTTGGTCCCTATCTGCCGTGGGCGCTGGATATTTGAAGGGGGCTGCTCCTAGTACGAGAGGACCGGAGTGGACGAACCTCTGGTGTACCGGTTGTCACGCCAGTGGCATCGCCGGGTAGCTATGTTCGGAAGAGATAACCGCTGAAAGCATCTAAGCGGGAAACTCGCCTTAAGATGAGATATCCCCGGGGCTTCGAGCCCCTTGAAGGGTCGTTCAAGACCAGGACGTTGATAGGTCAGGTGTGGAAGCGCAGTAATGCGTTAAGCTAACTGATACTAATTGCCCGTAAGGCTTGATCCTATAACCAGTGTGTTTTGTGTCGATCAATGTTAGCGCTTCAGCGCTTACAGTGATCCCACCCCCGAAGGGGGTAACGCGCTCAGGTTGAGACCGGTGTTGTGCCCGACACATCACAGCCCGCATCCCGCTGATGAGCCATCATCGGCAACTACTTCTTCCCGATTGGTTGTGCTGCCCCGGGCCCAGAACCCCCGCAGCGCGACAACAAGTCATGCCTGATGACCATAGCGTGTCGGTACCACCCCTTCCCATCCCGAACAGGACCGTGAAACGACTCCACGCCGATGATAGTGCGGATTGCCCGTGTGAAAGTAGGTAATCGTCAGGCTCCCCTGCAGCACCAGAAACCCCACCCCGAAAAGGTGGGGTTTCTGCGTTTACAAGACTCACTATATGTGAGAGCCGATGAGTTGGACGTATCAAGCGTTGCTTGACATTGTGTCTGTTCTTCATCATAATCATCAGTTCTCTGCGGAGGGGTGCCCGAGTGGCTAAAGGGGGCAGACTGTAAATCTGTTGGCTTACGCCTACGTTGGTTCGAATCCAACCTCCTCCACCAGAATGCAAGCTGTAGCGAAAGGGAATCGAAAGGTCAATGCGGGTGTAGCTCAATGGTAGAGCAGAAGCCTTCCAAGCTTACGACGAGGGTTCGATTCCCTTCACCCGCTCCAGTATTAGATGCAGCGCCCATGTGGCTCAGTGGTAGAGCACTCCCTTGGTAAGGGAGAGGTCGGCAGTTCGATCCTGCCCATGGGCACCAGAAGTAATCGGTGATTGTTTGCGCCCGGCGCAACGTACGGAAAAATCCTCTTAGGAGTCGAAAATGGCCAAGGGTAAATTCGAGCGGACCAAGCCGCACGTGAACGTCGGCACGATTGGTCACGTTGATCATGGCAAGACCACGCTGACGGCAGCGATCACGACGGTTCTGACCGCGAAGTTCGGCGGCGAAGCGAAGGCATACGACCAGATCGACGCGGCGCCGGAAGAAAAGGCACGCGGTATCACGATCAACACGGCGCACGTGGAATACGAGACGGCGAACCGCCACTATGCCCACGTCGACTGCCCGGGCCACGCTGACTATGTGAAGAACATGATCACGGGCGCAGCGCAGATGGACGGCGCAATCCTGGTGTGCTCGGCTGCAGACGGTCCGATGCCGCAAACGCGTGAGCACATCCTGCTGGCGCGTCAGGTTGGTGTGCCGTACATCATCGTGTTCCTGAACAAGTGCGACATGGTGGACGACGCCGAGCTGCTCGAGCTGGTGGAAATGGAAGTGCGCGAGCTGTTGTCGAAGTACGACTTCCCGGGCGACGAAACGCCGATCATCAAGGGTTCGGCCAAGCTGGCGCTGGAAGGCGACAAGGGCGAACTGGGTGAAGTGGCGATCATGAACCTGGCTGACGCGCTGGACACGTACATCCCGACGCCGGAGCGCGCAGTTGACGGTGCGTTCCTGATGCCGGTGGAAGACGTGTTCTCGATCTCGGGTCGTGGCACGGTGGTGACGGGCCGCGTGGAGCGTGGCGTGGTGAAGGTCGGCGAGGAAATCGAAATTGTCGGTATCAAGCCGACGGTGAAGACGACCTGCACGGGCGTGGAAATGTTCCGCAAGCTGCTCGACCAGGGTCAGGCCGGCGACAACGTGGGTATCCTGCTGCGCGGCACGAAGCGCGAAGACGTGGAGCGTGGTCAGGTGCTGGCCAAGCCGGGTTCGATCACGCCGCACACGCACTTCACGGCAGAAGTGTACGTGCTGAGCAAGGACGAAGGCGGTCGTCATACGCCGTTCTTCAACAACTATCGCCCGCAGTTCTACTTCCGGACGACGGACGTGACGGGTTCGATCGAGTTGCCGAAGGACAAGGAAATGGTGATGCCGGGCGACAACGTGTCGATCACGGTGAAGCTGATCGCGCCGATCGCGATGGAAGAAGGCCTGCGCTTCGCCATCCGTGAAGGTGGCCGTACCGTCGGCGCCGGTGTCGTCGCCAAGATCATCGAGTAAAGCCAGCTAGTTCTCGCTGATCGGTTGTTTCGGGGTTGGCGGTGTCGTCAGCCCCAAAATGGTTTAGGGGTATAGCTCAACTGGCAGAGCGTCGGTCTCCAAAACCGAAGGTTGGGGGTTCGATTCCCTCTGCCCCTGCCAACTCTCGCGCCGCATATGGCGCTCGTTAAGGTGTTATGGCGAATCCTTCCGTCGAAACTGTGAATACTTCCGGCGACAAGCTGATGCTCGTCGCGGGCGTATTGTTGGTCTTGGCCGGGTTCGTGGGGTTCTTCTGGCTCACCGGCCAGGAATGGTACATTCGCGGCGCGGCATTGGCTGTTGGCGCGATTGCGGGTGTGGCAGTCGGTCTTCTGTCTGCTCCCGGCAAAGGGTTCATCGCATTCGCCAAGGACTCGTACAAGGAAGTCCGCAAGGTCGTCTGGCCGACTCGCAAAGAGGCGACACAAACGACGCTGGTGGTATTCGGGTTCGTGCTCGTTATGGCGCTGTTTCTCTGGATTAGCGACAAATCCATTGAATGGGCGATTTTCTCGGTGATTCTGGGTTGGAAATGACATGAATGATACTCCGGTATCCCCGAGCGGTAAGCGTTGGTACGTCGTGCACGCGTACTCCGGCATGGAGAAGAGCGTGCAACGTGCGCTTCAGGAGCGCATTGAGCGCGCCGGCATGCAAGACAAATTTGGCCAGATTCTTGTCCCGACAGAAGAAGTCGTCGAGGTAAAGGGCGGTCACAAATCGGTGACAGAACGCCGCTTCTTTCCGGGCTATGTGCTCGTCGAGATGGAAATGACCGACGAAACGTGGCATCTCGTAAAGAACACAGCAAAGGTGACCGGCTTTGTCGGCGGCGCGCGCAACCGTCCAAGCCCGATTTCCCCTCGGGAAGTCGAGAAGATCATGTCGCAGATGCAGGAAGGCGTGGAGAAGCCGCGTCCAAAGACACTGTTTGAAGTGGGTGAGATGATCCGTGTGAAGGATGGTCCGTTCACGGATTTCAACGGAAGCGTAGAAGAAGTGAATTACGAGAAGTCACGCGTTCGCGTTTCCGTCACGATTTTCGGCCGCGCCACGCCGGTGGAACTGGAATTCGGCCAAGTCGAGAAGTTGTAATCCAGATTTTGCGGATCGTGCCATGTGGCTCGATCCGTCTTCGCGCTTACGGTCCGCGTAATGACCGTTGAGGAGCGCAAGTAACCCATCCGGCGAAAGCGCGTTACTACTCACCGAACGCGAACGCGTTCCAACGAGGTTTTCAAAATGGCAAAGAAAATCATCGGCTTTATCAAGCTGCAGATTCCTGCAGGTAAAGCCAACCCGTCGCCACCGGTCGGTCCGGCCTTGGGTCAGCGTGGTCTGAACATCATGGAGTTCTGCAAGGCGTTCAACGCGCAGACTCAAGCAATGGAACCGGGTCTCCCGATTCCGGTCGTGATCACCGCATTTGCGGACAAGAGTTTCACGTTCGTTCTTAAGACGCCGCCGGCAACCGTGCTGATCAAGAAGGCAGCAAAGATCGACAAGGGTTCGAGCAAGCCGCATACCGACAAGGTTGGCAAGATCACCCGTGCGCAGGCTGAAGACATCGCGAAGACCAAGATGCCGGATCTTACGGCAGCTGATTTGGACGCAGCGGTCCGCACGATCGCTGGCAGCGCCCGGTCGATGGGCATCACCGTGGAGGGCGTGTAAATGGCTAAGCTTTCTAAGCGTCTGCAAGCATTTGCAAAAAAGGTCGACCGTCAGAAGCTGTACGCGATCGACGAGGCTCTCTCGCTGGTGAAGGAATGCGCGAGCGCAAAGTTCGATGAGTCGATCGACGTCGCAGTGCAACTCGGCATCGATGCGAAGAAGTCGGACCAGGTCGTTCGTGGTTCGGTGGTTCTGCCGGCCGGTACCGGTAAGTCGGTCCGCGTCGCTGTGTTTGCGCAAGGCGAAAAGGCCGAGCAGGCTCGTGCCGCTGGCGCGGAAATCGTCGGCATGGAAGACCTGGCTGAACAGGTCAAAGCCGGTAACCTGAACTTCGATATCGTGATCGCTTCGCCGGACACAATGCGCGTTGTCGGTACGTTGGGTCAGATTCTCGGTCCCCGCGGCCTGATGCCGAACCCGAAGGTCGGCACGGTCACGCCGGACGTTGCGACTGCAGTCAAGAATGCCAAGGCTGGTCAGGTGCAATTCCGCGTCGACAAGGCAGGGATCATCCACGCGACCATCGGCCGCGCTTCGTTTGAACCGACTGCACTGCGTACGAACCTGAACGCATTGGTCGACGCGTTGCAAAAGGCCAAACCGGCTACGAGCAAGGGCGTTTACCTGCGTAAGGTTGCGCTGTCGAGCACGATGGGCGTGGGTGTTCGCGTCGATCAGGCTTCGCTGGCCGCACAGTAAAAAGATTCTCTGCCCTGGCGCGAGCCGGGGCAGATTTAAGGGCTTTGGGCGGTCGTGAGATGGCAGTATCCATCCAACGACCGGTTATCAAAGACCGTTGGCGGGATCGCAGCAGGCAGGCGCTCCCTTAATGCAAAGCCAACGCAGATGGCGAACCCGAAATGGTTTTGTAGTGATGACGCCGGTTGTCGTTCGCAGCGATGCGAACACCCAACTGGCCGAAATACTCCTGACACGTCGGACGCCGTTGTTGAACGCGGTACACAAGGCGCACGCTGCGTGTATCGAATCTGGAGGCTAACCGTGCCACTCAACAAAGAAAGTAAGCAGGCCGTCGTCGCTGAGGTTTCCGCGCAAGTCGCGAAAGCCCAGACCGTCGTTCTGGCTGAGTATCGTGGGATTGCGGTTGGCGATCTGACCAAGCTGCGCGCGAAAGCGCGCGAGCAACAGGTGTACCTGCGCGTGTTGAAGAACACGCTGGCGCGTCGCGCTGTCGAAGGTACCCCGTTTGCTCCGCTGGCTGAGCAGATGACCGGTCCGCTGATCTACGGCATCTCGGAAGATGCCATTGCTGCTGCGAAGGTTGTTAACGACTTCGCAAAGGGCAATGACAAGTTGGTCATCAAGGCTGGTGCCTACGAAGGCAAGGTGATGGACAAGGCTGGCGTGCAAGCGCTCGCCAACATCCCGAGTCGCGAGGAACTGCTCTCCAAGCTGCTGTTCGTTATGCAAGCACCTGTTTCCGGCTTTGCGCGCGCTCTTGCCGCGCTGGCAGAAAAGAAGCAGAGCGAAGCTGCTTAACGCATTTCAGTTGGGCGTAATTGATCGCTGGCTGTATCCGAATTCAAATTAGGAGTATTTCAAATGGCAATCGCAAAAGATGACATCCTCGAAGCCGTAGGCTCGATGTCGGTTCTGGAACTGAACGAACTGGTCAAGGCGTTCGAAGAAAAGTTTGGCGTGTCGGCAGCTGCTGTTGCAGTGGCAGGCCCGGCTGGCGGCGGCGCTGCTGCTGCAGTTGAAGAGCAAACCGAATTCACGGTCAACCTGACGGAAGTCGGCGCGAACAAGGTTTCGGTGATTAAGGCTGTTCGCGAACTGACTGGTCTCGGCCTGAAGGAAGCGAAGGACCTGGTCGACGGCGCACCGAAGCCTGTTAAGGAAGGTGTTGCCAAGGCTGCAGCTGAAGAAGCCAAGAAGAAGCTGGAAGAAGCAGGCGCGAAGGCTGAAATCAAGTAAGTTTCAGCGCGCTGTGCGAAGGCTGGCGGTTTTCCACCGCCGGCCTTTTTGTGCTTTGTGGGGACGTCGTTTTTGCGTGGTTAATTCAGCAAGAACGTAGCCCTAGAAGCCAAAGAAAACCGCCTTTCGGTAATGTTGACTGGCGTTTCTCTTTGTCTTCTGAAGCGACTGCAGAAGGCAAGTTTGGTCGGGTAGCGGGCAACATAGGCATCCGCTGCCGTCAGCCAGCGGTTGGTAGCGGCCAACCACCAAGCTTCTAGGCTCGTTCAAGCCATCGGACGGCCATCGGGTCTCAGTCGGTGAACACTCGGGTTGTCTCATCAAGGTATCCTGCCTCGACAACAATGCCCGCCGTGATTCGGAGATCGTATGCAATATTCCTTCACCGAGAAGAAGCGTATTCGCAAGAGTTTTGCGAAGCGCCCCATCGTTCACCAGGTTCCTTTCCTGCTGGCTACCCAGCTTGAATCATTCAGCACGTTTCTGCAAGCAGACACGTCATCGACGCAACGCAAGCCGGAGGGTCTGCAAGCGGCGTTCACGTCAGTTTTCCCCATTGTTTCTCACAACGGCTTCGCTCGTCTAGAGTTCGTCAGCTACATGCTGTCGCCGCCGGCATTCAACATCAAGGAGTGTCAGCAGCGCGGTTTGACGTACTGTTCGGCCCTGCGCGCGAAGGTACGTCTGGTTTTGCTCGACAAGGAATCGCCGAGCAAGCCGGTCGTCAAGGAAGTGAAGGAACAGGAAGTGTACATGGGCGAAATTCCGCTCATGACGCCGACCGGTTCGTTTGTCATCAACGGCACGGAGCGCGTGATCGTTTCGCAGCTGCACCGTTCGCCGGGCGTGTTCTTCGAGCACGACAAGGGCAAGACGCACAGCTCGGGCAAACTGCTGTTCTCTGCACGTATCATTCCTTACCGCGGTTCGTGGCTCGATTTCGAGTTCGACCCGAAGGACGTGCTGTACTTCCGCGTCGACCGTCGCCGCAAGATGCCGGTCACGATCCTGCTGAAGGCCATTGGCCTCACGCCGGAACAGATCCTCGCAAACTTCTTCGTGTTCGACAACTTCACGCTGATGCCAGAAGGCGCCCAGATGGAGTTCGTGCCGGAGCGTCTGCGCGGTGAAGTCGCGCGTTTCGACATTACGGATCGTGATGGGAACGTGATTGTCCAGAAGGACAAGCGGATCAACGCCAAGCACATTCGCGACCTCGAAAACGCGAAGACGAAATTCATTTCGGTTCCCGAAGATTATCTTCTCGGCCGCGTACTTGCGAAGAACGTTGTCGACGGTGAAACCGGTGAAGTCATTGCGAACGCGAACGACGAAATCACCGAAACCGTTCTCGAAAAGCTGCGCGAAGCGAAGGTCAAGGATATCCAGACGCTGTATACGAACGATCTGGATCAGGGCCCATACATTTCGTCGACGCTGCGCATCGACGAAACGGCTGACCGCATGGCTGCTCGCATCGCGATCTACCGCATGATGCGCCCGGGCGAACCGCCGACCGAAGAAGCAGTCGAGGCGCTGTTCAACCGTCTGTTCTATAGCGAAGACGCGTACGACCTGTCGAAGGTCGGCCGTATGAAGTTCAACCGCCGGGTCGGCCGTGACGAAATCGTTGGGCCGATGACGCTGCAGGATGATGACATCCTCGCCACGATCAAGATCCTCGTTGAACTGCGTAACGGCAAGGGCGAAGTCGACGACATCGATCACCTGGGCAACCGTCGTGTGCGTTGTGTCGGCGAATTGGCGGAAAACCAGTTCCGCGCCGGTCTCGTGCGCGTCGAGCGCGCGGTCAAGGAGCGTCTGGGTCAGGCTGAAAGCGAAAACCTGATGCCGCACGACCTGATCAACTCGAAGCCGATTTCGTCGGCGATCCGCGAGTTCTTCGGTTCGTCGCAGCTGTCGCAGTTCATGGACCAGACCAACCCGCTGTCGGAAATCACCCACAAGCGCCGTGTTTCGGCACTTGGCCCGGGCGGCCTGACGCGTGAGCGCGCTGGCTTTGAAGTCCGCGACGTTCACCCGACCCACTATGGCCGCGTGTGCCCGATTGAAACGCCGGAAGGTCCGAACATCGGCCTCATCAACTCGCTCGCGTTGTATGCGCACCTGAACGAATATGGCTTCCTCGAAACGCCGTATCGCAAGGTGACGGACGGCAAGGTGACCGATCAAATCGATTACCTGTCGGCGATCGAAGAAGGCCGTTACGTGATCGCCCAGGCGAACGCGGCGGTGGCCGACGATGGCACGCTTACCGACGAGCTGGTTTCGTCGCGTGAAGCGGGTGAAACGCTGATGGTTACGCCGGACCGCATCCAGTACATGGACGTGGCGCCGTCGCAGATCGTGTCGGTGGCAGCATCGCTGATTCCGTTCCTCGAGCACGATGACGCGAACCGCGCATTGATGGGCTCGAACATGCAGCGTCAGGCTGTGCCGTGCCTGCGTCCTGAAAAGGCCGTGGTCGGTACGGGTATCGAACGCACGGTGGCAGTCGACTCGGGTACGACGGTTCAGGCATTCCGCGGCGGCGTCGTCGACTACGTCGATGCAGGCCGTATCGTGATTCGCGTGAACGACGACGAAGCAGTCGCCGGCGAAGTGGGTGTCGATATCTACAACCTGATCAAGTACACGCGTTCGAACCAGAACACGAACATCAACCAGCGCCCGATCGTAAAGGTCGGCGACCTCGTGTCGCGTGGCGACGTGCTGGCAGATGGTGCATCGACCGACCTCGGCGAACTGGCTCTCGGCCAGAACATGCTGGTCGCGTTCATGCCGTGGAACGGCTACAACTTCGAAGACTCGATCCTGATCTCCGAAAAGGTCGTGGCTGACGATCGTTACACGTCGATCCACATCGAAGAACTGAACGTCGTCGCTCGCGACACGAAGCTCGGGCCGGAAGAAATCACGCGCGACATCTCGAACCTGGCTGAAGTGCAACTCGGCCGTCTGGACGAGTCGGGCATCGTGTATATCGGCGCCGAAGTCGAAGCGGGCGACGTGCTGGTCGGCAAGGTCACGCCGAAGGGCGAAACCCAGCTGACGCCGGAAGAAAAGCTGCTGCGCGCGATTTTCGGCGAGAAGGCTTCGGACGTGAAGGATACGTCTCTGCGCGTGCCGTCGGGCATGAGCGGCACCGTGATCGACGTGCAGGTGTTCACGCGTGAAGGCATCCAGCGCGACAAGCGCGCGCAACAGATCATCGACGATGAACTGAAGCGTTATCGCCTCGACCTGAACGACCAGTTGCGTATCGTGGAAGGCGACGCGTTCCAGCGTCTCGCACGTATGCTGGAAGGCAAGGTTGCGAACGGTGGTCCGAAGAAGCTCGCGAAGGGTACGAAGATCGAGCAGGCGTATCTGCAGGATCTGGATCATTACCACTGGTTCGACATCCGCCTCGCGGACGAAGACGCGGCGGCACAGCTCGAAGCGATCAAGGATTCGATCGAACAGAAGCGTCACCAGTTCGACCTCGCCTTCGAAGAGAAGCGCAAGAAGCTCACGCAGGGCGACGAATTGCCGCCGGGCGTGCTGAAGATGGTCAAGGTGTATCTGGCTGTGAAGCGTCGTCTGCAGCCCGGCGACAAGATGGCCGGCCGTCACGGTAACAAGGGTGTGGTGTCGAAGATCGTGCCGATCGAAGACATGCCGTACATGGCAGACGGCCGTCCGGCCGACGTCGTGCTAAATCCGCTCGGCGTGCCGTCGCGGATGAACGTGGGTCAGGTTCTCGAAGTGCATCTGGGTTGGGCCGCGAAGGGTCTCGGCTGGCGTATCGGCGAAATGCTGCAGCGTCAGGCGAAGATTGCTGAACTGCGCGAATTCCTGACGAAGATCTACAACGAGTCGGGCCGCTCCGAAGAGCTGGACAGCTTCTCAGACGACGAAATCGTCGAACTGGCGAAGAACCTGCGCGAAGGCGTGCCGTTCGCAACACCGGTGTTCGACGGTGCGACCGAAGAAGAAATGTCGCGCGCGCTGGATCTGGCATTCCCGGACGACATCGCGAAGCAACTCGGCATGACGAAGTCGAAGAACCAGGTGCGTCTGTACGACGGCCGCACGGGTGAAGCGTTCGAGCGCACTGTCACGGTCGGCTACATGCACTACCTGAAACTGCACCACCTGGTCGACGACAAGATGCACGCGCGTTCGACAGGTCCGTACTCGCTCGTGACGCAGCAACCGTTGGGCGGTAAGGCGCAGTTCGGTGGCCAGCGTTTCGGTGAAATGGAAGTGTGGGCGCTCGAAGCGTACGGCGCATCGTACGTGCTGCAGGAAATGCTGACGGTGAAGTCGGACGACGTGACGGGCCGGACCAAGGTGTACGAGAACCTGGTCAAGGGCGATCACGTGATCGACGCCGGCATGCCGGAATCCTTCAACGTGTTGGTGAAGGAAATCCGCTCGCTCGGTATCGACATCGACCTCGACCGCAACTAATCGGACTACGGAGAGAAGGCAATGAAAGCTCTGCTCGATCTATTCAAGCAAGTCCAACAAGAAGAAGTTTTTGACGCGATCAAGATCGGTCTGGCCTCGCCGGACAAGATCCGTTCGTGGTCCTTCGGTGAAGTCAAGAAGCCGGAAACCATCAACTACCGCACGTTCAAGCCGGAGCGCGATGGTCTGTTCTGCGCGAAGATTTTCGGGCCGATCAAGGACTACGAATGTCTGTGCGGCAAGTACAAGCGCCTGAAGCACCGTGGCGTGATCTGCGAGAAGTGCGGCGTTGAAGTGACGCTCGCGAAGGTGCGTCGTGAACGGATGGGCCACATCGAACTGGCCTCGCCGGTTGCGCACATCTGGTTCCTGAAGTCGCTGCCGTCGCGTCTGGGCATGGTGCTCGACATGACGTTGCGCGACATCGAACGCGTGCTGTACTTCGAAGCATATGTGGTGATCGATCCGGGCATGACGCCGCTGAAAGCGCGGCAGATCATGACCGAGGAGGATTACTACAACAAGGTCGAAGAATACGGTGATGAATTCCGTGCCGAAATGGGCGCGGAAGGCGTGCGCGAACTGCTGCGCGCGATCAACATCGACGAGCAGGTCGAACTGCTGCGCACGGAACTGAAGAACACCGGTTCGGAAGCGAAGATCAAGAAGTACGCGAAGCGCCTGAAGGTACTCGAGGCGTTCCAGCGTTCGGGCATCAAGCCTGACTGGATGGTGCTCGAAGTGCTGCCGGTGCTGCCGCCGGAACTGCGTCCGCTGGTGCCGCTCGACGGCGGCCGTTTCGCGACGTCGGACCTGAACGACCTGTATCGCCGCGTGATCAACCGTAACAACCGGTTGAAGCGTCTGCTCGAACTGAAGGCGCCTGAAATCATCGTCCGCAACGAAAAGCGGATGCTGCAGGAAGCCGTCGATTCGCTGCTCGACAACGGTCGTCGCGGCAAGGCGATGACGGGCGCGAACAAGCGTCCGCTGAAGTCGCTCGCCGACATGATCAAGGGTAAGGGCGGTCGTTTCCGTCAGAACCTGCTGGGCAAGCGCGTTGACTACTCGGGCCGTTCGGTCATCGTGGTCGGCCCGACGCTGAAGCTGCATCAGTGCGGTCTGCCGAAGCTGATGGCGCTCGAACTGTTCAAGCCGTTCATCTTCAACAAGCTGGAAGTGATGGGCGTCGCGACGACCATCAAGGCTGCGAAGAAGGAAGTCGAGAACCAGACGCCGGTCGTGTGGGACATCCTCGAAGAGGTGATCCGCGAACATCCGGTGATGCTGAACCGCGCGCCGACGCTGCACCGTCTTGGCATTCAGGCTTTCGAGCCGGTGCTGATCGAAGGCAAGGCTATCCAGCTGCACCCGCTCGTCTGCGCGGCGTTCAACGCCGACTTCGACGGTGACCAGATGGCCGTTCACGTGCCGCTGTCGCTTGAAGCGCAGATGGAAGCGCGCACGCTGATGCTGGCGTCGAACAACGTCCTGTTCCCGGCCAACGGCGATCCGTCGATCGTGCCGTCGCAGGATATCGTGCTCGGCCTGTACTACGCGACGCGTGAAGCTGTGAACGCCAAGGGCGAAGGCCTGACGTTCACCGGCGTGTCCGAAGTGCTGCGTGCGTACGAAAACAAGGAAGTCGAGCTGGCCTCGCGCGTCAACGTTCGGATCACGGAAATGGTCCATAACGAAGACACGTCCGAAGGTGCGCCGAAATTCGTGCCGAAAATCGCGCTGTACGCGACCACCGTCGGCCGCTCGATCCTCTCCGAGATTCTGCCGCCGGGCCTGCCGTTCTCGGTGCTGAACAAGCCGCTGAAGAAGAAGGAAATCTCGCGCCTCATCAACACGGCATTCCGCAAGTGCGGTCTGCGCGAGACGGTGATTTTCGCCGACCAGTTGATGCAGTCGGGTTTCCGTCTGGCAACGCGCGCCGGTATTTCGATCTGTGTCGACGACATGCTCGTGCCGCCGCAGAAGGAAACGATCGTCGGCGATGCGGCGAAGAAGGTGAAGGAATACGACCGTCAGTACATGTCGGGTCTCGTCACCGCACAGGAACGCTACAACAACGTGGTCGACATCTGGTCGGCAACGTCTGAAGCGGTCGGCAAGGCGATGATGGAGCAGCTGTCGACGGAGCCGGTGACGGACCGCGACGGCAACGAGACGCGTCAGGAGTCGTTCAACTCCATCTATATGATGGCCGACTCGGGCGCGCGGGGTTCCGCAGTCCAGATCCGTCAGCTGGCCGGTATGCGTGGCCTGATGGCGAAGCCGGACGGTTCGATTATCGAGACGCCGATTACGGCGAACTTCCGCGAAGGCCTGAACGTGTTGCAGTACTTCATCTCGACCCACGGTGCACGTAAGGGTCTGGCTGATACGGCACTGAAGACGGCGAACTCGGGCTACCTGACGCGTCGTCTCGTCGACGTGACGCAGGATCTCGTCGTGGTCGAAGACGATTGCGGTACGTCGAACGGCGTAGCGATGAAGGCACTGGTCGAAGGCGGTGAAGTCGTCGAAGCGCTGCGTGACCGTATCCTCGGTCGCGTTGCGGTGGCCGACGTCGTCAATCCGGAAACGCAGGAAACGCTGTACGAATCGGGCACGCTGCTCGACGAAGATGCAGTGGAAGAAATCGAGCGCCTCGGCATCGATGAGGTGCGCGTGCGCACGCCGCTTACCTGCGAAACGCGTTATGGTCTGTGCGCGGCCTGCTACGGTCGCGACCTGGGCCGCGGCTCGTCGGTCAACGTCGGTGAAGCAGTCGGCGTGATCGCTGCGCAGTCGATTGGTGAACCGGGCACGCAGCTGACGATGCGTACGTTTCACATCGGTGGTGCGGCATCTCGTGCGGCCGTGGCTTCGTCGGTTGAAGCCAAGTCGAACGGTACGGTTCGTTTCACGTCGACGATGCGTTACGTGACGAATGCGAAGGGCGAGCAGATCGTCATCTCGCGTTCAGGCGAAGCAATGATCACCGACGACCACGGCCGTGAGCGTGAACGCCACAAAGTCCCGTACGGTGCGACGCTGCTGCAGCTCGACGGTGCGCAGATCAAGGCAGGCACGCAGCTGGCCACGTGGGATCCGATGACGCGTCCGATCATCACTGAGTACGGTGGTACGGTGAAGTTCGAAAACGTCGAGGAAGGCGTGACGGTCGCCAAGCAGATCGACGACGTGACGGGTCTTTCGACGCTCGTCGTGATCGACGTGAAGCGCCGCGGTTCGCAGGCCTCGAAGAGCGTGCGACCGCAGGTGAAACTGCTCGACGCGAACGGCGAGGAAGTGAAGATTCCGAACACCGAGCATTCGGTGCAGATCGGCTTCCAGGTCGGCGCTCTGATCACGGTGAAGGACGGTCAGCAGGTGCAGGTCGGTGAAGTGCTCGCACGTATCCCGACTGAATCGCAGAAGACGCGTGACATTACCGGTGGTCTGCCGCGCGTGGCGGAACTGTTCGAAGCACGTTCGCCGAAGGACGCCGGCATTCTCGCGGAAGTCACGGGTACGACGTCGTTCGGTAAGGACACGAAGGGCAAGCAGCGTCTCGTTATCACGGACCTCGAAGGCAACCAGCACGAGTTCCTGATCGCGAAGGAAAAGCAGGTTCTGGTGCACGATGGTCAGGTCGTCAACAAGGGCGAAATGATTGTCGACGGGCCGGCGGATCCGCACGACATCCTGCGTCTGCAGGGCGTTGAAGCGCTGTCGCGTTACATCGTGGACGAAGTGCAGGACGTGTACCGTCTGCAGGGCGTGAAGATCAATGACAAGCACATTGAAGTGATCGTGCGTCAGATGTTGCGTCGCGTGCAGATCGTGGACAACGGCGATACGCGTTTCATCCCGGGCGAACAGGTGGAGCGGTCGGACATGCTCGACGAAAACGACCGGATGATCGCGGAAGACAAGCGTCCGGCGACGTACGAAAACGTACTGCTCGGTATCACGAAGGCGTCGCTGTCGACCGATTCGTTCATCTCTGCGGCGTCGTTCCAGGAAACGACCCGCGTGCTGACCGAAGCGGCGATCATGGGCAAGCGCGACGATCTGCGTGGCCTGAAGGAAAACGTGATCGTGGGCCGTCTGATTCCGGCCGGTACGGGTCTCGCGTTCCACAAGGCACGCAAGAGCAAGGAGCTTTCCGACCGCGAGCGTTTCGACCAGATCGCGGCCGAAGAGGCCTTCGAGTTTGGTACACCGGAAACCCCGGCGGCCGAACAGCAGCACTCCGGCGAGTAAGTCCGGGCGGCGCAAGCCGCCTGGCCTCACCAGCCAGCGAAGCCGCTCAGTTTCGACTGAGCGGCTTTTTTTATGCCCGCTTTTGCTCCCGTTTATCGGCCAGTTGACTAACGTTCGCACGACGTGCGGGCGGGAGCCAAATGCGTTGGTAAAATCCGGCTCATCGGCAATTGGTTGTCTCCTTCCTAATTCATGTCCCGCTCCCTCGAAATTCTTAACGAAGTTTTTGGTTACCCCGCGTTCCGAGGGCAGCAGGGCGAGATCGTCGAACACGTCGCGGCCGGCGGAGATTCGCTCGTCCTGATGCCGACGGGCGGCGGCAAATCGCTCTGCTACCAGATTCCGTCACTGGTTCGTCGCGAGGCGGGGCTGGGCGCCGGTATTGTCGTGTCACCGCTCATCGCACTGATGCAGGATCAGGTCGCGGCGCTCACTGAAGTTGGCGTGCGAGCGGCTTACCTCAATTCGACGCTGTCCGGTGCCGAAGCGGCCGCCACAGAGCGAGCGTTGCGCGAGGGTGAGATCGACCTGCTCTACGTTGCACCGGAGCGTTTGATGACGCCGCGCTTTCTTGAATTGCTCGAGCGGGCGCGCATTGGACTCTTCGCGATCGACGAAGCACATTGCGTGTCGCAATGGGGACACGATTTCCGTCCCGAATACATTCAGTTGTCGGTGCTGCATGAGCGGTTTCCGGCGGTGCCGCGCATTGCGCTGACAGCCACAGCAGACGCGATTACGCGCGAAGAGATCGTGCAGCGTCTCGCGCTGGAGGACGCCCGAATCTTCGTGTCCAGCTTCGATCGGCCAAACATCCGATACCGGATCGCGGAAAAGGACAACGCGCGTGCGCAGTTGCTGGACTTCATTCGAGCAGAACATTCGAAGCCAGACGGAACGACCGACGCTGGCGTCGTCTACTGTCTGTCGCGCCGCAAGGTGGAGGAAACCGCCGACTGGTTGAAGGGGCAGGGCGTGCGCGCGTTGCCCTATCACGCCGGAATGGACTTCGAAGTCCGTCAGAAGCACCAGGAGATGTTCCAGCGGGAAGAGGGGATCGTCATGTGCGCAACGATCGCTTTCGGCATGGGCATCGACAAACCCGACGTTCGTTTCGTCGCGCATCTGGATCTGCCGAAGAGCGTCGAGGGCTATTACCAGGAAACCGGCCGCGCCGGTCGCGACGGTATGCCAGCGAACGCCTGGATGTCGTACGGTCTCGGGGATGTCGTGCAGCAGCGCAAGATGATCGACGAATCCGACGCTGACGATGCCCACAAACGCGTTCAGACCGGCAAGCTGGACGCGCTGCTCGGTTTGTGCGAAACGGCATCGTGCCGGCGGGTGCGCCTGCTCGCCTATTTCGGCGAATCGAGTCAACCTTGCGGCAACTGTGATACTTGCCTTGAGCCGCCAGCCGCATGGGACGCGACACGTGAGGCGCAGATGGCCCTTTCGTGCGTATTCCGGGCGCAGCGCGCGAGCGGCTTCCATTTCGGCGCCGGCCACCTGATCGACATCCTGCGCGGGAATCGCAGTGAGAAGATTCTGCAGCGCGGACACGACCAGTTGAGTACATTTGGCATAGGCGCGGCGCTTTCGGAACCGGAATGGCGTGCCGTCTTCCGGCAACTGGTCGCATTCGGTTTTCTGACAGTGGATCACGAGGGCTACGGCTCCCTTGTGCTCACCGAGGCGAGCAAAGCGGTACTGAAGGGCGAACAGAAGGTCACCCTGCGCCGTTACGTAAAACCTGTCCGGACCCGCCAGTCGTCCGGCCGTACAAGTGAACGCGCCGATCCGACGCTCGGCATGGGCCCGCGCGAGCGAGCCCGCTGGGAGCGACTACGCGCATGGCGGACCGAAACTGCCAAAAGCGACGGTGTGCCCGCTTACGTGATTTTTCACGATGCCACGCTCGCTGAAATCGCGCGCAGCGATCCGGGGACGATAGACGATTTGCGCCACATTCCGGGCATGGGCGCTCGCAAACTCGACCGGTTCGGGGAGGAGTTGCTCGAAGTCGTCGGCGCCGATTGACACGGACCGGCTACCGGCGGAGGCGCAAATCCTCGCAAGCTGTTGACTCCCTTAGCATTTTCGGAATATTATGCTAGGTTCCGGTTCTTGGAATGCCTGTGTGCGAAGTCGATTCGCAGCAGGTGTAGGGAATCGGAGTTCGATGCGCAATCGTTTCTGCTTTGCCCGGAAACAGATGCGTCGATTTTGTTCAATTTCAGGAATAAACAATGCCAACCATCAATCAACTGGTTCGCAAAGGCCGCGCTTCGGAAACAGTGAAGAGCAAGAGCCCGGCTTTGCAGGACTGCCCCCAGCGTCGCGGCGTGTGCACCCGTGTGTACACCACGACGCCGAAGAAGCCGAACTCGGCACTTCGTAAGGTCGCCAAGGTGCGTCTGACGAACGGCTTCGAAGTGATTTCGTACATCGGTGGTGAAGGCCACAACCTGCAGGAACACTCGGTCGTGCTGATTCGCGGCGGCCGTGTGAAGGACTTGCCGGGCGTGCGTTACCACATGGTTCGTGGCTCGCTGGATACCCAGGGCGTCAAGGATCGTAAGCAGGCTCGCTCGAAGTACGGTGCGAAGCGTGCCAAGGCCGGCAAGTAAGCTGCCAGTCAGAAGTTTCAGGTCGCCTGAAAGGGCGGTAATGGCGGTGGTGCCGGATTAGCCGGTGCTGTCGAGTAAGTGGTCACCCGACCAGGCTGGTAAGTCGTAAGAGATGAATCGGGTTAGTTGGTGGCCGCGGGGCTGAAATAGCTCCAACTGAAAAGGTAAAGGAAGAAACATGCCGCGTCGTCGCGAAGTCCCCAAGCGGGAAGTGTTGCCGGATCCGAAGTTCGGTAACGTAGATGTAGCCAAGTTCATGAACGTGCTGATGCTCTCCGGCAAGAAGTCGGTTGCCGAGCGTATCGTGTACGGCGCTTTTGAACAGATCCAGACCAAGGGTGGCAAGGACCCGCTGGAAGTGTTCACGGTAGCGCTCAACAACGTGAAGCCGGTGGTCGAAGTGAAGAGCCGACGCGTTGGTGGTGCGAACTATCAAGTTCCGGTCGAAGTGCGTCCGTCGCGTCGTATGGCATTGGCGATGCGTTGGCTGCGCGAGGCTGCGAAAAAGCGCAGCGAGAAGTCGATGGCCCTGCGTCTGGCGGGTGAACTGAGCGAAGCGGCCGAAGGCCGTGGTGGCGCGATGAAGAAGCGCGACGAAGTTCACCGGATGGCAGAAGCCAACAAGGCGTTCTCGCACTTCCGTTTCTAAGCCTCCCGACCCCGGGTTAGCTGAAGAAATCGGAAAGAAATTCCGGGCGGGTGCGCTTACAAAGCGCCTCGCCCGTTTGTGTTACAGCGCGATGAGTATCTTTTCGCATCGCGCCATCCCAATAGAGGATCAAAGTGGCTCGCAAGACACCTATCGAGCGCTACCGCAATATCGGTATTAGCGCTCACATCGACGCCGGCAAAACGACGACGACCGAGCGCATCCTGTTCTACACCGGCGTGAACCACAAGATTGGTGAAGTGCACGACGGCGCAGCAACAATGGACTGGATGGAGCAGGAGCAGGAGCGTGGTATTACCATCACGTCCGCTGCTACGACCGCCTTCTGGAAGGGCATGGCAGGCGATCGCCCTGAACACCGCATCAACATCATCGACACCCCGGGCCACGTTGACTTCACGATTGAAGTTGAGCGCTCGATGCGCGTGCTCGATGGCGCATGCATGGTGTACTGCGCAGTGGGCGGCGTGCAACCGCAGTCGGAAACCGTGTGGCGCCAGGCAAACAAGTACAAGGTTCCCCGTCTCGCATTCATCAACAAGATGGACCGTACCGGCGCGAACTTCTTCAAGGTCTACGACCAGCTGAAGCTGCGTCTGAAGGCGAACCCGGTTCCGGTCGTGGTGCCTATCGGTGCTGAAGAAACGTTCACGGGCGTCGTTGATCTGCTGAAAATGAAAGCGATCATTTGGGACGAAGCGTCCCAAGGCACGAAGTTCTCGTACGAAGAGATTCCGGCGGAACTCGTCGACTCGTGCAATGAATGGCGTGAAAAGATGGTCGAAGCTGCGGCTGAGTCGAGCGAAGATCTGATGAACAAGTACCTCGAGTCGGGTGAGCTGACGGAAGAGGAAATCATCAAGGGTTTGCGCGACCGGACGATCGCTTGCGAAATCCAGCCGATGCTGTGCGGCACCGCCTTCAAGAACAAGGGCGTGCAACGGATGCTGGACGCCGTGCTCGATTTCCTGCCGTCGCCGATCGACATCCCGCCGGTTACCGGCGAGCTCGAAAACGGTGAAAAGGGTGAGCGCCGCGCCGCTGACGACGAAAAGTTCGCGGCACTGGCATTCAAGATCATGACCGACCCGTTCGTCGGCCAGCTGATCTTCTTCCGCGTGTATTCCGGCGTCGTTAATTCTGGCGACACGGTGCTGAACGCGACGAAGGACAAGAAGGAGCGTCTGGGTCGTATTCTGCAGATGCACGCAAACCAGCGCGAAGAAATCAAGGAAGTGCGCGCAGGCGACATCGCTGCGGCAGTTGGCCTGAAAGACGCGACCACCGGCGACACGCTGTGCGATCCGCAAAACCCGATCGTGCTCGAACGCATGATTTTCCCGGAACCGGTGATTTCGCAGGCTGTTGAGCCGAAGACGAAGCCGGACCAGGAAAAAATGGGTCTGGCGCTCAATCGTCTGGCTCAGGAAGATCCGTCGTTCCGTGTTCAAACGGACGAGGAATCGGGGCAAACGATTATTTCGGGTATGGGCGAGCTGCACCTCGAAATTCTGGTCGACCGGATGAAGCGTGAATTCGGCGTCGAAGCGACGGTCGGCAAGCCGCAGGTGGCTTACCGCGAAACGATCCGCAGCAAGGCGGAAGACGTCGACGGCAAGTTCGTCAAGCAGTCGGGTGGTCGCGGCCAGTATGGCCACGCGGTCATCACGCTCGAGCCGAACGAGCAAGGCAAGGGCTACGAGTTCCTGGACGAAATCAAGGGCGGTGTGATTCCGCGTGAATACATCCCGGCAGTCGACAAAGGTATCCAGGAAACGCTGAAGGCTGGCGTGCTGGCAGGTTTCCCGGTCGTTGACGTGAAGGTTCACCTGACGTTCGGCTCGTACCACGATGTTGACTCGAACGAAAACGCGTTCCGCATGGCCGGTTCGATGGCGTTCAAGGAAGCAATGCGCAAGGCGAGCCCGGTTATCCTCGAGCCGATGATGGCCGTCGAGGTCGAAACGCCGGAAGACTACATGGGCAACGTGATGGGCGACCTGTCGGGTCGTCGCGGTATCGTTCAGGGCATGGACGACATGGTTGGCGGTGGCAAGATCGTTCGCGCAGAAGTCCCGCTGTCGGAAATGTTCGGCTACTCGACGTCGCTGCGTTCGTTGACGCAGGGTCGTGCGACGTACACGATGGAGTTCAAGCACTACTCCGAAGCGCCGCGTAACGTCTCCGAAGCGATCATCAACGCGAAGTCGAAGTAAGCAGGCGACACGTCACATCCCATTCAACTTTTTTGAAAGAAGAGAAACATGGCTAAAGGTAAATTCGAGCGGACCAAGCCGCACGTGAACGTCGGCACGATTGGTCACGTTGATCATGGCAAGACCACGCTGACGGCAGCGATCACGACGGTTCTGACCGCGAAGTTCGGCGGCGAAGCGAAGGCATACGACCAGATCGACGCGGCGCCGGAAGAAAAGGCACGCGGTATCACGATCAACACGGCGCACGTGGAATACGAAACGGCGAACCGCCACTATGCCCACGTCGACTGCCCGGGCCACGCTGACTATGTGAAGAACATGATCACGGGCGCAGCGCAGATGGACGGCGCAATCCTGGTGTGCTCGGCTGCAGACGGTCCGATGCCGCAAACGCGTGAGCACATCCTGCTGGCGCGTCAGGTTGGTGTGCCGTACATCATCGTGTTCCTGAACAAGTGCGACATGGTGGACGACGCCGAGCTGCTCGAGCTGGTGGAAATGGAAGTGCGCGAGCTGTTGTCGAAGTACGACTTCCCGGGCGACGAGACGCCGATCATCAAGGGTTCGGCCAAGCTGGCGCTGGAAGGCGACAAGGGCGAACTGGGTGAAGTGGCGATCATGAACCTGGCTGACGCGCTGGACACGTACATCCCGACGCCGGAGCGCGCAGTTGACGGTGCGTTCCTGATGCCGGTGGAAGACGTGTTCTCGATCTCGGGTCGTGGCACGGTGGTGACGGGCCGCGTGGAGCGTGGCGTGGTGAAGGTCGGCGAGGAAATCGAAATTGTCGGTATCAAGCCGACGGTGAAGACGACCTGCACGGGCGTGGAAATGTTCCGCAAGCTGCTCGACCAGGGTCAGGCCGGCGACAACGTGGGTATCCTGCTGCGCGGCACGAAGCGCGAAGACGTGGAGCGTGGTCAGGTGCTGGCCAAGCCGGGTTCGATCACGCCGCACACGCACTTCACGGCAGAAGTGTACGTGCTGAGCAAGGACGAAGGCGGTCGTCATACGCCGTTCTTCAACAACTATCGCCCGCAGTTCTACTTCCGGACGACGGACGTGACGGGTTCGATCGAGTTGCCGAAGGACAAGGAAATGGTGATGCCGGGCGACAACGTGTCGATCACGGTGAAGCTGATCGCGCCGATCGCGATGGAAGAAGGCCTGCGCTTCGCCATCCGTGAAGGTGGCCGTACCGTCGGCGCCGGTGTCGTCGCCAAGATCATCGAGTAAAATCGAGAACTTTGTAGTTGCAGTAATTGGTGCCCGGGACCGGGCGCCCGCCCTCAGTGGGTGTCTGGTCCTACGTTCTTTTTTCGTTTGGTGGCGCAACGCCGCCTCGCTCTTTACAAGGAATCGTCATGCAGAACCAGAAAATCCGCATTCGCCTGAAGGCTTTCGACTATCGTCTGATCGATCAATCGGCAGCCGAAATCGTTGATACGGCAAAGCGGACTGGCGCTATCGTTCGCGGTCCGGTGCCCCTGCCGACCCGTATCCAGCGTTTCGACATCCTGCGTTCGCCGCACGTCAACAAGACGTCGCGCGACCAGCTCGAAATCCGTACTCACCAACGCCTGATGGACATCGTCGACCCGACGGACAAGACCGTCGACGCGCTGATGAAGCTTGACCTGCCGGCTGGCGTGGACGTGGAGATCAAGCTGCAGTAAGGCTTCCTGCCGACATCCGGCTTGTTGGGTGTCGCTAAGTCTTTGATTGCTTGCGGAAAACGAAAAGCCTTGCTATAATATTAGGCTTTTCGCGCATTCGCGCAAAAAAGCCGGTGCGTTTCAAGTCGAAAAACGCTGGCATTTTGTAAATTAGCCCCGACCAATCGCAGTCGGGAATGGAGAAAACGATGAGCCTTGGACTCGTAGGTCGCAAGGTTGGCATGACCCGTATCTTCACGGCTGAAGGGGATTCGATTCCCGTTACCGTGCTGGACGTGTCCGACAACCGCGTGACGCAGATCAAGACTGTTGAAACCGACGGCTACACGGCCGTTCAGGTTGCATTCGGTACGCGCCGTGCATCGCGTGTGACGAAGCCGCTGGCCGGTCATCTCGCCAAAGCCGGTGTTGAAGCCGGTGAAATCCTCAAAGAATTCAAGATCGATGCCGCCAAGGCCGCCGAGCTGTCGAGCGGCACCGTGGTTGGTCCCGACCTTTTCGAAGTGGGCCAGAAGGTCGACGTGCAAGGCGTGTCGATTGGTAAGGGCTACGCCGGTACCATCAAGCGTTACAACTTCGCATCCGGCCGTGCATCGCACGGTAACTCGCGCTCGCACAACGTGCCGGGCTCGATCGGTATGGCGCAGGACCCGGGTCGCGTTTTCCCGGGTAAGCGCATGACCGGTCACATGGGTGACGATACGGTAACGGTGCAAAACCTCGAAATCGCTCGTATCGACGCAGACCGCAAGCTGTTGCTGGTCAAGGGTGCTGTTCCCGGTGCGAAGGGCGGCAAGGTTTTCGTGACGCCGGCTGTGAAGGCTCGTGCCGTGAAAGGAGCGAAATAATGGAACTTAAGCTCCTGAATGCCAATGGTCAGGAAGGTGCGGCTGTTAGCGCGTCGGACGTCGTGTTCGGCCGTGACTACAACGAAGCCCTGATTCACCAGGTCGTAGTGGCCTACCAGGCGAATGCCCGTAGCGGCAACCGCGCGCAGAAGGATCGTGAGCAGGTCAAGCACACGACCAAGAAGCCGTGGCGCCAGAAGGGTACGGGTCGTGCCCGTGCCGGTATGTCGTCGAGCCCGTTGTGGCGCGGCGGTGGTCGCATTTTCCCGAATTCGCCGGAAGAAAACTTTTCGCACAAGGTCAACAAGAAGATGCATCGTGCGGGTCTCTGCTCGATCTTCTCGCAGCTGGCCCGCGAAGGCCGTATCTCGGTGGTCGACGAGCTGACGCTCGAAGCACCGAAGACAAAGCTGCTGGCCGAAAAATTCAAGGCGATGGGTCTCGACTCCGTGCTGGTCATCACCGACACGGTTGACGAAAACCTGTACCTCGCGTCTCGCAACCTCGCCCACGTGGCGGTTGTCGAGCCGCGTTACGCCGACCCGCTCTCGTTGATCTACTTCAAGAAGATCCTGATTACGAAGGCTGCGGTCGCCCAGATCGAGGAGTTGCTGTCATGAGCGAGATTCGCAAGAACGATCATCGTTTGATGCAGGTCCTGCTCGCGCCGGTGATCTCCGAAAAGGCGACGCTGGTGGCCGACAAGAACGAGCAGGTTGTGTTCGAAGTCGCGCCGGATGCCACGAAGCAGGAAGTGAAGGCTGCCGTTGAGCTGCTGTTCAAGGTGGAAGTCAATTCCGTCAATGTGCTCGTCCAGAAGGGTAAAGCCAAGCGTTTTGGCCGCTTCATGGGCAAGCGCAAGGACGTGAAGAAGGCATACGTCTGCCTGAAGCCCGGCCAGGAAATCAACTTTGAAGCGGAGGCCAAGTAATCATGGCAATCGTTAAAGTTAAGCCGACTTCGCCGGGCCGCCGCGCGATGGTCAAGGTGGTCAACAAGGATCTGCATAAGGGCAAGCCGTACGCGCCCCTGCTTGATTCGCAGAGCGTGACCGCCGGCCGCAACAACAACGGCCACATCACGACCCGTCACAAGGGTGGTGGTCATAAGCAGCAGTATCGTATTGTCGACTTCCGTCGTGCGAAAGATGGCATTCCTGCAAAGGTTGAGCGTCTCGAGTATGACCCGAACCGTAGCGCAAACATTGCGTTGGTTCTGTACGCAGACGGCGAGCGTCGCTACATCATCGCTCCGAAGGGTGTGATGATTGGACAGCAACTGATGTCGGGTTCGGAAGCTCCGATCCGCGCAGGTAACACGCTGCCGATCCGCAACATTCCGGTTGGTACGACGATCCACTGCATCGAAATGCTGCCGGGCAAGGGCGCGCAAATGGCGCGTTCGGCTGGTACGTCGGCGATGTTGCTGGCTCGTGAAGGCACCTACGCGCAGGTTCGTCTGCGTTCGGGCGAAATCCGCCGTGTTCACGTTGAGTGCCGCGCGACGATTGGTGAAGTGGGCAACGAGGAGCATAGCCTCCGTCAAATCGGTAAGGCTGGCGCGAACCGCTGGCGCGGTATCCGCCCGACGGTGCGTGGCGTTGCAATGAACCCGGTCGATCACCCGCACGGTGGTGGTGAAGGCAAGACGGCTGCAGGTCGCGATCCGGTGAGCCCGTGGGGCACGCCGACGAAGGGTTATCGCACCCGTAGCAACAAGCGCACGACGACAATGATCGTCCAGCGCCGTCACAAGCGTTAAGGAGTAGGCAATGGCACGTTCTGTAAAAAAAGGTCCGTTCTGCGACGCCCATTTGCTGAAGAAAGTTGAGGCGGCTGCAGCTTCGCGTGACAAGAAGCCGATCAAAACCTGGTCGCGTCGTTCGACGATCCTCCCGGATTTCATCGGTCTGACGATTGCCGTGCACAACGGCCGTCAGCACGTTCCGGTGTACATCTCGGAAAACATGGTCGGCCACAAGCTTGGCGAGTTCGCATTGACCCGGACGTTCAAGGGTCACGCGGCCGACAAGAAGGCCAAGAAATAAGGGGCTATCAAGATGGAAGTGAAAGCAATTCATCGCGGTGCCCGCATCTCGGCGCAGAAAACGCGCCTTGTGGCTGACCAGATCCGCGGTTTGCCGGTCGACAAGGCGCTGAACGTTCTGACGTTCTCGCCGAAGAAGGCTGCGGGAATCGTGAAAAAGGTCGTGCTGTCGGCGATCGCGAATGCGGAGCACAACGAAGGCGCCGATATCGACGAGCTCAAGATTACGAGCATCTACGTCGACAAGGCGGCCTCTCTCAAGCGTTTTACTGCGCGCGCTAAAGGCCGCGGTAACCGCATCGAGAAGCAATCCTGTCACATCACTGTGACGGTCGGGAATTAAGGAGTCATACGATGGGACAGAAAATTCATCCGACTGGCTTCCGTTTGGCCGTCAGCCGCAATTGGGCTTCGCGTTGGTACGCGAACAACAACAATTTCGCGGCGATGTTGCAGGAAGACATCGGTGTTCGTGAATACCTGAAGAAGAAGCTGAAGAACGCTTCGGTTGGCCGCGTCGTCATCGAGCGTCCGGCGAAAAACGCGCGCATCACGATTTACAGCTCGCGTCCGGGTGTGGTCATCGGCAAGAAGGGCGAGGATATTGAACTGCTGAAGACGGAACTGCAGCGCCGCATGGGCGTTCCGGTCCACGTCAACATCGAGGAAATCCGCAAGCCGGAAACCGATGCGCAATTGATCGCCGATTCGATCACGCAACAGCTCGAGCGCCGGATCATGTTCCGCCGCGCGATGAAGCGTGCGATGCAAAACGCAATGCGTCTGGGTGCTCAGGGCATCAAGATCATGAGCGCTGGCCGTCTGAATGGTATCGAAATCGCCCGTACGGAATGGTATCGCGAAGGTCGCGTGCCGCTTCATACGCTGCGCGCCGATATCGACTACGCAACTTCGGAAGCGAAGACGACCTACGGCATCATCGGTGTCAAGGTGTGGGTCTACAAGGGCGATACCCTCGGCCGCAATGACGCACCGGTGGTGGAAGAAGTCGCCGAAGAAAAGCGTCCGCGCCGCAACGCACGTCCGGGTGGCGATCGCCGTCCGCGTCGCGATGGTGAAGGTGGTGGCCCGGCAGGTGCACGCCGTGGCGCTCCTCGTCGCGCTGGTGGCGACGGGAAGACTGGAGAATAACGATGCTGCAACCGAAACGCAGAAAGTATCGCAAAGAGCAGAAAGGTCGTAACACCGGTATCGCAACCCGCGGCAACGCGGTGTCGTTCGGTGAATTCGGTCTGAAGGCTATCGGTCGCGGCCGTCTGACCGCGCGCCAGATTGAAGCGGCGCGTCGTGCCATGACCCGCCACATCAAGCGTGGTGGCCGCATCTGGATCCGCATCTTCCCGGACAAGCCGATCTCGCACAAGCCGGCGGAAGTACGTATGGGTAACGGTAAAGGTAACCCGGAGTATTACGTCGCGGAGATTCAACCGGGCAAGATGCTGTACGAAATGGACGGCGTAACCGAAGAGCTGGCACGCGAAGCGTTCCGTCTGGCTGCAGCGAAGCTGCCGCTGAAGACGACGTTCATCGTGCGCCAGCTTGGCGCCTAAGGAGTAAGTGATGAAGGCTTCCGAACTTCACCAGAAAGATCAGGCCGCGCTCAACAAGGAGCTGTCGGACCTGTTGAAGGCGCAATTCGGCCTGCGCATGCAACTCGCGACCCAGCAGCTCACGAACACGAGCCAGCTGAAGAAGGTTCGTCGCGACATCGCACGTGTGCGGACCGTCCTGACTGAGAAGGCGAACCAGAAATGAACGATAGCGTAAAAACCTCGCTCAAGCGGACGCTGGTCGGCAAGGTCGTCAGCAACAAGATGGACAAGACGGTCACCGTGCTGGTCGAGCACCGCGTGAAGCACCCGATCTACGGCAAGTACGTTGTGCGTTCGAAGAAGTACCACGCGCACGACGACGCGAACACGTACAACGAGGGTGATCTCGTTGAAATCCAGGAAACGCGTCCGATTTCGAAGACGAAAGCTTGGGTTGTGTCCCGCCTGGTCGAGGCTGCTCGCGTCATCTGACGCCGCAAAGTTGTAGAAGTAGTTGAAATCGCAGTAAGTTTCGCTTGCAAGACCGAGATTATTTGTTATAATTTCGGTCTTCCCTCTTTGTGGGAGCCCCGTCGCGGGCGAAGTTGGTGGGGGAAGCGGTTCAGGCGTCAGCTTGTTCCGAAGGATTCACCGGATTGCGATGGCGGGTTTCGTTTGCCGTCGCTGCTGTTCTAACCCAAGCAGCCGATTGGCTGACGGGACCAAGACTGACCGGGTGCGCCATGGTGGTGCGACCGGATTAAGTTGGGAAAGATAAACCATGATCCAGACCGAAACTCGGCTTGAAGTGGCCGACAACACGGGTGCGCGTGAAGTCATGTGCATCAAGGTGCTCGGCGGCTCGAAGCGTCGTTATGCCAGCATTGGCGACATCATCAAGGTGACCGTCAAAGAGGCAACGCCGCGCGGGCGCGTGAAGAAAGGCGAGATTTACAACGCCGTGGTGGTTCGCACCGCCAAGGGCGTGCGCCGTCAGGACGGCTCGCTGATCAAGTTCGATGGCAACGCCGCCGTGCTTTTGAATACCAAGCTCGAGCCTATCGGCACCCGCATTTTTGGGCCGGTCACGCGTGAGTTGCGTAGCGAACGATTCATGAAGATCGTTTCGCTGGCACCGGAAGTGCTGTAAGGAGTCGCGATGAACAAGATTCGCAAAGGTGACGAAGTTATCGTCATCACCGGCAAGGACAAGGGCAAGCGCGGCATCGTGCTGTCCGTTGGCGAGAATCATGTGACAGTCGAGGGTATCAACCTCGTCAAGAAGCATGTCAAGCCGAACCCGATGAAGGGTACGACGGGCGGTGTGGAAGCCAAGACGATGCCGCTGCAAATTTCGAACGTCGCATTGGTCGACGCGAATGGCAAGGCGTCGCGTGTAGGCATCAAGGTCGAAGGAGACAAGAAAGTTCGTTTCCTTAAGACGACCGGTGCCGAGCTGAGCGCCTGACGCAGCGGAGTAAAAAATGGCTCGTTTGCAAGAATTTTACAAAGAGAAGGTTGTACCCGGCCTCATCGAGAAGTTCGGTTACAAGTCCGTGATGGAAGTGCCGCGCATCACCAAGATCACCCTGAACATGGGTGTCGGTGAAGCAATCGCGGACAAGAAAGTCATCGAAAACGCCGTTGGCGACCTGACAAAGATTGCTGGCCAGAAGCCGGTTATCACGAAGGCACGCAAGGCAATCGCTGGCTTCAAGATCCGTCAGGGCTATCCGATCGGTGCGATGGTCACGTTGCGTGGTCAGGCGATGTACGAATTTCTGGACCGTTTCGTGACGGTCGCGCTCCCCCGTGTGCGCGACTTCCGTGGCGTGTCGGGTCGTGCGTTCGACGGTCGTGGCAACTACAACATCGGTGTGAAAGAGCAGATCATTTTCCCCGAAATCGATTACGACAAGATCGACGCGCTGCGTGGGCTGAACATCAGCATCACGACGACTGCGAAGACCGACGACGAAGCAAAGGCTCTGCTCGCCAGCTTCAAGTTCCCGTTCAGAAACTGAGGTTACCGTGGCTAAACTGGCACTGATCGAACGTGAAAAGAAGCGTGCTCGCCTTGCTGCAAAGTTCGCTCCCAAGCGCGCTGAGCTGAAGGCCGTCATCGACGACCAAAGCAAGTCGGATGAAGAGCGTTATGCAGCCCGTCTGGAACTGCAGCAACTGCCGCGTAATTCTAACCCGACCCGTAAGCGCAACCGTTGCGCTATCACTGGTCGTCCGCGCGGTACGTTCCGTAAATTCGGGCTGGCGCGTAACAAGATTCGCGAAATCGCGTTCCGCGGCGAGATCCCTGGCCTGACCAAGGCGAGCTGGTAATAGGAGAAACGTAAATGAGCATGAGTGATCCTATCGCCGATATGCTGACTCGCATCCGCAATGCGCAGATGGTCGAGAAGGTTTCGGTGACGATGCCCTCGTCGAAAGTCAAGGTTGCGATTGCGCAGGTCCTGAAGGACGAAGGCTATATCGACGATTTCGCAGTGAAGTCCGAAGGTGCGAAGTCGGAATTGAACATCGCGTTGAAGTACTACGCTGGCCGTCCGGTTATCGAGCGCCTTGAGCGCGTCTCGAAGCCTGGTCTGCGCGTATACCGCGGCCGTAACGACATCCCGCAGGTCATGAATGGCCTCGGCGTGGCAATCGTATCGACGCCGAAGGGCGTGATGACGGACCGCAAGGCGCGCGCTACGGGCGTTGGCGGCGAAGTCATCTGCTACGTCGCTTAAGGCCGAAAGGAGAGAGAAACATGTCTCGAGTAGGTAAAAGCCCTGTCGCGCTGCAAGGCGCAGAAGTGGCTCTGAGCGATGAGCGTATCACCGTGAAGGGCCCGCTGGGTACGATTACACAGGCTGCAAACCGCCTCGTTAAAGTGGTGAACGACAACGGCACGCTGAAGTTCGAGCCCGTTGACGACAGCCGCGAAGCGAATGCGATGTCGGGCACGATGCGCGCACTGGTTGCGAACATGGTGAACGGCGTGACGAAGGGTTTCGAGCGCAAGCTGACGCTGGTTGGCGTCGGTTACCGCGCACAGGCGCAAGGCGACAAGCTGAACCTGTCGCTGGGTTTCTCGCACCCCGTGGTGCACCAGATGCCGGAAGGCGTCAAGGCTGAAACCCCGACGCAAACCGAAATCGTGATCAAGGGGATCAGTAAGCAACAAGTTGGCCAGGTCGCGGCAGAAGTGCGCGGCTATCGTCCGCCGGAGCCCTACAAGGGCAAGGGCGTGCGTTACGCCAACGAGGTTGTGATCCTCAAAGAAACGAAGAAGAAGTAAGGGTGCGCAATCATGGATAAGACTCAATCTCGCCTGCGCCGCGCTCGTCAGACGCGTATCAAGATCGCTGAGCTGCAGGTCGCGCGTCTCGCCGTGCATCGCACGAACACGCACATCTATGCGCAAGTGTTCTCGCCGTGCGGCACCAAGGTGCTCGCCAGCGCGTCGACGCTCGAAGCCGAAGTGCGTGCGCAACTGGCCGACAAGACGGGTAAGGGCGGCAACGTTGCTGCTGCTACCCTGATCGGTAAGCGCATTGCAGAAAAGGCTAAGGCTGCCGGCATCGAATCCGTCGCCTTCGACCGCTCGGGTTTCCGCTACCACGGCCGCGTGAAGGCGCTGGCTGATGCGGCGCGCGAAGCCGGGCTCAAGTTCTAAGGGAAGGAATTCGTCATGGCAAAGATGCAAGCGAAAGTTCAGGCTGACGAACGCGACGACGGCCTTCGCGAAAAGATGATTTCGGTCAACCGCGTGACCAAGGTCGTGAAGGGTGGCCGGATTCTCGGTTTCGCCGCGCTGACCGTGGTTGGCGACGGTGATGGCCGCGTCGGTATGGGCAAGGGCAAGGCGAAGGAAGTGCCGGTCGCTGTCCAGAAGGCAATGGAACAGGCTCGCCGCAACATGTTCAAGGTGCCGCTCAAAAACGGCACCCTGCAGCACGAAGTGCACGGTAAGCACGGCGCATCGATGGTCCTCCTCGCCCCGGCGAAGGACGGTACCGGTGTGATCGCTGGCGGCCCGATGCGCGCTGTGTTCGACGTGATGGGCGTGCAGAACGTTGTGGCCAAGAGCCACGGTTCGACGAACCCGTACAACCTCGTTCGTGCAACGCTCGACGGTCTGCGCAAGCAGTCGACGCCGGGCGACATCGCGGCGAAGCGTGGCAAGTCCGTCGAAGATATTCTGGGCTAAAGGTGGACATCATGTCTGATAAAACTGTCAAGGTCCAGCTCGTCAAGAGCCTGATCGGCACCCGCGAAACGCATCGTGCGACGGTGCGTGGTCTGGGCCTGCGCCGACTCAACTCGGTTAGCGAGTTGCAGGACACGCCGGCTGTGCGCGGCATGATCAACAAGGTTTCGTACCTCGTTAAGGTCATCAGCTAAGCGGCTGACCGGGACTCAAGGAGTTGATAATGGAATTGAATAACCTGAAGCCGGCTGAAGGCGCGAAGCACGCAAAGCGTCGCGTTGGTCGCGGCATCGGCTCCGGCCTCGGCAAGACCGCAGGTCGTGGTCACAAGGGTCAGAAATCGCGTTCGGGCGGTTTCCACAAGGTTGGCTTCGAAGGCGGTCAAATGCCGCTGCAACGTCGTCTGCCGAAGCGTGGCTTCACGTCGCTGACGAAGGAATTCGTCGGTGAAGTGCGTCTCGCTGATCTGGAAAAGCTGCCGGTCGACGAAATCGACTTGCTGGCTCTGAAGCAAGCCGGTCTGGTTGGCGAGCTGACGAGGAGCGCCAAGATCATCGCGACGGGCGAGCTGAAGCGCAAGATCGTTGTGAAGGGTCTGGGTGCGACGAAGGGTGCGCGCGCTGCTATCGAAGCGGCCGGCGGCTCATTTGCCGAGTAACGCGCAAGTCGATTGCCGTCACTAGCATTTGCATCGGAGAACGTACTTGGCTAACAGCCCGAGTCTCGCAAAACCCGGTCGAAGCGCGGCGAAGTTTGGCGATCTGCGTCGACGGGCAGTTTTTTTGCTCATGGCGCTGATCGTCTACCGTATCGGTGCGCATATTCCGGTGCCGGGTATTGACCCGGACCAACTGGCGAAGCTGTTCCAAAGCCAGTCGGGCGGCATCCTTGGCATGTTCAACATGTTTTCGGGTGGCGCACTTTCGCGGTTCACGATTTTCGCGCTTGGGATCATGCCGTATATCTCGGCGTCGATCATCATGCAGTTGCTGGCGATTGTTTCGCCGCAGCTCGAAGCGTTGAAGAAGGAAGGGCAGGCAGGTCAGCGGAAGATTACGCAGTACACGCGGGTCTTCACTGTGTTGCTGGCAACCTTCCAGGCGTTTGGCATTGCAGTCGCGCTGGAAAACCAGCCGGGATTGGTACTCGATCCGGGCATGGTGTTTCGGTTGACGACAGTTGTGACGCTTGTCACGGGCACGATGTTCCTGATGTGGCTGGGTGAGCAAATCACAGAACGCGGGCTCGGCAACGGCATCTCGATCATTATTTTCGGCGGGATTGCGGCCGGTTTTCCGAACGCAATTGGTGGTCTGTTCGAACTGGTGCGAACCGGCTCGATGAGCATCATCTCCGCGATCATTGTGGTGTTTCTGATTGCTGCTGTGACGTATCTGGTGGTGTTCATCGAACGCGGCCAGCGCAAGATTCTTGTGAATTACGCCAAGCGCCAGGTCGGCAACAAGATTTACGGCGGCCAGTCTTCGCATTTGCCGCTGAAGCTGAACATGTCGGGTGTGATTCCGCCGATCTTTGCATCGTCGATCATTCTCTTCCCGGCAACCATCCTGAACTGGTTTAGTTCAGGGTCGCGTACCGGCTGGTTCGGTGACACGCTGCATAACGTGGCCGAGGCCGTCAAGCCTGGCCAACCGGTGTACGTGTTGTTGTACGCGTTGGCGATCGTGTTCTTCTGTTTTTTCTACACCGCACTGGTGTTCAACAGCAGGGAAACGGCCGACAACCTGAAGAAAAGCGGCGCTTTCGTTCCGGGCATCCGTCCGGGCGATCAGACGGCGCGATATATTGACCGCATCCTCACGCGTCTGACGCTGGCCGGTGCGATCTACATCGTGTTCGTTTGCTTGCTGCCGGAGTTTCTGGTGCTGCGCTGGAACGTGCCGTTTTATTTTGGTGGAACGTCGCTGCTGATCATTGTCGTCGTCACAATGGACTTCATGGCGCAGGTGCAGTCGTACGTTATGTCGCAACAGTATGAATCGCTGCTGAAGAAAGCCAATTTCAAAGGCGGCGGCGTCCCGATGCGTTGAAAGGACTTATGGCCAAAGACGATGTAATCCAGATGCAGGGTGAAGTCATCGAAAACCTGCCTAACGCTACCTTCAGGGTAAAGCTGGAAAACGGCCATGTCGTATTGGGACACATATCCGGCAAGATGCGGATGCACTATATCCGTATTCTGCCGGGCGACAAGGTGACGGTTGAATTGACGCCTTACGATCTGTCGCGTGCGCGGATCGTGTTCCGGGCGAAGTGATTTGAAAAAAGGGTAATATCATGAAAGTGATGGCATCGGTTAAGCGCATTTGCCGCAATTGCAAGATCATCAAGCGCAAGGGCGTTGTGCGCGTGATTTGCAGCTCTGATCCGCGCCACAAACAGCGTCAAGGCTGAACGCCGCGCTTTTGCTTGCGCTTTTTGTTTGAGGAAAAACAATGGCTCGTATCGCAGGGGTTAACATCCCGAACCACCAGCACACCGAAATCGGCCTGACGGCGATTTACGGTGTCGGCCGCACGCGCTCGCGCGACATTTGCGTCGCTGCTGGTGTGGCATTTTCGAAAAAGGTCAAAGACCTGAACGACGCAGATCTCGAAAAGCTGCGTGAAGAAGTCGGCAAGTTCATCGTTGAAGGCGATCTGCGCCGTGAAACGACGATGAACATCAAGCGCCTGATGGATCTCGGCTGCTATCGTGGCGTGCGCCATCGCAAGGGCCTGCCCCTGCGCGGCCAACGCACGCGTACGAATGCCCGTACGCGCAAGGGTCCGCGTCGTGCAGCGCAATCGCTGAAGAAGTAAGCGGAACTGACAGTTACAGGAAAACGTAATGGCTAAGGCTTCGAACAACTCCGCGGCGCAACGCGTTCGCAAGAAGGTCAAGAAGAACGTCGCCGAGGGCGTGGTTCACGTTCACGCGTCGTTCAACAACACCATCATCACGATCACCGATCGTCAAGGCAATGCACTTGCCTGGGCAACGTCGGGTGGCCAGGGTTTCAAAGGCTCGCGTAAGTCGACGCCGTTTGCAGCGCAGGTTGCAGCGGAATCGGCTGGCCGCGTGGCGATGGAATACGGCGTAAAGAACCTCGAAGTGCGGATCAAGGGCCCGGGCCCTGGTCGTGAGTCTGCGGTGCGCGCGCTGCATGGTCTTGGCATCAAGATCACCGCGATCTCCGATGTGACGCCGGTTCCGCACAACGGCTGCCGTCCGCCGAAGCGTCGTCGTATCTAAGACGCCGTTTTTGCTAGCGCCTGTTGCCGCTTTACGCGGCGGCAGGCTGCTCGCGTTATTGAATTGACTAAGCCCACCGTTCGACCCAAAGGGTTCGGACTAGCGCGAACTTAAATTCGCGTGATTTATCATAGAAGGAATGCAAAGTGGCACGCTATATCGGCCCTAAAGCCAAGCTCTCCCGCCGTGAAGGCACTGACCTCTTCCTGAAGAGCGCCCGTCGTTCGCTCGCTGACAAGTGCAAGCTTGACAGCAAGCCGGGCCAACATGGCCGCACCTCGGGCGCCCGTACGTCCGATTACGGCACGCAGCTGCGCGAAAAGCAAAAAGTCAAGCGTATCTACGGTGTTCTCGAACGCCAGTTCCGTCGTTACTTCGCCGAAGCCGACCGGCGCAAGGGCAACACGGGTGAAAACCTGCTGCAATTGCTCGAGTCGCGTCTCGATAACGTCGTGTACCGCATGGGCTTCGGCTCGACGCGTGCTGAAGCGCGCCAGCTCGTGAGCCACAAGGCAATCATGGTGAATGGCCAGGTCGCTAACATTCCGTCGCTGCAAGTGAAGTCGGGCGATGTGGTTGCCGTGCGCGAACAGTCGAAGAAGCAGGCGCGTATTGTCGAAGCGCTGTCGCTGGCTGAGCAGGGCGGTCTGGCGAGCTGGGTCGCTGTCGATGCGAAGAAGTTCGAAGGTACGTTCAAGCAAATGCCGGAACGTAGCGACATCGCTGGCGATATCAACGAAAGCCTGATCGTCGAATTGTATTCGCGGTAATCGGATTGACGGCCGGGGCACCCCGATTGCGTTGCGCAAGGGGGAGCCTCGGCTGTTTATTTTCAGGTTGTTACCGGTCAGCCTTATCGGTGTAACGAGCCGAGGGTATTGAAAAGGAAAACCTATGCAAACCAGTTTGTTGAAGCCCAAGATCATTGCAGTCGAATCGCTCGGCGAGAGCCATGCGAAAGTGGTTATGGAACCGTTTGAACGCGGTTACGGCCACACCTTGGGTAACGCGCTTCGGCGTGTGTTGCTTTCGTCGATGGTTGGCTACGCGCCGACTGAAGTTACGATCGCAGGCGTTGTGCACGAATACTCGACGCTCGACGGTGTGCAGGAGGATGTGGTCAACCTGTTGTTGAACTTGAAGGGTGTCGTGTTCAAGCTGCATAACCGTGATGAAGTGACGGTTACACTGCGCAAGGAAGGCGAAGGCGTTGTTACCGCTGGCGACATCGAACTCGCTCACGATTGCGAAGTGATCAACCCGGATCACGTGATTGCGCATCTGTCGAAGGGCGGCAAGCTCGATGTGCAGATCAAAGTGGAAAAGGGCCGCGGCTATGTGCCGGGTAACGTGCGTCGCTATGGCGACGAGTCGGCCAAGATCATCGGCCGCATCGTGCTGGACGCGTCTTTCTCGCCGGTTCGCCGCGTGAGCTATGCAGTGGAGAGCGCGCGTGTCGAACAACGTACCGATCTCGACAAGCTCGTGATGAACATCGAAACCAACGGTGTGATTTCGCCCGAAGAAGCGATCCGTCAATCGGCGCGTATTCTGGTTGATCAATTGTCGGTATTCGCAGCTCTGGAAGGCACGGAAGCCACGGCGGAAGCACCGTCGCGTGCGCCGCAGATCGATCCGATCCTGCTGCGTCCGGTTGACGACCTCGAATTGACGGTTCGTTCCGCGAACTGCCTGAAGGCCGAGAACATTTACTACATTGGCGACCTGATCCAGCGCACGGAAAACGAGCTGCTCAAAACGCCGAATCTGGGTCGCAAGTCGCTGAACGAGATCAAGGAAGTGCTCGCTTCGCGGGGTCTGACGCTCGGCATGAAGCTCGAAAACTGGCCGCCGGCTGGCCTCGACAAGTAAGTGGCACGCTGTACCGCGACTGGCAAAGACGCGGATTTTCCTTTAGAATCCGCGTTTTGCTATTTCACTACCGGCCCGTGCGTCCGCCGATCTCAGGATCGGGCGAGCGCGATAGAAGAGCTGGACCAAAACTTTGAATCAAGGAAATTGAAATGCGTCACCGTCATGGTCTGCGGAAACTGAACCGCACGAGCAGCCACCGTTTGGCAATGCTCCGTAACATGTCCAACTCGCTCATCGAGCACGAAGTCATCAAGACGACGCTGCCGAAAGCGAAGGAACTCCGTAAAGTCGTCGAGCCGCTGATCACGCTCGGTAAGAAGCCGTCGCTGGCAAATCGTCGTCTGGTGTTCAACCGCCTGCGCGATCGTGACTCGGTCACGAAGCTGTTCGACGTGCTCGGTCCCCGCTTCGCGAATCGTCCAGGTGGCTATCTGCGCATCCTGAAGTTCGGTTTCCGCGTAGGCGACAACGCGCCGATGGCTCTGGTCGAACTGCTGGACCGCCCGGATGTCGTTGAAGCGGACAACGTGCAGGAAGCGGAATAAGGATCGCGGCAATACCCAACAAGAAAGCCAGGCATTCGCCTGGCTTTTTTGCTTTCCGCGACCACATGGCGCTGCTGCGGTTCGAAGCGGCGTCGTTGCTCCGGGTGATACGATAGGGTCACTGGATTCCTCCTGACCCAGCGGAGCCGATTGTGAGCGTGAATGTGACGTTGATCCTGACGACTGTGCCTGATGCGGAAACTGCGCAAAAACTCGCGTCCGCGGCGTTGAGCACCCGGCTCGCTGCATGCGTGACACAAATCGGCTCGGTGCGTTCGAACTATCGCTGGCAGGGCAAGCTCGAATCCGCCGATGAAATCCAGTTGCTCTTCAAAACAGGCGTCGCACGGGCGCTGGAACTCGAACAGTTGATCCAGACGCTTCATCCGTACGACACACCCGAAATCGTTTCGTGGCAAGCGACAGCCTCAGCCGGATACGGCCAGTGGGTCAATGCCGAAACTCAACGCTCTCTCCATGTTTAACCGCCTGAACCGGCATGCGCGCGTAGTGTTGCGTGCCGTCGCATTGTCACTGTGTTTCCTGCTCGCGCTGCCGTTTGCCGGCGCAGTCCACGCTGCGGACGATTTTCTCGACCCAGACGTCGCTTTCAAATTCAGCGCGAGCGAGCAACCCGGCGAAGTCGTTGTTCACTACAAAATCGCCGACGGTTACTACATGTACCGTGAGCGCTTCAACTTCGCGACACGTAACGGAACCGTGAGCCTCGGCAACGCCCGCTTGCCTGCCGGGCACGTCAAGTTCGACGATACATTTCAGAAAAACGTTGAAACGTATCGCGGTGACCTGACGATCCATATCCCGGTCAAATCGGCCTCAGGTGCTTTTGATCTGGCGGTCACCTCGCAGGGATGCGCCGATGCGGGTATCTGTTATCCGCCGATGGAACGCGCGTATCACGTGACCGGCGCAGCACTGAAGGCGGTCGATCCGGCCGCAAACGCTGTTGCCGGCGCGTCGTCGCTCACCACCGCCTCGGAACCGTCCGAAGGGGAATCCTGGTATCAACGCGCGACGAGCGCCGACTACGCGGCATCCCTGCTGCAAGGAGGCGGTTTCATTGCCATCATGGGGCTGTATTTCGTCGCGGGCGTCGTGTTGAGCCTTCTTCCGTGTTCGTATCCGATGATTCCGATCCTCTCAGCAATCATCATCGGCGAGGGCGCCAAGGTAACGCGGGCGCGCGGGTTCGCGCTGTCGCTCTCTTACGTAATCGGTATGGCGCTTGTCTACACGGCGCTTGGGGTTGCCGCTGCGCTTGTCGGACAGAGCCTCGGGGCGTGGTTGCAAAATCCCTGGGTGCTGGGGGCGTTCGCGGTGCTGCTCACGGCCTTTGCGCTCACGTTGATCGCGGGTTTCGACCTCGCGCTTCCTCAGCGTTGGCAGGATGGCGCATCGCGGGTATCACAAGGGCGCTCGGGAGGCAAATTCGTGGCCGTGGCGGGGATGGGCGCGTTATCGGCACTCGTGGTCGGTGCGTGCATGACGGCGCCCCTATTCGCCGTTCTTGCGTTCATTGCACACACGGGCAACGCAGTGCTTGGCGGTGCCGCGCTGTTTTCGATGGGCATAGGACTTGGCGTGCCGCTTCTGGTCATCGGAGTTGGCGCAGGGACGTTGTTGCCGCGCGCCGGCACGTGGATGGACGGCGTGAAGGTATTCTTCGGGGTCGTATTGCTCGCGGCTGCACTGTGGATCGTCTGGCCCGTGCTTGCGTCAGCGGCCCAAATGCTGCTGAGCGCGCTCTGGCTGCTGGTGGCGGCCGCCGCGCTGGGACTTTTCACGCCGAACGCGGGTGGAAGCTCAATATGGCGCAGGCTCGGCCGCGGCGTGGGCGCGGCGCTCGCTATCTGGGCGGCGGTATTGCTGGTCGGCGTTGCCGCCGGTTCGTCCGATCCGCTGCGTCCGCTGGCTGTGCTTGCGGCGCGTGGCCAGGCGCCTGCCGGCGCGCGAGTGGACGAACCCGCGTTCGCGCCAGTTCGCTCTTCCGGGGAACTGGATCTGGCGGTCAGGACAGCTGCTCAGCCGGCGATGCTCGACTTCTACGCGGATTGGTGCGTCAGCTGTAAGGAAATGGAGAAATTCACCTTCAACGACCCGCGTGTGCACGCGAAACTGCAGCAACTTCACCTGCTGCGGGCGGACGTCACCGCCAACAACACAGACGATCAGGCGTTGCTTAAGCGCTTCGACCTGTTTGGACCGCCCGGGATCATCTTCTTCGATCGGGGCGGCAAGGAGGTATTGCGCGTGGTGGGATATGAACCAGCCGATGTTTTCCTGCGCAGTCTTGATCGCGCAGCAGCGTCGAAGTCCTAGCCGTCGATTTCGATCGGCCGGGCGACGACCCCGCCTGGCAACCCTAACAGCGCGAAAAAAGAGGCGTTTCGCTCTGAGCGAAACGCCTCTTTACATGCATTAATCGGTCAACGCGAGCCGCGCGATTACTTCTGCGAGCGCAGGATCCTCGCTGCATCGAGCGCGAAGTATGTGAGCACGCCATCGGCACCTGCGCGCTTGAATGCCAGCAGCGACTCCATCATCGCCTTGTCGTGATCGAGCCAGCCATTCTGCGATGCGGCCTTAAGCATCGCGTATTCGCCGCTCACCTGATACACGTAGGTCGGAAAACGGAACTCATCCTTCACACGGCGGACGATGTCGAGGTACGGCATACCCGGCTTCACCATCACCATGTCCGCGCCCTCCTCGATATCCATGCGCACTTCGCGCAGGGCTTCGTCGGAATTCGACGGGTCCATCTGATACGTCATCTTGTTGCTCTTGCCGAGGTTCGTCGCTGAACCGACGGCGTCACGGAACGGACCGTAAAAGGCAGACGCAAACTTGGCCGAATAAGCCATGATCCGCGTGTGAATGTGATCTTCGCTTTCAAGCATCTCGCGAATCGCGCCGATCCGGCCGTCCATCATGTCCGACGGAGCGACGATATCAACGCCCGCTTCAGCTTGCGCACGCGCCTGCTCGACCAGGATCTCGACGGACTGGTCGTTGATCACGTAGCCCGATTCGTCGAGTACGCCATCCTGGCCGTGGCTCGTATACGGGTCCAACGCCACGTCCGTCAGCACGCCAAGGTCGGGGAAATGCTTTTTCAGTTCACGGACCGCGCGCGGAATCAGGCCCGCCGCGTTGGTGGCTTCGCGCCCATCCGGCGTCTTCAGCGATGGCTCGATGGCCGGGAACAGCGAAATGACCGGCACGCCAAGTTCGACACATTGTTCGGCCACGCCTATCAACAGATCCACCGACACGCGCTCGACGCCCGGCATGGAAGGCACAGCTTGTCGCACGTTCGTGCCTTCGACGACAAACACCGGATAGATCAGGTCGTTGGTAGTGAGAATGCTTTCGCGCATCAGGCGACGCGAGAAATCGTCACGGCGCATGCGGCGTGGACGGTGGTGCGGATAGAAGCTCATATCGAATGTCGTGCGTGGAGATTGAAGAAAAACCTGCCCCTCCGCCTTCCCGAAACCTTTTTGAGACAATGGTATATCATAGCGTTCGAGCAAGGCGCCTTGCGCTGACCTCCCCGCTTCTCCTCCCTGAGCGGGTGCCTGTCGTTTTTTCGATTAGGCTGTTTGACCCGCCGTCACTAGCGGCGGGTTTTTTTATGGGCGACGAAAAGTAGTGCCAGCTTATTCCGCCGCAACGGCTTCGTCGGCCGACGTGGGCGCCACCCAGCTTTCGATCAGCTCGTGCGCTTCGTCCAGCCCAATGCGTTTCAAGGCGGAAAACAGCTGTACAGTCAGCTCGCCTTGATAGCCGGCGGCGCGATACTCGGCGAGCCCCTTTTGTGTCGAACGCAGCGCATTCACGCTTTCCTGGCGCGTCAATTTGTCGCACTTCGTCAAGAGGGTATGGATCGGCTTGCCGGTAGGTGCAAACCATTCGATCATCGTTCGATCGAGGTCGGTCAGAGGGCGACGCGAATCCATCATCAGAATCATGCCGCGCAACTGGGCTCGCGATTGCAGATAAGCGGACAGGAGCGCTTCCCAGTGCGTCTTCGCAGCGCCGGGAACCTCCGCATAGCCATAGCCTGGCAGATCGACCAGATGAGCGACCGGCTCGGCCGCGGGCCCCACTGAGAAATAGTTGATGTGCTGGGTGCGCCCTGGCGTTTTACTGGCGAAGGCGAGGCGCTTCTGGTTGCACAGGAGGTTGATGGCGGTCGACTTCCCGGCATTGGAGCGCCCGGCAAAGGCGACCTCGGGTTGAGACGTCGCCGGCAGATCACGCAGATGATTGACGGTCGTGAAGAAGCGGGCTTGGTGGAGCAGGAAGGACATGAGGGAACCAGGGTGTGAGACGCCCGGTGGCCCGGATTGGGGACGGGACAAGCCCGACTGGCGTCTTCGCGATTAGCGAGTTATTGTACAATACGGCGGTTTACTGAAGACCTGTGGGGCGAGGAGCGAGCCTCCGCGGTGAAAATCAGCGGTAAAAACCGTGCAAGCGTTGATCTGTTTCATGCAGTGCATTTCAAGCGGTCGCCGTCGTATTTTGCAGAACCTCTAATTCCCACAAGACGAAACAGGGTGTGCGAATGAATCGACTGTTCAAGTCTCTGATGGTGCTTCAGGTAGCGACAGGTCTTTCAGGTTTGGGTTGGGTAGCGGGGGCAAGAGCAGCAGATCCGGCAAAACCGGACGTGAATCGGGGGCAGGCAATTGCGGCGCAGGTTTGCGCGTCGTGTCACGGTGCGGACGGTAACAGTGCCGGTGGTTCGTATCCGAAGCTCGCGGGTCAACATCCCGAGTACCTCGTGAAGCAGCTCATGGATTTCAAGACTCAGCCCGGCGCAAAGCAGCCGGCGCGCAACAATGCGATCATGGCGGGCATGGTAGCCGCGCTATCCGATCAGGACATGATCAACGTGGCCACGTACTTCGCAGCACAGGTACCGAAACCCGGCTACGCACACAACAAGAATACGGTTCCGATGGGTCAGCGGATCTATCGCGGCGGTATTGCGGACAAGGGTGTGCCGGCGTGTGCGAGCTGTCATGGCCCGACGGGGCAGGGGATTCCGTCCCAGTACCCGCGTCTGTCGGGACAGTGGTCGGATTACTCGGTCGCGCAGCTGACTGCGTTCCAGCAGGGGCCCGGTGCTCGCAACAACAACGAAGCGATGCACACGGTCTCGAACCGCCTGTCGGATAGCGAGATCAAGGCAGTCGCTGATTACATCGCGGGCTTGCATTAGGAAGTCCGCACGCAGGTGCAACTGGCCCATCCAGGCCGGTAAAAACAAGAAAAGGGTGGGGGCGTCGTCACGAGGCGATGGCCCTCCACCCTTTTTTGCTGTTCAGTCGGAGTTTGAATGAGCGTCACCACGTCGGGTTTGCAGTTGAAGTCGGGCCACCGCGCGATGCGCAGAGCGGTCGAGTTGTTGAGTTCGATGCGCTTCGCCATTGCAATGCTCGTGATTCTTGCGATCGCGAGCGTTATCGGCACCGTTCTCACCCAGGACGATCCATATCCCAACTACGTCAATCAGTTCGGCCCTTTCTGGGCAGACATCTTCCGCTCGCTGAGCCTGTACAACGTGTACAGCGCCTGGTGGTTCATGCTGATCCTCGGTTTTCTCATCGTGTCGGTCTCGCTGTGCGTGATCCGCAACGCACCGAAAATGATCGCTGACATGAAGAGCTGGAAGGTCAAGGTCCGCGAAGGCAGCCTTCGCGCGTTTCATCACAAGGGCGAGTTCGCGGCGCACGGCACGCGTGCGCAGACCGCCGCACTGCTGACGAAGCTGTCGGGCAAACTCGGCTATAAATTCGTTACGCGCGAAACGGACGGCGCCACGCTGATCGCGGCGAAGCGCGGGGCGATGACCCGGATCGGCTACATCTTTGCGCACCTTGCGATTGTCGTGATCTGTCTCGGCGGTCTGCTTGACAGCAACCTGCCGATCAAGCTGCAGATGTGGCTCTTCGACAAGACGCCGATCCGCAGCAACACTGTCATCAACGACATCCCGCCTGAACACCGCATGTCGCAGTCGAATCCGACGTTCCGCGGCTACGCCTGGGTGCCGGAAGGGCAACACGTATCGACGGCGATCCTGAACCAGCAGGACGGCTCGCTGATTCAGGACCTGCCGTTCTCGATCGAACTGAACAAGTTCATCGTCGACTACTACTCGACCGGCATGCCGAAGCTCTTCGCGAGCGATATCGTCGTGATCGATCATAAGACCGGCGCGCGCATTCCCGCGCGCGTCGAGGTGAACAAGCCGTTCGAATACGACGGCGTGTCGATCTATCAGTCCAGCTTCCAGGACGGCGGCTCACAAATGCAGATGACGGCCTACCCGATGACGGGTAACACCGCGAAGACCGAGCCGTTCGGCGGCGCGATCGGCGGCACGGCTCCGCTCATCGCGTCGACGCCAGGCGCGGATGGACAGACGGTCGAGTTTACCGATTTCCGTGCGATCAACGTCGAAAATATCTCGAACGGCAGTGGCGCGAACGACGTGCGCGGCGTGGCCGCGCATCACTCGCTGAAGGAAGCGTTTGACGAGCGCCTCGGCTCCGGCGCGAAGTCATCGAAGCCGATGGATCTGCACAACGTCGGACCGTCGGTGCAGTATAAGGTGCGCGACAAGGACGGCCAGGCGCGCGAGTACAACAATTACATGCTGCCCGTCGATGTGAATGGCGAGCGCATGTTCCTCGCCGGCATGCGCACGAATCCGGACGATCCGTTCCGCTACCTCCGCATTCCCGCCGACGCCGGCGGCACCGTCAAGGAATGGATGAATCTGCGCGCGACGCTCGAAAACCCGACGATGCGCGCGCAAGCCGCACACCGCTTTGCACAGCGCTCGGTGCCGGGCTCGAATCAGGAGCTCCAACAGCATCTCGAAGAAAGCGCATCCCGCGTGCTGACCCTCTTTGCGGGCGCGGACGAAACTGAAGGCAAGGCTTCAAACCGGCAGATCGTTGGCGGATTCCAGGCGATTGCTGCGTTCATTGACCATTCGATACCGAAGGCCGAGCAGGAAAAGGCTGCAGGCCTGCTTCTGCGCATGCTGGAAGGCTCGATGTGGGATCTGTGGCAACTGTCCCGCGAACAGGCCGGTGAACCGGATGTGAAGCCGGATGCGGACGCCACCCGCTTCGTGCAAAGCTCGATCAATGCGCTATCTGACAGCTTTTTGTATGGATCGCCGGTCTACCTGCAGCTTGATTCCTTCAAGCAGATCCAGGCCTCGGTATTCCAGCTGACGCGCGCGCCCGGCAAAAAAGTCGTGTATCTTGGCAGCTTGCTCCTCGTGTTGGGCATCTTCTCGATGTTCTACGTGCGTGAAAGGCGCCTCTGGTTCTGGCTCAAAGATACTGAACACGGCGTGAACGTCGTGATGGCGATGTCGAGCGCGCGCAAGACACTCGATTTCGAGAGAGAATTTGCTCAGACACGCGACGCAGTCGGCGTCGTGCTGGGCGTCAACCCCACCGATGCATCCGCCGCCACCGCGCCTGAGGGTGCGCCGAAGTCGGCAGGCTCACACGATTCGACCCGGTAAGATCATGGACTTGTCTCAGGTTTCTTCATCCCCCCCTACGTCTTCGCGTCGCAGCGGCCTCGCCGATATGGCGGATCACGCAGCGCTCCTTGACGATCGTCCGTTTTTGAAGCGTCTTGGCGTTTTCGACTGGCTGTTCGCGCTTGCGATGGTTGCCGGTGCGGGTTTTGCGCTTTCGCGGTATTACCCGTACATGAATTATTACGACAAGCTGGTGCTGGTGTGCGCTGTGCCGGTTTTCGTGGTGCTCGGCTGGCGCTGGAAGCCCGCGCGTCTGCTGATCGCGGGTATCGCCGTGCTGTCGCTGTTTGCCATCCAGCTGTATCACGGCGATCTCGCCCGTGCGGATAACGCGTTCTTCCTGAAATATTTCCTGTCGAGCCAGTCGGCGATCCTGTGGATGAGTTCGCTGTTCGTCCTCGCGACGCTCTTCTACTGGATCGGCATGCTGTCGCGCTCGGCGACGGGCGCCGCGATCGGCTCGAAGATGACCTGGGCCGCCGTGCTGATGGGCTTCGTCGGGCTGATGGTGCGCTGGTACGAGTCATACCTGATCGGTGCGGACGTCGGCCATATTCCCATCTCGAACCTCTACGAAGTGTTCGTGCTGTTCAGCCTGATCACGGCGCTCTTCTACCTGTACTACGAGCAGCACTACAGCACGCGTGCGCTCGGCGCATTCGTGCTGCTCGTGATCAGCGCGGCCGTCGGCTTCCTGATGTGGTATTCGATCGCGCGCGACGCACAGCAGATCCAGCCGCTCGTGCCCGCGCTGCAAAGCTGGTGGATGAAGATCCACGTCCCGGCCAACTTCATCGGTTATGGCAGCTTCGCGTTGTCGGCAATGGTGGGTGTGGCGTACCTGATGAAGCAGCGCGGCGTGCTGGCGGACCGCCTGCCGGCGCTGGAAGTGCTCGATGACGTCATGTACAAGTCGATTGCGGTTGGTTTCGCATTCTTCACGATTGCGACGATTCTCGGCGCGCTGTGGGCGGCCGAAGCGTGGGGCGGCTACTGGAGCTGGGACCCGAAGGAAACGTGGGCGCTGATCGTCTGGCTGAACTACGCAGCCTGGCTGCATATGCGGCTCATGAAGGGCCTGCGCGGCCACGTCGCCGCCTGGTGGGCGCTGACGGGGCTGCTGGTCACCACGTTCGCCTTCCTCGGCGTGAATATGTTCCTGTCGGGGCTGCATAGCTACGGAAAACTGTAAGATTTGCCGGTTTCCGCCGACTTAAAACCGCCGGGCGCTTCGCGCCGGCGGTTTTTTTTATTGCAGAACGGAATTTTCGTGCACCCAGATTGTTTGTCGGGGTAGTACCCGTGCATGCAAAGTCGACGATCATCAACGTGGCCCCGAGGGCCATTGAGGAGCAGCACCATGTGGATCAAACGAAACGAGCGGATTCGACTCAGCGGGGATGACATCCCGCGCAGCGAAATTACGCCGCGTCCGATATTCGAGAACCGTCGGCGCATTCTGCAGGCCGCCGGTGCAGCAGCAATGGGGGGACTGATCGGCGTCAATGGTGAGGCGCTGGCCGCGTACACGTCGCCGGACGGAAAGGCGCAGAAGCTCCCGGCCAAAACGAACCCGAAACTCGTCGTGCCGGACAAGGTCACGCCGTTCAAGGACATCACGACCTACAACAACTTCTACGAATTCGGCACCGACAAGGGGGACCCCGCGCAGAACGCCGGGACACTGCGACCGCGGCCGTGGCGCGTGAGCGTCGAAGGCGAGGTGAAGAACGCCAAAGTCTACGATATCGACGACCTGCTAAAGCTGGCGCCGCTTGAGGAACGGGTGTATCGGCATCGTTGTGTCGAAGGCTGGTCGATGGTAATTCCGTGGGTTGGCGTGTCGCTGTCGGAACTGATCAAGCGTGCGCAGCCGACGGGCAACGCGAAATACGTGCAGTTCATCACGCTGGCCGACCCGTCGCAGATGCCGGGTCTGTCGCAGCCAATACTCGACTGGCCGTATTCAGAAGGCCTGCGGATGGACGAAGCGATGAATCCGCTGACGCTCCTTACGATGGGCGTCTACGGCCAGGTGCTGCCGAACCAGAACGGTGCGCCGGTGCGGGTCGTCGTGCCCTGGAAGTACGGCTTCAAGAGCGCGAAATCGCTGGTGAAAATCCGCTTTGTCGACAAACAACCGCCGACCAGCTGGAACACGTACGCTTCGCAGGAGTACGGTTTCTATTCGAACGTGAACCCGAATGTCGACCACCCGCGCTGGAGCCAGGCGACCGAGCGGCGTATCGGCGAGGATGGTTTCTTCACGCCGAAGCGCAAGACGCTGATGTTCAACGGTTACGGCGACCAGGTTGCGTCGCTCTATCAGGGCATGGACCTGAAGAAGAACTTCTGACTGGCACGGCTATGGCTATCGATACGCAATCTGTCGCCGATTCAGGCCCCCTCCGTGCCGGACCTGCGGCTGCGCGGCGTCCCGCAGCCGGCGGCAGCCGCTGGATTGTGCCGGCAAAAGTCGCCGTGTTTGTGGCGGCGTGGTATCCGCTCGCACGCATTGTCTTCTTCGGTCTGACGGACCGTCTCGGCGCGAATCCGATCGAATTCGTCACGCGTTCGACCGGTCTCTGGACGCTCGTTTTCCTTTGCATCACGCTCGCTGTCACACCACTGCGACGGCTGTCGGGCTTGAACGCGCTGGCGCGCTTTCGCCGCATGCTCGGCCTCTATGCATTCTTCTACGCGACGCTGCACTTCACGACTTATATCTGGTTCGACAAGTGGTTCGATGTCGCGGCGATGCTGAAAGACATCGGCAAGCGTCCGTTCATCACCGTAGGCTTTGCCGCGTTCGTGCTGCTGATCCCGCTGGCTGTGACGTCGCCGAAGGCAATGGTGCGCAAGCTCGGGCGTCGTTGGCAGACGTTGCACCGGGCGATCTATTTAATCGGCGTGCTGGCAATCCTGCACTTCTGGTGGATGAAGGCGGGCAAGCACGATCTGCTGCTGCCCAGGATCTACGGTGCGATCGTCATTGCGTTGCTGGGCTGGCGACTGGTCGAGTGGCTGCGTGGTCGGATGGCGATGCGCGGTGTCAACGACGAGATCGAGCGACGGCGCTGAATTAACAAAAAAAGGCGATGCATTGAACGCATCGCCTTTTTCAATGCGGCAGTTGCCATCAGCCTGGCAGAACCGACTCGCCAGCAAATAGTTGCGCGACTTCTTCGCGCACGCGTGCAACGTGTACCTTGTCACCATCGACCATGACTTCCGCGGCACGCGGGCGCGTGTTGTAGTTCGAACTCATCACGAAACCATAGGCGCCCGCCGAGCGGATCACCAGAAGGTCACCCGCTTCGACGGCGAGTTGCCGCTCGCGGCCGAGCCAGTCGCCGCTTTCGCAGACCGGCCCGACGACGTCATACACGTGCGCTTCGGTATCGCGCTTCACGGCCGGTTCGATCTTGTGGAAGGCTTCGTACATTGCCGGCCTGGCGAGGTCGTTCATTGCCGCGTCGACGATCGCGAAGTTCTTCTCCGCGCCCGGCTTCAGGAATTCCACGCGCGTGAGCAGCACGCCCGCATTGCCGACTAGCGACCGGCCTGGCTCGAAATACACTTCACGATGACCGTGACCGCGTTCTTCGATCCGGTCGAGCAGCGTGCGCACAAATACGCCGATGTCCGGCGGCGTTTCATCGTCGTACGTGATGCCAAGGCCGCCGCCCACATCAATGTGGCGAATCTTCACCCCATCCGATTCGATCTGTTCGACGAGTTCGAGCAGCTTGTCGATCGCGTCGAGATAGGGCTCGACTTCAGTGATCTGCGAACCGATGTGGCAGTCGATCCCGACGACTTCAAGATTTGGCATGGCAGCGGCGGCGCGATAGGTTGTGCGCGCGTCGTCGAACGCGACGCCAAACTTGTTCGACTTGAGGCCGGTGGAAATGTACGGGTGCGTTTTCGCGTCGACGTCAGGATTCACGCGCAGGGACACGGGCGCCTTCCTGCTCATCGAACCGGCCACTTCGTTCAGGCGATCCAGCTCGGGAATCGATTCAACGTTGAAGCACTTCACTCCAGCCGCAAGCGCTTCACGCATTTCGTCCGCGCTTTTGCCGACGCCAGAAAACACGACATTCTCCGCTTTGCCGCCGGCTGCCAGTACGCGTGCGAGTTCGCCGCCGGATACGATGTCAAAACCTGCGCCGAGGCGTGCGAACACGTTGAGGACGGAGAGGTTGCTGTTTGCTTTCACGGCAACGTGAATGGCTGCGCGACGTCCCGCGCAGGCACCCGCGTAGGCTTGCCACGCCGCGGTGAGCGCCGCGCGCGAATAGACGTAGAGCGGCGTGCCGAACCGTTCGGCGAGCGAGACGACGGGCACGCCTTCGGCGTGCAGGACGCCGTCGACGTAAGCAAATGCGGATGAAGTCATGCGAAAGTCTTATTGATCGGTGGACGCACCGGAAGCCGGGTGTACGGTCGAAGGCGTTTCGCCTGAACCTGGTGTCGTGCGAAGCTCGGTATCCGGCGACAACGAAAGCGCGTTACCTGACGTATCAGGCACAGTACCGAAGACAGCAGCAGATGCAGGCGCTGCGTCTGAAGCGGTTCCAGGTACTTCGTTGGGCGAAGCCGGCTGCGTCTGTGCGCTGGGTTTCGGTGGCAGCGGCGGAACAGTAGGCAAGTAGAGCGCGCCGCGTTGTCCGCAACCACCGAGTGCAGCGCCTGCGAGAATTGCCAAAGCCGCTACAATCGCGCTCATCCTGAATACGACTCGCATGACCGTCCCTGAATAATTAATCGCTGGAGTTTAGCATGTCCGACAGTGAATACCTGACCCGCGCCGAGGCCGTTCTGGCCGCCGTGGAGCGCGCAATCGACGATATGGATGCCGATATCGAACTCGAACGAAGCGGCAATGTTCTGACGCTCGAATTCGCGAACCGGACGAAGATCATCGTGAATCTTCAACCGCCGATGAAAGAGATCTGGATCGCGGCAAAAGCCGGCGGCTTCCATTTCCGGTTCGTCGACGGTGCCTGGCGTGACACGCGCAGCAGCACCGAGTTTTTTGCTGCGTTGTCGGACTACGCGACGCAACAGGCCGGCGAACCGGTGACGTTCAAGCCCTGAGAGCAACAGGCGGCGCGCGATTTTCCAGGCGTCCGGCATGCCCCCGAAAAGTAAGCAGGCCGCGGCGCAGGAGTGCGCGGCGGCCTCGAAGCAGCCAGGTGACGGTCGGGTCTAGTGACCGCGGAACAGGTTCATGATGTTCTGCTTTTCCTCCTCGCCCACCTGCTGCGGTGCGGCCCCCGACGGGCCGCCGTTTGCCTCGTCAAGCGTCGCCTGGCTGACGCCGACGGTCGAAATGAACCCGTGACCCGGCGTGAGGTCGTCGAAATACAGCTCATCGCCGATTGTCACGACATCGTCCGGCATCGGCATCTTGTACTCGGGCACGCCTTTCATCGCGTTGCCCATATACTCAATCCACACCGGTAGCGCGAGGCCTCCGCCCGTTTCCTTGTCGCCGAGACTGCGCGGGTTATCGTAACCGATCCAGGCGATCGCGGTCAGCGTGTGCTGGTAGCCGGCGAACCACGCGTCGCGTGAATCGTTGGTCGTGCCCGTTTTGCCCGCGAGGTCGGTGCGCTTCAGGACATTGCTCCTGGCGCCGGTGCCACGTTGCGCGACGCTCAGCAGCAGGCTGTTCATCACGTAGGCGTTGCGCGGTTCGATGGCGTGCGGCGCGCTCTGACCAGCAACGAGCGGCTGCGCATGCGCGACGAGGATACCTCGCTGGTCTGTCACTTCCGCAATCAGGTACGGGTTGATCCGGTAGCCGCCGTTGGCAAACACCGAAAACGCGCCCGCCATCTGCAGTGGCGTCACGAGCCCGGCGCCTAGCGCCATTGGCAGATAGGCCGGATGACGGTCCGCGTCGAAACCGAAACGCGTGATGTACTGCTGTGCGTACTTTGTACCAATGTGGCTCAGGATGCGGATCGACACCATGTTCTTCGACTTTTGCAACGCAGTGCGCATCGTCATCGGACCGTCGAAGCCGCCGCCGTAGTTCTTTGGCTCCCAGGCCTGGCCACCAGTTTCGGCAGCACTAAAAAAAAGCGGGGCATCGTTGATTACCGTTGCGGGTCCAAGTCCTTTCTCGAGAGACGCGGAATAGATGAACGGCTTGAAGCTCGAACCCGGTTGACGCCAGGCTTGCGTGACGTGGTTGAACTTGTTCTTGTTGAAGTCGAAGCCGCCGACGAGCGCGCGGATCGCGCCGTCCTGCGGAATGGCCGACACGAACGCGCCTTCCAGCTGCGGCAACTGCGTGATGGCCCAGCCGTCGTCATCGCTTCTGACAACGCGAATGATCGCTCCGGGCCGCACGCGCTGGTTAGGTTGCGCACGCGGGCCGAGTGCGAAGGACGCAAAGCGCAGACCATCGCCCTGGATGGTGATGGTGTTGCCGTCCATTAACGTCGCCTGCACCTGCTTCGGACTCGCCGACGTCACTACAGCGGCGATGATCTCGCCGTTGTCGGGATGTTCGAGCAACGCGTCGTCGATCGCCTGTTCGCGGTCGTCCGCATCCGACGGCAGATCGATGAACGCTTCCGGGCCGCGATAACCGTGGCGCCGCTCGTAGTCCATCAAACCCCTGCGAAGCGCACGGTATGCGACGTCCTGATCAGCCGAATCGATCGTCGTCACCACGTTGAAGCCCCTCGTATAAGCCTCTTCGCGATATTGCGCATATATCATCTGGCGCACCATCTCAGCGACGTATTCCGCGTGCACGCTGAATTCCTTGCCCGCGCCCTTGACTATGAGCGGCTGCTTCGCTGCCTCGTCGTACTGTTCCTGCGTGATGTAGTGCAGTTCGAGCATGCGTTGCAGGATGTATTCCTGACGGATCTTCGCGCGCTTCGGGTTCACCACCGGGTTGTAGGCCGATGGTGCTTTCGGCAGGCCCGCAAGCATGGCCGATTCGGCGAGCGTAAGGTCTTTCATATCTTTGCCGAAATACACGCGCGCCGCACTGGCAAACCCGTATGCGCGCTGGCCGAGATAGATCTGGTTCATGTAGACCTCCAGAATCTGATCCTTCGACAGCTTCGACTCGATCTTGTACGCGAGCAGCATCTCGTAGATCTTGCGCGTGTACGTCTTTTCGCTCGACAGAAAGAAGTTGCGCGCGACCTGCATCGTGATCGTGCTCGCGCCCTGTGTGGCGCGACCGTTCGATAGCGCGACGAAGCCGGCCCGTGCGATCCCAGCCAGATCGACACCGCCGTGCTCGTAGAAGCGCGCATCTTCGATCGCGAGCACCGCTTTTTTGAGGCTGTCGGGCACGTCCTTGATGTGAACGATATCCCGACGCTCCTCGCCGAATTCACCGATCAGCACATGGTCGGCTGTGTAAATACGCAGCGGGACTTTCGGCCGATAGTCGGTGAGCGCCTCCAGCGACGGCAGGTTCGGCGTAGCGACCACCAGCGCGTAGCCCAGCACCAGCGCGCCGGACACGATGCCTGCCACGATGAGCCCCACAAAGCCGAGTATGAGCTTGAGCCAAAGCGGGCGCTTGCGCTTTTGCGGGGCGGGCGGCGGTGACGTAGGGGACGAAGATTGCATATGAATACCAAAAAACAGTCCCGCGATTATAGCCGCCCGGGTTTTCAGCTTTCGGCGTGCTTACGCTGGGGCGGCGCGCCGTGCAGGGATGACTTAACTGTAGCCGTTTTGCCTCGGCGCGGGTGGCGCGGCTGACCGCATTAGCCATTTGGCCGAATATCGCGCATTCACGCCGGTCAGCAGAATCCCCACTGTTGTCGCGTCCGAACGGTTCGGCGCGCATGTCCGAGGGGGGCGTCATGGCGTTTAAAAATTCATTGCTCGCGGTGCGTCGTTTTGCAGCCGGAATCGACCTTGCCCAGCGGGAAGTCCGGCTTGCCGTACTGAGCCGGCGGCTTTGCGAGGGTAGTCCTGTGCGGGTCGAATGCCTCGCGGCCGCGCCGCTGTTTCCGGGCGCGATGGCGGGAGCCGAGATAGTCAATCGATCCGCTGTCGGCGCCGCGTTACGGGACGTTTTTGCGCAGTTGCCGGGAGATTGCTCGGCTCATGTGCTGCGATGCGCGATGGCGATGCCTGCGTCGGCCACGCTCGCGACTTCGGTGCCGTTGAGCCGGTTTGCCTCGTCAGGTCACGTCGCGCGGGAATCAGCAACCGGGAGTCACACGCTCACGGCACTGGAACCGGCGGTGATGGCAGAAGCGGAGCGGGCTGCCGGAATCGAACGTCATGCGCTTGCCGTCGACTGGTTCATCGACGAATCGCCGCATCGCGCCGGCTGCGTGACGATCGCCGCGACTGCGAGAGCGCACCTCGAGGCGCGTGTCGAGTGCGCTGCTGCTGCGGGCATCACGCTGACCGCGGTCGACGGCGAGCCACACGCCGCTTTGCGGGCAATGCGCCACACCGCATCGTTGGAACTGGAGGCGCATGAGTCATACGCGGCGATCTGGATCGGGGATGACGGCGTGCATGGCTGGCGTATCGTCGACGAGTCGATCGCGAGCGAGATGCGTTACCCCGCGCCGGAGCATGCCGATCTGGTCGACGCCCTGCGTGAACTTGGGGAAGGAGGCGTTAGCTGTGCCATTGTGGGCGGTCAGACCGGACTGCTCGATGACGTGGGATTTTCCGCCGCCGACATCGGCGACGCGCTGGGCTGCACCGTGCTGCCGTTTGAGTGCGCGCTGCTCGACAGCGGCGCGTCTGCGCTTCCGGTTGCCTTGCTTCGTGAGCCGTCGCTGGCGGTTGCGTTCGGGCTCGCCTTGCGCGGGCTCATGGAGTGAGGCGCATGGGCCTGTTGAGCGCGTTCCTGAAAACCCGTTCGCGAGCGCAGCGTATGCGACCCGGCGGCTTCAATCTGTTGCCATATCGGCAGCGCAACGCGCGTCTTGCCCGGCGGCGCTGCGTCAGGGATTGGCTGGGTGCCGCGCTCGCCGGTGGTGTCGCGGTGCTGGTTCTTGCGGGCTGGCAGGCGTTCGAAGGTGTACGGCTCGACGCTCGGCGTGCGTCGCTTGCACATATGCTCGCGGAACTTGGCGTCCCGTTAGCCGAACATGCACGCCTTGTTCGCGACGCAGAAGAGCGCCGTACACGCTCAGCACTTACAGACGCCGTGTCTGCGCCGCTGGCGCATCTTCTCGATCTGCTGGATGTGCTGAGCGATGAGTCGGGGGGCGGCGTGGTCGTCCGGGAATTGAGGCATCGGGCGCAAGAGACCGAGTTGCGTGCAACAGCTCACGGCCCTGGCGCATCTGCTGCGTGGCTAAAGCAACTGGGCTCCGTTCATGACGCCAGAAGCGTCGAGATCGATGAGCTCCATCACAACGTTGCGTCGGTTTCTCAAACCGACCTGTCGTCGAACGGTGCGTCCGTCGACTTTGCTGCCCGGCTGCGCTGGTCCGGCCCGCCACCCGGTTCAGCGCATCCGGGTCCGAACGCGACGGCGTCTCCCGTCGCGCCACATACCAATCGAGGTGACCAATGAACAGTGCAGTTGCCTATCGCGACAGCGGTTTGAGTTCAGGCGATTTTGCGAGCGCATGGCGCCAGTGGATGCGTTTGCCACTTGAAGCGTGGAGCATGCGTCGACGCGCCGCCACGGCTTTGTTGATAGCGATCGCGGTATTCGTGGCCGGCGCGAACGGCTGGATCGCTGCTGACGCGAGCGGTGTGCAATCCAGGCGCGTTCTGCTCGACGAAGCCAGTCGGCATCTTGTCGAAGCCAGGCGGGCGATTGCGCAATTGCCAGCCTTGCGGCGCGCCGCGAATGACGGCGCGGTGGTGCGCGATACGATTGAACGGACGTCCGCGGACGACTTGCACGTCATATCGCAACTCGCCACTCAATACAACATCGAGTTACTGGCACTGGAGCCGCAGCCGGTGACCGGTGCCGGGGTGAACGCGATACGGCCGATACATCTTTCTGCACGAGCCAGCTTTCCGGTATTGTTCGGCTTCCTGCGAGGGCTGCCGAACTTGCCGATGCTCGTCGTGCCACGGGACGTCTCGATTAAGCGAAGCACCGGGGTGCTGGTGATTAGCGCCACGCTCGATGCGTTCGATGCGCTGCGTCCCGCTGCAACGCAAACCAGCGAGGACGCCGACAGGCAATCGGATGACGACGTGCTTTTCTACGATCCGTTCTCTGCATCTAATCGGACCGCAGCGTCCGACGGGGCGTTTTTGCGTCTTGCGGGTTTGCTGCGCGACGATGTGCGCCGACTTGCGCTGCTGGAAACACCCGACGGCCTCGCAGCGGTCGCGCGGGGCGACGACCTGGGCGAAGAACGGGTAGCCGATATCGGCGCTTTCGGCGTCACCCTGTCCAGTCCCGACGGCACGCATACACTGGCGCTCGCCGAGGTGTCGCCGTGAGGCGCACGAAAGCACTCTGCCGCGCGATCTGCTGCATGTCGCTTGTTGCGACCGCCGCGCACGCTTCATTGCAGCCGCTCCCGGAGCAGATGCCGCCCGATGACGCGCTGGAATCCCAAGGGGTGCCACCGCTGCCGCACGGCGCGGGCGGCGGGGTGCCCAATCCCTTTCGCCTGGAAGCGACGCAGGACGCGGAGGCGTCCGCGGACGCTCCTACCGCACCGGTTTCCAGCGAAGCACCAGGCGATGAACCGGCGAGTACCAGCACGTCCGCCGGCGACGGCTCCGCGAACCCGCTGCCGCGTGCCGACGGGGTGGCGGGCCAGGCGCTCGAGGGTCCACCGGTGCCGCTTCCACCTGCGCAGCGATTGGGCGGCACGCCGGAGAGCGGGCAAGGTGAAGGTCCCGATGCCAGCAAACCCGTTACGCTCAGTTTTCAGCATGCCGAACTGGGCGCAGTACTGAACGCGTTTGCGCGTCTCACGGGTTTGAACATCGTTGCGAGCGAGCGGGCGCGCGGCTTCGTATCGCTGCGACTCGACAAGGTGCCCTGGCGCACCGCGTTCGACACCTTGCTGGAGGTCAACGGTCTCGCGATGGAGCGGCGCGGCAACGTGATCTGGGTGGCGCCCCTTGCCGAACTTGCCGCGCGGCAGAAGCAGCGTTTCGAGGCGCACGCGCGGGCGGCGGACCTGGAGCCGCTGGCGAGCCGCACATTCGAGCTTCACTACGCGCACGCCGAAGATGTCCGAAAGCTTCTCACCGCATCGGGCGCACAGCGTGTGCTGTCGAAACGTGGCGCCGCGATGGCCGATCCGCGCACCAATCTGCTGTTTGTGACCGACCTCGACGCGCGGCTTGCGCAGATCGCCGCTTTGCTTGCATCGATAGACCGCCCGGCGCGCCAGGTGCTAATTGAGGCGCGCATCGTCGAAGGCGATCAGGGTTTCTCGCGTAACCTTGGGGTACGGCTCTCGATGAGCGGCACGAGCGCTGACGGCACCTCCCGGGGCGTGGTGGGCGGTAGCGACGGCGCGGTCTACGATCTTTCCGCGCGCCCGATCTCGGGCTTCGATGCAGCGACGGCCGGGCTGACGCTGTTCGCCGCACGCGCGACTCGCCTGCTCAACATCGAACTGAGCGCGCTGGAGCAGGAAGGACGGGGGCAGATCGTGTCGAGCCCGCGTGTCGTGACGGCGGACCGGATGAAGGCGGTCGTCGAGCAGGGCACCGAGCTGCCGTACCAGGCGAAGGTCGGGCAGGGCGTCTCGGGCGTCCAGTTCAGGCGGGCAACCCTCAAACTGGAGGTTGAGCCGCAGATTACCCCCGATGGGAGGGTGATTCTCGACCTCGACGTGGCGAAGACAGCGTCGGCGAACAGACGGATGCGGGACCCGCCATCAACACCAAACATGTCCAGACGCGCGTCGAGGTGGAGGACGGCGGAACGGTGTCGATCGGAGGCATCTACGCGGCCGACGACCGCAATGATGTGACGCGCGTGCCGCTCCTGGGCAAAATACCGCTTTTGGGCGCGCTTTTTCGCCATCACGCTCACCGCGACCAGCGCAGCGAACTGGTCGTTTTCATCACGCCACGCGTTGTGCAGACAAATTGAGGGTCTGCCGCAGCGTCGGGCGGCAGGCTCGACAAGGCGGGCGCTTTGCCTTTAAGCTGCGGCACGAACCATACCGGATTAGCCAGAGGACACCGTTGCAACCGCGGGACGCAAACGCCAATGTATTTTTTGTAGGGCTCATGGGGGCGGGTAAAACCACCGTGGGCCGGGCGGTGGCGCGCCGGCTGGATCGGCCGTTCTTCGATTCCGACCACGAAATCGAGGCGCGCACGGGTGCGCGCATTTCAACCATCTTTGAACTCGAAGGCGAAGCAGGCTTTCGCGACCGGGAGGCCCAGACCATCGCCGAGCTGTCCGGCCGCGACAACATCGTCCTCGCCACCGGCGGCGGCGCGGTGCTGAGGCCGGAAAATCGGGAAGTCCTGAAGAGCCGCGGTCTCGTCGTCTATCTGCGCGCGAATCCACACGACCTGTGGCTGAGGACGCGGCGCGACAAGAACCGGCCATTGCTGCAAACCGATGACCCGAAGGGGCGGCTCGAAGCGCTGTACGAAGTACGCGATCCGCTGTATCGCGAATGCGCCGATTTCGTCATCGAAACCGGGCGTCCGTCAGTCAACGGGCTCGTCAATATGGTGTTGATGCAGCTCGAGATGGCCGGCGTCGCGCGACATCCTGCGTCATAATGCGAGCATGATTACCGTTAACGTCGAACTGGGCGAGCGCGCCTATCCCATCCATATCGGCCCCGATCTGATCGGACGAACCGAGCTTTTCTCACCGTATATCGCGGGCTCCTCCGTCACCATCGTCACGAATACGACTGTCGATCCGCTGTACGGCGAGGCGCTGCGCCGCGCATTGGCACCGCTCGGCAAGCAGGTTTCGACCGTCGTTCTGCCGGACGGCGAAGCACACAAGAACTGGGAAACGCTCAACCTGATCTTCGATGCGCTCCTCAACGCGCATGCCGACCGCAAGACCACGCTGATCGCGCTGGGTGGCGGCGTGATTGGCGACATGACGGGGTTCGCCGCCGCCTGCTACATGCGGGGTGTGCCGTTCATCCAGGTGCCGACTACCCTGTTGTCGCAGGTCGATTCGTCGGTTGGCGGCAAGACGGGTATCAATCACCCGCTTGGCAAGAACATGATCGGCGCGTTTTACCAGCCGCAGGCCGTGATCGCCGACATCAGCGCGTTGCGCACGCTGCCGGCGCGCGAACTGGCTGCGGGCGTTGCTGAAGTCATCAAGACGGGTGCTATCGCCGATGCAGGCTTTTTCGACTGGATCGAAACCAGCATCGATGCGCTGAACCGATGCGAACCCCAGGCGCTGGCTGAAGCGGTCAGGCGCTCGTGCGAGATCAAGGCCTCAGTCGTGGCTGCCGACGAGCGAGAGGGCGGCCTGCGGGCGATTCTCAATTTCGGTCACACGTTCGGTCATGCGATCGAGGCGGGCCTCGGCTATGGCGAGTGGCTGCATGGCGAGGCGGTCGGTTGCGGGATGGTGATGGCGGCGGATCTGTCAGTGCGCCTCGGTTATCTCGATGACGTGGCGCGCCGGCGTCTGGTCGATTTGATTGTCGCGGCCAATCTGCCGGTTCGCGGCCCCACACTCGGTGATTCGCGCTATATCGAGCTGATGAAGGTCGATAAGAAAGCCGAAGCAGGTGCGATCAAGTTCATTCTGCTGAAGCGGTTTGGTGACACGCTGATCACGGAAGCACCCGACGATGCCGTCCGCGCGACGCTCGCGGCAACTGCGGCACCCATCTAACGGCTGCGATCGGCTGCAACCAGGCCGCCGACCGGGACTCGCAGAGTCGCCGCCCATGATTGGAGAACCCGGTGACTGAAAGGCGCAGCGACATCCTGACTCATCCACACAGCACGCAGGCTCCCGGCTTGACCGCGACGCCTGCACTGGCTGCGCTCGAAGGGCATCTCGCCCCCTACGCAGCGCATTCGGCGCGATCGCGTGGTCGCCGGTATCCTGAACCGCCACCCAGCGCGCGCACCGAATTTCAGCGTGACCGGGATCGGATTGTCCATTCCACCGCATTTCGCAGGCTCGAGTACAAGACGCAGGTATTCGTGAACCACGAGGGGGACCTTTTCCGCACGCGTCTGACACATAGCCTGGAGGTTGCGCAGATTGCGCGCTCGGTCGCGCGCAATCTGCGCGTCAACGAGGATCTGGTGGAAGCCATTTCGCTGGCCCACGACCTCGGCCATACGCCGTTCGGCCATGCCGGGCAGGACGCGCTCAACGAATGCATGCGTGAGCATGGCGGCTTCGAACACAATCTGCAAAGTCTCGCAGTCGTCGACGATCTCGAAGAGCACTACGGCGGATTCGACGGGCTGAACCTGTGTTTTGAAACGCGTGAGGGCATTCTGAAGCACTGTTCGCGCGAGAATGCCCGCAAGCTCGGCGCGCTTGGCGAGCGATTCCTACAAGGGCAGCAGCCGTCGCTGGAAGCGCAGATCGCAAACGTGGCCGATGAGATCGCGTACAACAATCACGATGTCGACGATGGCCTGCGGTCGGGCCTTTTGACCATCGAGCAGCTCGCGGACGTCGAGTTGTGGCACACCCACCATCAGGCGGCGCGCAGCGAATACCCGCGCATCGAGGGGCGTCGCCTCGTCCATGAAACAGTGCGCCGGATCATTAACACGCTGATCGTCGATCTGATCGACACCACCACGAACAATCTGGCGCGATACGCACCCGCCTCTCTTGAAGCGGTGCGGACCGCCCCGCCGCTTGTCGAGCATAGTGAGCGCGTCGCCGCACAGGCGGCGTCGCTCAAGCGTTTCCTGTTCAAGAACCTGTATCGCCATTACCGCGTGATGCGAATGGCAAACAAGGCCAGACGGGTCGTGGTCGGTTTATTCGACGCGTTCACGGACGATCCGCGGCTATTGCCGCCGGCCTATCAGACTGAAGAGCCGGCGAAGCAGCCGCGACTGATTGCCCATTACATCGCCGGCATGACGGATCGGTATGCCTTGAAGGAGTACCGGCGTCTTTTCGTCATCGACGACAACTGACGCGGCGCGGCAGCGCGGCGGGCAGTACACATAAGCGTGCGTGTGCCGCACCGAAAATTGCGTAGCGCATTCGCCAGCCGCCACGCGCCCGCCTGGCGATCGACAATCGGCAGCCGTGTGGCGCGCGAGATTTAATGATGTCGCGCAAATACCGCTATCAACGGGGGCTGCGCGCCAGCAAAGCTCCAGCAGCAAGCGCCAGGCCGCCGACGATTGCAATCGTCTTCCACGGATTTTCATGCACGTATTCGTCGGCGTCGGCGAGCGCGACTTCGGCGCGTTCACGCACAGCTTCACGCGTGTCGCCGAGGCGTGCGCGAGTGGCATCAAGACGTTTGCGCAATTGCGAGCGAAGGGCCGCGGCATCAGCCTGTGTACCGTCGGCCAGCGCTTCTTCGAGTTCTGACATCAGTGAGCGCAGTTCCGAGCCGATGTCCTCGGCGGCGTGTCGACCGTGTCGCGCGATGCGGCGCGCACGGCGGCCGGTCGAGTTCAACGATTCTCCAATGGCGTCTCGCGTATTCGGTAGTGCAGTCATGGTGGCTCCGTCGATGGTGGGTTTAAAGGCACCCGCTTCTTCGCGCGGGAAACATTAACTCACGCAACTTCGATGCCACACCCCCCAGCAGCCTTCCAGCTGACCATTGAACCGCCCGGTAGCTGGAGAATTTGCACTGCAGGAGGCGCGTCGTGGTCGAAATTACAATCCATTGCCGCAGTCAGTCCTGGAGTGGCTCAGGGCCTAAAATCAAAACGCCGTCACAACATGTGTGACGGCGTTTCTTGTTCAAGCCCCGAAATCTCGACTACGCTTAACCTAGAAGCTGTAGCCAACATTGACGTACGTGACGATCGGGTTGATCTTGATCTTGGTTTGCGCCTGAACGAGTGGGCTGCTTATCGTTGCGTGGGTGCTGATCGGCAGATACGAGATCGAGACACCGGCGAACCAGTGGTCGGTGAATGCGTAAGAGAAACCACCATTGAAAACCGGAGCCCACGAACTATCCGTAGATACGGAGGTCGGACCGTGAAACACTGACTGCTCGAACACGCCGTTCGTGATCTTTGCGTCGGTGAACCAGACGCGGCTCACGCCAATACCAAGATAAGGACGGAATTTCGATTGCGGTGCATTGAAATAGTATTTGAACAGCAGCGCAGGACTCCACTGTTTCGCCTGACCGAGTTTGCCGAACGCACCGAGCTGGCCACTGCCTTCAATATCGAATGAAGGAGGCACGCCGATATCGAATTGCGCCGCGATGTGGTCGGTGATGAAGTAGCCTAGCGAGAAGCCGATGGTATCGGCGGAGCTAATGCTTGCGCCGGTGTTAGGGACCGTGGCGCTACCGAGTGGAGTTGTCAGCGTGAGCGGGTCACTACTGGACTGAGGTGCGAAATGGAACCAACCTGTTGAAAGGAAAATACTTCCGGCAGATTGCGCGTGAGCTGCTGTCATGCACGCGAAAGCCGCGAGCCCCGTTACAGCCTGTCTTAATTTCATATGTGCTCCTCCAAAAAAGGCCCGCCCATTATGACCAGAACGTTAGAAACAAACCATACGCGTCGGTTAGAGCATTCTCCCTAGGGCTGGCATGGCTTCTCGCTGAGCCGCGCCACGCCGAACTGCACGGTCGTGCGGCTTTTCAGACCTTCGGGTAATCACTAACGCGACTATTGGATAATCCAGCATGGCACGGCTTGCACGTCTTTATGTTCCCGACCAGCCGCAGCACGTGATCCTGCGCGGACTCGATCAGCAGCCCGCATTCGTTGACGACCAGGATTACGAGCTCTTCGTCGACTGCCTCAAGGCGGCTTCGCGCGATCATCACCTCGCAATTCACGCTTATGTCCTGATGCCGGGCGCTGTACAACTGCTCGTCACGCCATCCGACGAGGCGAGCTTGCCGAAGGCGATGCAGGCGGTCGGCAGGCGCTACGTTGCACACTTCAACCGGCGCTATGCTCGCCGCGGCACGTTGTGGGAAGGTCGCTACCGGGCGACCGTGATAGAAGGCGAGCGCTACTTTCTGCTGGCCAGTCGCGTGGTGGAGTTGTGCCCGGTACGAACTCAACTGGTAAGTGCCCCCGAAGACTATCGATGGTCGAGTTACCGCCATCACATCGGACTCACGCTCGACAGCCTTATCACCGATCACCCGTTGTACTGGTCGCTCGGCAACACGCCGTTTGAACGGCAACGAGCGTACCGCGAGCTGTGCGAGCAGCCGATGGACGAGCGCGAGACCAATCAGCTTCAGCAAGCCACGTTAAAGGGCTGGGTGCTCGGCAGCGAGTCCTATCGCGAGTGGGCGGCGCGGGCGGCGAACCGGCGCGTGTCGCCTTTGCCGCGCGGCCGGCCCCGTAAAGTCCGCGAAACGCCGCAGACGCAATAAAGTCTTCCGGATCAACGGACTACCAGGAAACGGCATCTTCGCATGCCGTTTTCTTTTGCCCCTTTTTTGATGTGGAACCAATTAAAAATTGCTTCAATGCACCAATCTGATAATAGGGGTCGTACCGTCGACATTTATTTGCTATTCCATTGATTCGTCGCGTATATTCCGAATTCCGGCGGTCTCCGGGCGCGCGCCGCTTCGGAAGCTCGACCGCCCGCGCGGTCGAAGTTCGAGCTGCGGGCAACAAAAAATGGTTTAACGGCCGATCGGCCCCTCACAGACGGTGTCCCCATGAACGACCACCTGCAACCGACGTCTTCGGTTCCCGCCGAGCAAGGTCTGTATGACCCGCAAAACGAGCACGACGCCTGCGGCGTCGGCTTCGTTGCCCACATCAAGGGCAAAAAAAGTCACGAGATCATTCAGCAAGGCCTGAAGATTCTCGAGAACCTCGATCACCGCGGCGCAGTCGGTGCCGATCCGCTCATGGGTGACGGCGCGGGCATCCTGATCCAGATCCCCGACGGCTTTTACCGTGAGGAAATGGCAAAGCAGGGCGTGACCTTGCCGCCGGCCGGCGAATATGGCGTCGGCATGATCTTCCTGCCGAAGGAACATGCGTCGCGCCTCGCGTGCGAACAGGAACTCGAGCGTACGGTGAAGGCGGAAGGTCAGGTCGTCCTCGGCTGGCGTGACGTCCCGGTCGACCACGCAATGCCGATTTCGCCCACCGTGAAGGCCAGCGAGCCGCTGATCCGCCAGATCTTCATCGGTCGCGGCAAGGACATCATGGTCACCGACGCGCTCGAACGGAAGCTGTACGTGATCCGCAAGACCGCGAGCCACCGCATCCAGGCGCTCAAGCTCAAGCACGGCAAGGAATACTTCGTGCCGTCGATGTCGGCGCGCACGGTCGTCTACAAGGGGCTGCTGCTGGCGGGCCAGGTCGGCGTGTACTACCGCGACCTGCAGGACGAACGGGTGGTGTCGGCGCTCGCGCTCGTGCATCAGCGCTTCTCGACCAACACGTTCCCGGCGTGGGAACTGGCTCACCCGTACCGCATGATCGCCCACAACGGCGAAATCAACACGGTGAAGGGCAACGTCAACTGGCTCAACGCCCGTACCGGCGCCATCGCGAGCCACGTGCTCGGGGACGACCTGCCGAAACTCTGGCCGCTGATCTATCCGGGCCAGTCGGATACCGCATCGTTCGACAACTGCCTCGAACTGCTCGTGATGGCCGGTTATCCGCTCGTCCACGCGATGATGATGATGATCCCCGAGGCGTGGGAACAGCACACGCTGATGGACGACAACCGCCGCGCGTTCTACGAATACCACGCCGCGATGATGGAGCCGTGGGACGGCCCCGCCGCGATTGCCTTTACTGACGGCCGTCAGATCGGCGCGACGCTCGACCGTAACGGCCTGCGTCCGGCGCGCTACCTCATCACCGACGACGACCTCGTGATCATGGCGTCGGAAGCCGGCGTGCTGCCTATTCCTGAGTCGAAGATCGTCAAGAAATGGCGGCTGCAGCCGGGCAAGATGTTCCTGATCGACATGGAGCACGGCCGCATCATCGACGACAAGGAACTGAAGGACAACCTCGCGAACGCCAAGCCGTACAAGAGCTGGATCGACGCGGTCCGCATCAAGCTCGACGAGATCGAGCCGAAGGCCGAGGACGTCGTGACGGAACGCCGCGAAGCCGCTGCGCTGCTCGATCGCCAGCAGGCGTTCGGCTACACGCAGGAAGACCTCAAGTTCCTGATGGCGCCGATGGCGCAGGCCGGTGAAGAAGCCGTCGGTTCGATGGGCAACGACTCGCCGCTCGCGGTGATGTCGAGCAAGAACAAGACGCTCTATCACTACTTCAAGCAACTATTCGCACAGGTGACGAACCCGCCGATCGATCCGATTCGCGAAAACATGGTGATGTCGCTGGTGTCGTTCATCGGTCCGAAGCCGAACCTGCTCGACACGAACAACATCAACCCGCCGATGCGTCTTGAAGTGTCGCAGCCGGTGCTCGATTTCCGCGACATCGCGAAGATCCGCGCGATCGATCAGTACACGGGCGGCAAGTTCAGTTCCTATGAACTGAACATCTGCTATCCGGTGGCCTGGGGCAAGGAAGGCATCGAGGCGCGCCTCGCGTCGCTGTGCGCGGAAGCGGTCGATGCCGTCAAGTCCGGCTACAACATGCTGATCGTGTCAGACCGCAGGACGGACCGCGACAACGTCGCGATTCCGGCGCTGCTGGCTACGGCGGCGATCCACACGCACCTCGTGCAGCATGGTCTGCGCACGAGCACGGGTCTGGTCGTCGAAACCGGTTCGGCGCGTGAAACGCACCACTTCGCGCTGCTCGCCGGCTATGGCGCCGAAGCCGTGCATCCGTATCTCGCATTGGAAACACTGGCGCAACTCGCACAGGGTTTGAAGGGCGACCTGTCGGCGGACAAGGCGATCTACAACTTTACGAAGGCAGTCGGCAAGGGCCTGCAGAAGGTCATGTCGAAGATGGGTATCTCGACGTACATGTCATACACCGGCGCGCAGATTTTCGAGGCCGTCGGCCTCGCCGAAGATCTGGTGCTGAAGTACTTCCATGGCACGTCGTCGAAGGTTGGCGGCATTGGTCTCTTCGATGTGGCTGAAGAGGCGATCCGCCTGCATCGCGAAGCGTTCGGCGACAGCCCGGTGCTGGCCAACATGCTCGACGCGGGCGGCGAGTACGCGTACCGCGTGCGCGGCGAAGAGCACATGTGGACGCCGGATGCGATCGCCAAGCTGCAACACTCGGCGCGCAGCAACTCGTACCAGACGTATAAGGAATACGCACATCTGATCAACGATCAGACGAAGCGTCACATGACGTTCCGCGGCCTGTTCGAATTCAGGCTCGATCCGTCGAAGGCCATCCCGCTCGACGAAGTGGAACCCGCGAAGGAAATCGTCAAGCGCTTTGCGACGGGCGCCATGTCGCTCGGCTCGATCAGCACGGAAGCGCACGCCACGCTGGCGGTGGCGATGAACCGCATTGGCGGCAAGTCGAACACGGGCGAAGGCGGCGAGGACGAAAACCGTTATCGCAACGAGCTGCGCGGCATTCCGATCAAGAACGGCGACACGATGAAGTCGGTGATCGGTGATGAAGTGATCGTCGACATCCCGCTGAAGGACGGCGATTCGCTGCGCTCGAAGATCAAGCAGGTGGCGTCGGGGCGCTTCGGCGTGACGGCGGAGTACCTCGCGTCGGCCGACCAGATCCAGATCAAGATGGCCCAGGGCGCGAAGCCGGGCGAAGGCGGCCAGCTGCCGGGTCACAAGGTGTCCGAGTACATCGGCAAGCTGCGTTACTCGGTGCCGGGCGTCGGCCTGATTTCGCCGCCGCCGCACCACGACATCTATTCGATCGAAGATCTGGCGCAGTTGATCCACGACCTGAAGAACGCTAACTCCGCCGCGAGCATCTCGGTGAAGCTGGTGTCTGAATCGGGCGTCGGTACGGTCGCAGCCGGTGTCGCCAAGGCGAAGGCGGATCACGTCGTGATCGCCGGCCATGATGGCGGCACGGGCGCGTCGCCGCTGTCGTCGATCAAGCACGCCGGCACGCCGTGGGAACTCGGCATTGCCGAAACGCAGCAAACGCTGGTGCTGAACCAGCTGCGCGGCCGCATCCGCGTGCAGGCCGACGGCCAGATGAAGACCGGGCGCGACGTCGTGATCGGCGCGCTGCTCGGCGCGGATGAGTTCGGTTTTGCGACGGCGCCGCTCGTCGTCGAAGGCTGCATCATGATGCGCAAGTGCCATCTGAACACCTGCCCGGTCGGCGTGGCGACGCAGGATCCGGTGCTGCGTGCGAAGTTCCAGGGCCAGCCGGAACACGTCGTCAACTTCTTCTTCTTCGTTGCGGAAGAAGCGCGCGAACTCATGGCGCAACTGGGCATCCGCAAGTTCGATGACCTGATCGGCCATTCGGAACTGCTCGACATGAAGAAGGGTGTCGAACACTGGAAGGCGAGGGGGCTCGATTTCTCGCGCGTGTTCTATCAGCCGCAGGTCCCCGCGGAAGTGGCACGCAAGCACGTCGAAGTGCAGGATCACGGTCTCGACCGCGCGCTCGATCACACGCTGATCGAAAAGGCGAAGGCTTCAATCGAGAAGGGCGAGCACGTCTCGTTCATCCAGCCGGTACGCAATGTGAACCGCACGGTGGGCGCGATGCTGTCCGGCACGATCGCGAAGAAGTACGGCCACGACGGCCTGCCTGACGACACGATTCACATCCAGTTGAAGGGCACGGCGGGTCAGAGCTTTGGCGCATTCCTCGCGAAGGGTGTCACGCTGGATCTCGTCGGCGACGGCAACGACTACGTCGGCAAGGGTCTGTCGGGCGGCCGCATCATCATCCGTCCGACCAACGATTTCCGCGGCAAGTCGGAAGAAAACATCATCTGTGGCAACACGGTGATGTATGGCGCGATCGAAGGCGAATCGTTCTTCCGTGGCGTGGCAGGCGAGCGCTTCTGCGTGCGTAACTCCGGCGCGACGGCGGTTGTCGAAGGCACAGGCGACCACGGCTGCGAATACATGACGGGCGGCACGGTCATCGTGCTCGGCGAAACCGGCCGTAACTTCGCGGCTGGCATGTCGGGCGGTATCGCTTACGTGTTCGACCCGGACAACACGTTCGCCGGCAAGTGCAACAAGTCGATGGTCGCGCTCGATCCAGTGCTGCAGCAGGCCGAGCAGGAACGCACGGTCGACCGTGCACTGTGGCACACCGGCACGACCGACGAAGCGTTGCTCAAGGGGCTGATCGAACGCCACTTCCAGTTCACGGGTTCGCCGCGTGCAAAGGCGCTGCTCGAAAACTGGGATGCGTCTCGACGCCAGTTCGTGAAGGTGTTCCCGACCGAATACAAGCGCGCGCTGGGCGAAATGGGTGCGAAGAAGGCAGCAAAGGAAAGCCTCGCTGCCTGAGCTTGACCCACGGCCATCCCACGGCCACCGACGACACAACATGCGCCTGCCGCTTCACGGTGGCGGGCGCTGACTACCCCACCTGATATAGATAGAGAAGAGAACCATATGGGCAAGGCAACCGGTTTTCTCGAGTTCGAACGCCGCCACGAGGTGTACGAAGCTCCGCTCACGCGTGTGAAGCATTACAAGGAGTTCGTCGCGGCACTGTCCGACGATGAAGCGAAGGTCCAGGGCGCACGTTGCATGGACTGCGGCATTCCGTTCTGCAATAACGGCTGCCCGGTGAACAACATCATCCCGGACTTTAACGACCTGGTGTTCCATCAGGACTGGAAGAACGCGATCGAAGTGCTGCACTCGACGAACAATTTCCCGGAGTTCACGGGCCGCATCTGTCCGGCGCCGTGTGAGGCCGCCTGCACGCTTGGCATCAATGACGACCCGGTCGGCATCAAGTCGATCGAGCACGCCATCATCGACAAGGCGTGGGCCGAAGGCTGGGTCGCACCGCAGCCGCCGAATCACAAGACGGGCAAGAAGGTCGCGGTCGTCGGATCCGGCCCCGCCGGACTCGCCGTCGCGCAGCAACTCGCGCGCGCGGGGCACGATGTCACAGTGTTCGAGAAGAACGATCGTATCGGCGGCCTGCTGCGTTACGGCATCCCCGATTTCAAGCTGGAGAAATGGCTGATCGATCGTCGTATGCGTCAGATGGAAGCCGAAGGCGTGACGTTCCGCGCAAACGTGTTCGTCGGCAAGAAGGATTCGCTGCCCGTGCATATCGGCAACACGGCAAAGGAAACCATCACGCCGGACGAACTGAAGGAACAGTTCGACGCGGTCGTGATCGCTGGCGGTTCGGAAATGCCGCGCGATCTGCCGGTGCCGGGCCGCGAACTCGCGGGCATTCACTATGCGATGGAATTCCTGCCGCAGCAAAACAAGGTCAACGCCGGCGACAAGGTGGCGGACCAGCTGCTCGCGAAGGGCAAGCACGTCGTGGTGATTGGCGGTGGCGACACGGGCTCGGACTGCGTCGGCACGTCGAACCGTCATGGTGCGAAGAGCGTCACGCAGTTCGAACTTTTGCCGCAGCCGCCGGAAGAAGAGAACAAGCCACTCGTGTGGCCGTACTGGCCGGTCAAGCTGCGCACGTCGTCGTCGCATGAGGAAGGCTGCGAGCGCGATTGGGCGGTGGCGACCAAGCGGCTTGAAGGCAAGAACGGCAAGGTCGAGAAGCTGATCGCAGCGCGTGTCGAATGGAAGGACGGCAAGATGCAGGAGGTGCCGGGCTCCGAGTTCGAGATGAAGGCCGACCTCGTGCTGCTCGCAATGGGCTTCACGCAGCCGGTGTCGCCGGTGCTTGAAGCGTTCGGCGTCGACAAGGATGCGCGCGGCAATGTGCGTGCCTCGACGGAAGGCGACAAGGCGTACTACACGTCGGTGGACAAGGTGTTCACGGCGGGCGACATGCGTCGCGGCCAGTCGCTCGTCGTGTGGGCGATTCGGGAGGGCCGTCAATGTGCGCGTTCGGTCGATGCGTACCTGATGGGGCATTCGGAACTGCCGCGTTAAGTCTCCCGCCGGCGCGTGATTGCGGTAAGCGATAAAACGCGCCGGCGAACGTTTGCAGGAAGAGGTGGAGACGACAAGGCAGTACCCAAAAGCCGGGCGTCCTTAAGGACGACCCGGCTTTTTTACGTCGGTCGCGCCATGGCTCGCGCGGAAGCGGTTCGGGTTACAGTAAGGCACGCCCATCCACCGCTTTATCGACGGGAACGATGCCCATGACCGAAGGCTGGCAACGCTGCTTCATCGCGCTCGCGCCTGACGCGACGACGCGCGACGCGCTCGCCACCGTGCCGCTCGCGCCCGTGGCGCGTCGCGTGCCATACGAGCAACTGCATCTGACGGTGACGTTTATCGGCGCGCTGTCGGTGGAACGGGGCGAAGCGCTCGCGGAAGGTCTGGCGGCCAGCGCCACCTCGCTGAGCGCTACCGCCATCACGCGAATCGAGCACTGGCCGAACGCGACGCATCCGCGTCTGACCGTGGCAACGCTCGCGATGTCGGATGAATTCGTCGCGCTCGACTGGCGGATCCGGTCACTGATGCTGGATCTCGATCTGCCCGTCGATGCCCGTGCGTTCCGGCCGCATATCACCCTCGCGCGGTTCGGCCGCGAGGCCCGTGCAATCGACGGTGCGCCGCCGATGTCTGCGGATCTGGCCGCGCGATTCGAATCTCTGGTGCTGTACTCGAGCACACTTGCCCGGCATGGCGCCCGTTACAGCGCGTTGGCAAGCGTGCCACTCGTCTGAGGCGCGCGCGACGCACTGGCGGCTTGATTGATGACTCTACCGGCGGCGATAGCGTTCGAGCGTCAAGCCGTCGAGGTCGATCTCCGGCGTGCGCTGCGTAACGAGATCGGCGACTACGCGCCCCGATCCCATCGACATCGCCCATCCGGTCGACCCATGCCCAAGATTCACCCAGAGCCCGTCGATCCCGCTCGGACCGAGCAGTGGCGCACCATCGGGTGTCATCGGCCGGCGGCCCACCCAGAACTGCGCCGACGAGGGTTGCGTCGCGTGCGGAAACCAGTCGTCGAGCACCTTCATTAGCGTCTGCAGCGCCTGTTCGCGCAGTGTCGTCTGACGGTTGCCGAGTTCCGCCGTCCCCGCTACGCGCAGGTTTGGGCCAAAGCGCGTGATCGCGGTTTTCAGCGATTCGTCCATCAGTGCGGCGTGGGGTGCCTTCTGATCGTCGGTGACAGGCAGCGTGGCCGAATAGCCCTTCACCGGATAGAGCGGCACCCGCACGCCAAGCGGCGCAAGCAGGTCCGCACTGTCGACACCCAGCGCGACGACGACCGCTCCCGCCGGCAGTGTCTCGCTGCCACGCTCGCTGTGGATGCGGACTCCGCGCGCCGATCCACCCTGCACATCCAGACCGGACACGCGTGTGTCGAAGCGAAACTTCACGCCGTTACGTTCGCAGATTGCGCGCAGTTCGCGGGTGAAGCGCGCGCAGTCGCCGGCTTCGTCGTCGGGCAGATAGAGCCCCGCGAGCGGCGCGTTGCGCGCCCAGCGTAGCCCCGGCTCGATCTGCTCGCATTCCCGTGCGCTGACTTCGCGATGCGCGATACCCGCGTCACGCAGGATGGCCAGCGCCGGTTGCGCGAGTTCGACGTCGTACTCACTGCGGAACAGCTGCAGATAACCCTGGCTGCGCCCGTAGTCGAACGGATAACAGGCGCGGAATTGATGCAGACACGCACGGCTGTAGTACGCGATGCGTTGCATCCGCTGCTTGTTCACGCGAAACCGCGCGAGATCACATTCGCGCAGCCACCGCGCGATCCAGCGCCACTGCGCCGGGTCGAGTGCGGGCCGGAAGATCAACGGGGACGCGGGCTTGAACAGGTACTTCAGGATTTTCGTGGGCATGCCCGGCGCGGCCCATGGCGTGACGTACCCAGGCGCGATCACCCCTGCGTTGCCGAAACTGGTTGCCAGGGCAACATCGGGCTCGCGTTCGACGACGGTGACGTCGCACCCCTGCTCGCGCAGATAGAAGGCGGTAGCGACGCCGATTACGCCTGCGCCGAGAACAATCGTATTCATTTCGGTGATGCTGGTTTCAGGAAGCGGCCGAGGTCGGCAACGCCACGGCAAGCGATTTGCCCTTCGTCTCCGGCAGGCACAGCGCGGCGACGATCACGAGCAGATAGCCCGAGCCGGCGACGATGCCCATCGCTTTCACAAGGGTCATCGTTTGCGACAGGGTGCCGACCAGAATCGGGAAGAACGAGCCGAGGCCACGCCCCAGGTTATAGCAGAAGCCCTGGCCGGAGCCGCGAATCGCGTTCGGGTACAGCTCCGACAGATACGCGCCGACGCCCGCGAAAATCCCCTGCACCACGATGCCGAGCGGAAAACCGAGCGCAAGCATCATGGCGTCGGTGACGGGCAGCATCGTGTAGACCATGCCGAGCACGAACGAGCCGACCGCAAACAGGATGAACGACGCGCGCCGCCCGATCCTGTCCGACAGGATCGCACCGACGATGTAGCCGGTGAACGAGCCGGCGATCAGCACGATCAGATAGCCGCTCGTGTTGAACACTGAAAGATGGCGCACCGTTTTCAGATAGGTCGGCAGCCATGTGGTGATCGCGTAATAGCCGCCGAGCATGCCCGTGCACAGGATGCTGCCGAGCAACGTGGTCTTCAGATGCGGGGAAGCGAAGATCTCGAGGAAGTGCGACGTGTCGAAGCCGCTTTCACGGGCGCGGCGGGTCGCGACGTAGATTTCCGGATCGCTCACGTTGCGGCGAATGTAGATGATCCACAGCGCAGGCAGCAGGCCGACCCAGAAGCACGCACGCCACGCGTACTGCTCCGGCAGCAACGCGAAGGAAGCCCAGTAGATGATCGCCGCGGCCGCCCAGCCGAACGACCAGCTGCTCTGCACGGTGCCGACCGCTTTCGCACGATGCTGCGGCGAGCGGATTGTCTCCGCCATCATGATCGTCACGACCGACCACTCTCCGCCGAAGCCGATGCCCTGCAGCGTCCGCGTCGTCAGCAATTGCCAGAAAGAGTTCGTAAAGCCGGACAGGCAGGTAAACACGGCAAAGGTGGCGATGGTCCACTGCAGCACGCGCACACGGCCGTAACGGTCCGCAAGAATCCCGGCCAGCCAGCCGCCTATCGCCGACGAAATCAGCGAACTGGTCGCGATCATGCCCGCCTGGCTCTTCGTCATGCCCCACGTGGCGATCAGTGTCGGGATCAGGAACGAGTAGATCATGAAGTCGAACGCATCGACCGCATAGCCACCGAAGCCGGCGTATAGCGTGCGGCGCTCGCGCGTGGTCAGCTCCGTGAACCATTGAAATGACCGCATCGGGTCTCCTTTTTGTTCGGTGGCGTGGTTCGTGGGGGCGGCGCGCGCCGCAAACTGGTGCGTATTTTACGGCGCGGTAATACAGCGAGCCAGCCGGAATAAAAAGATGGTTGCGGTTGCAATGGGCGGCGCGGCGGCACGCACTTTCCAATCCTTACCGTTCCCTACCTTGTAACCCTGTGGTTTATGACCCCCGTTACACTCCGGCGCGACGTGGATCATCCGCACCCTTCGATATCCCTTCGGCTACCCCGCCCCTTACCGAAACGTTCAATGGATTTCATCGCGAAAGATCGCCTGCCTTCCAGGCCCCGTGTGGCATCGCGCTACCCGGATTCAGGACCGAAGCCCATGGTCGAAATGCGCCGCAGCTTCCTGCGGGGAACGGCCGGCATCGTGTTGATGTCGGGGTTCGGCAGCATGATGCTGACCGCGTGTGGCGGCGGACCGGTCGAGATGGTGGCGACGCCGCGTCTCGCCTCGGTCGACAATTTCCGCGACGTGGCGGGCACCGGCGATGGCTATCCGACCGTCGACGGCCACCGTGTGCGGCGTGGCATGTTCTACCGCTCGAATGTGCTTGCGTTGAGCGCCGCCGACGAGGCCGCGCTGGACGTCCTGGGTATCGTCGCCGTGTACGACCTGCGCACGCCAGGAGAGCTTGCGAGCGTGCCGGACGTGCTGCCTTTGCGCGCCACGTACGTGACAATCAATATTGCCGGCACGGATAGCGTGCAACTCCCGCAGTTCGCCACGCCGGCCGACGCAGTCGCGCTGAAAGAAAGCACGGAGCGCTCATACGTTACCGGCGCCGCGCCGCGAGCAGGTTTTCGCATGTTGTTGACGGATCTTGCGAACACGCCGGGCGCGCAGCTTTTTCACGACGCGACGGGCGCCGACGCCACCGGCTGGGTAGCGGCCATGTTGCTCAGCATCGCGAACGTGCCGTTCGACGTGATCATGGAAGACTATCTTTTGACGAACACGGTCGCGGCGGCGTCGATCCAGTCGAATCTCGATACGGTGCGCGCGCAGCAGGGCGATACCGTCGCTGCCAACGAAGCACCGCTTTTCAACGTACAGGCGAGCTTTCTGCAGGCAGGCTTCGATCAGGTGCAGGCGAGCTACGGCACGATGGCGAACTATCTGACACAAGGTCTAGGGCTGTCGCAGGAGACCATCGATGCGTTGCGCGACAAACTCGTTGTCTGAGCGCGTAGGGCAGGAGCGTGGCAGGAGCGTGACGGATGCGCGGCGCTCAAAAAGAGTGGCCCGCTCTCATGGAAGCAGGAGCGGGCCGAAGTGGCCTCGAGAGAGCCAGGGGCGACTATAGTCGTCCGATTGCCTGACTCGCTCCTCCGGTAAGGCGGCGTAAGCGGTGCGCATGCACCGTCCGCACGGGCGTTGCACCTACCGCTGCCCGTGCTCGATCGGCAATGCAATCTGCACGCGCAACCCACCTCCCGGATGATTGCTTACATCGCAGCGGCCGCCGCGGTCGTGCGCAAGACGCGAGACGATCGCGAGTCCAAGTCCGCAATGTCCCTCGCCACCGCGCGCGGCGTCCAGCCGCACGAACGGCTTCATCGCCGCGGCGATCCGGTCTTCCGGAATCCCGGGGCCGTGATCGCGCACGGCGACGATCCAGTGGTTGCCGTCGCGCGCCGTTTCGATTTCGACGGGCGGTGCGCCGTGTTCGAGCGCATTGTCGACGAGGTTCGTGACGAGCCGGTCGAACAGTGTGCGCGGCAAGGTGAACTCCGGCCCGGCATGCAGGTTCAGCGTAAAGAGCGGAGCGTCCGTGCTGTCCGTCGCCGGGAACTGCTCACGCAGAAACGCCTCGACGGCAACGGGCGGTCCCTTGTCGACGGATTGCCCGGCAAACTCGAGGAACTGCTGCACGATGTTGGACAGCGAATCGACGTCGCGAATGAAGCCCGCCCGCTCGCGCTCGGCGATCGACACGCTCGCGCGCAGCTTGAGGCGGGTCAGCGGCGCTTTCAGGTCGTGGGCGACGCCGGCCAGCATCACGGCCTGGTCGTCGTCGGCTTCGTTCAGGCGCCGCATCATGTCGTTGAACGCGCCGATCAGGTCGCGCAGTTCGCGGGGGCCCTGTTCGGTGACCGGCACGGGGCGGCCGCCCGAGCCGAACGCACGGGCCGCTCGCGCAACGCGCGACAGCGGCCGCTGCATCTGCCACGCCACCAGCAGCGAGAGGATCAGCGCCGCCAGCAACATCGAGACGGTTTCGATCAGAAAGCGCGGCCGGGGCGGAATATCCACGGGCACGACTATCCACATCGATTTGCCCGGATAGCGCACCCACAGACGCGGCGGCCGGGCGTCATCGACGGCGATTTCGCTACCGGGCGGCAGTTTGGCGCGCAGGTGGCGGCTCAGGTCGATCAATGGCGGATCGGTAGGCTCGCTTAGATGCACGGTCGAAGGCATGTTCCACGTCGGCACCGTATGCACCCGCATTGCGGGCGCGAGATCGGCGCCGCTCACCGCTTCGCCGTTCGCGGCCTGCAGGACGAGCAGAATGCCGCGCGCGAAACCGTCGACCTCGTGGTGCGGCGGCTGCATCACGATCAGCACGAACCAGCCCGCCTGGATGGCGAGCAGCACCGCTGCCGACAGTAGAGCCATCCTGCCGAACAGCGTGTTCAGCGGATTCCTCATGTGCCGATTGCGGCCTCGGCGAACGAGGTGCCTTCAGCGTCGGGCACGAACACATAGCCCTTGCCGCGCACGGTCTGCACGTAGCACGGATTCGACGGGTCGTCCTCGATCACGCGGCGCAGTCGCCAGATGGGCACATCGAGACTGCGATCGCGAAAGGCGAGGTCGTCGCGGTGCACGAGATCGTGGATCAGTACACGCGAGAGCACCTTGTACGGATTGTTGACGAAGATCTTCAGGAGCGCGAATTCGCTGTCGCGCAACGCGAGCCGGTTGCCGTCGCGCAGCAGGGTGCGCGTCGTGAAGTCGAGTTCGAACGGACCGAAGCTGAAACGCTTGCGGGCCTCCGGTGCGCTTGTCGTGGCCGGCCCGCGCCGGCGCAGCACGGTATGGATGCGCGCCAGAAGTTCGCGGGGGTCGAAGGGCTTCGTCAGATAATCGTCGGCGCCGAGCGACAGACCGACGATGCGATCCGCGACCGTGCCGCGCGCGGTGACGAAAATGACCGGGATGTCGTCGCCCGCGGCGCGCAGCGCGGTGAGCGCGCGCAGGCCGTCGGTGTCCGGCATCATGATGTCGAGCACGACGACCGACGGGCGTTCGCGTTCGAGCCGCCGCTGCAGATGGGTGCCGTCATGCAGCACGGATGCATCAAGCCCGTTCGATTGCAGGAAGCGGCAAAGCAGATCGCGTACGACCGGGTCGTCGTCGACGATTAGGACCTGTGGATTCATCGCGAAATTCTAGACCGGCGAGCGAATTTCGAGGTAACAGTTTTCCTTACCAACACTTACGACGCTCCGTCAATCGTCGTACGAAATCCTTCCCGGGAAAGATTTGGGAGCTACCCGAAACGGCTCGTAAGCACCGGCGAAAAGCACGCGTTCCTTCCTGCTTCGCGCCCGCACTCGGGGCGGGATGATTCGTCACGCAGTACGTTCCTGCTGCCACATGGGTTTCCGCGAACCTGCGGATGCCCGGTACGCGGCGCTCCCTCTGAACGACACGTGACACGCGAGGCTTACCATGACCATTCAAGGCAATTTCAAGGCGCCCAGCATTCCATCGCTGAAGCCGGCCACACGCCCAACCGGGAAGCCGTCGGGCGAAAGCACGACCGCTACCCGACCCACTACCCCCGAATCCAGCACGCCGGCGCCGACCTTGCCGACCGGTCTTGTCGGCAATCACGTCGATACGACGGCCTGAGATTACCGGTGCGCGACGTGCGATTTGCAAAATCCCTCAACCGATGCGCGTGCATGGCCGCATGGCTGGCGCTTGGCGCGACGCTGCTGCCGCTAGGCGGCTGCGCCGTTGCCGCGTTGCCGTGCCGCCTGAGCGCGGCCACGCTGAAAATCGTGCCCGTGGTGGGCCACGCCGCAGCGGTGCCGTTCGATGCGTGCGCAGCAGCCATCGACTGAACGATGAACACCCGACTGTCCGTCCGTATCGCTCTGCTGCTCGCGGGGATCTTGTGCGTCGCGACCCTCTCGAGCGCTCATGAGCCGGAGCCTCCGGCGAAGTCCCATCGAAGCCCGGCGAAGTCCGCGATGCTGGATGCGCGCAAGCGCATCAAGGACGAGCCCTTCGCATTTCGCGGAATTCCGCTTGGCATTACGCTCGATTCGTTTCGCGCCAACCAGCCGGTCCGCGCGACCCCGCCCGGCAGCGTGCCGGTCTGCGAGACTGACGTGATGGCGGGCGCGCTCGGCATGGGCTTGAAGACGGACAACAGTCTCACCGTCGCCTGCCGTTGGGCGCACCGGTCGGACGAGAGTTGGCAACTGTCGCGCGCGGTCGTCGATGGCGCGCCGGCGCAGGATCACGTGCTGCGCTTCGCACGGGCGGCCGGAGAAACGTCGTTCCGCCTGTACGAGATCTCGTTCGTCGTCGACGAGCTCACGGCGAACGACCTGCGCGCGGCGCTCGCAGACCGCTACGGCGCGCCGCGGATGCCAGCGCGTGCTGTGTCGTCTGCCGAAGCGGTTTCGGCGGGCGCAGCGATGCCGGTCTACGTGTGGGAGAACGCGGTGAGTTCGATCACGCTGTGTTTTCTGCCAGGAACGCGCAACGGCACGCTCACTTACCTGCTGAAAGACCCGGCCGCGTGGGTCAAGTCGGTTGCGCGGCAATGGCAGGCCAGCAGCCCGGACGCGGGTTGAAGCCTGGTTTGCTTTCTTCCGGCTCCGATGTTCACCATAGATCGGGACTACCCATGATTCCACTTCGTCTCATTGCGGCCATCCTCGCGACGACGTCCTGCGCCGCGTGCGTCAGTCCGCCCCAATCGATCGTCGATACGCCGATGACGCCGCCGCTCGCGTCCGCGCCGCTTAACGTCAACTCGCAGGGCGCGATCTATCAGGCGGGCAATTCGCTGCTGTTCTACGAAACGCCGCGCGCGCAACGCATCGGCGACGTGCTCACGATCCGACTGTCGGAGGCTTACACCGGAAGCAACAGCGCGAACGCATCCGCGAGCCGCGCGAGTGAAATCACGGCCGAGGCGGCCGACAAATCGACGGGCACCGCCGCCCGGCTCGCCAGACTTTTCAACATCGGCTCGGCGGCCACGACGTTCAACGGGAAAGGCGCGATCTCCGATACGAACGGCATGACCGGCACGCTGGCCGTCACGGTGATAGGCACGATGCCGACCGGCAATCTCGTCGTGTCGGGAGAAAAGCTGATCGCGATGGGTGGCAACAACGATCGCCTGAGGCTGTCGGGCATCGTCAATCCGAAGGACATCGAAGCCGGCAACTATGTCGCGTCGAGCAAGGTTGCCAATGCGCGCATCGAACAGGCAGGGGTGGGCATGCTGGCCGATTCGACGACGATGGGCTGGCTGCAGCGACTCTTCATGAGCGTGCTGACGTTCTGATGCATTTCGCGTGCGCAGCACGCGAGAGGCGCACGCACGGGCGCGCTTCAGGGGGTAGCCTGGATGCTGGGGGACGCCGGCATGCAGCGCTCGGCCGCGCCGATCTCGCCGTCCGGCACGAAGACGTAGCCCTGTCCCCACACGGTCTGCACGTAGCGCGGCTCCGACGGGTCGATTTCGATCAGCCGCCGCAGACGCCAGATCGACACATCGAGGCTCCGGTTCCGGTGCTCGGAACTGCTGCCGTGAAGCTTCTCCAGCAATTGCGCGCGGGTCAGCACGGTCATCGCGTGAGTGACGAATATCTTTAGCATGGCGAACTCGCTGGAGCGCAGCGGGATGCGTTCGCCGTCGTGACGCAACTCGCGCGCCGGGAAGTTGATCTCGAAACGTCCGAAGCGATACGGCGCCCGCTGCTCGGGTGCCGCGCCCGACAGCGGCACGATGCCGCGACGTCGCAGCACCGTGCGGATGCGCGCGACCAGCTCGCTCGGATCGAACGGCTTGCCGAGATAGTCGTCGGCGCCGAGTTCGAGGCCGATGACGCGATCGATCACATCGGCGCGCGCAGTCAGCAGGATCACCGGAATCTCGTCGCCGGCGATGCGCAGTGTGCGCAGCGCGCTGATGCCGTCCAGCTCCGGCATCATGATGTCGAGCACCACGAGGTCCGGCCGCTCGACCTGCAGGCGACGTTGCAGACCCATGCCGTGATGCAGCACCGACACCGCATAGCCGCGCGATTGCAGATACTCACGCACGAGGTCGCGGACCACCGGGTCGTCGTCGACAATCAGGATATGTTTGCTCATGCGGCCGATATTAAGGATTGATCGCAGCGCAGGAAAGCGCGCAGTGCTTTCCAAATCTTTCCAGCGTGAGCGGCGCGGAAAGTTTTAGCCTGGGCGGGCCAGGGTCAGTTGGCCTGCGAAGTCTGGACCGTCTCGGGCGGGAGGTCGTGTTGATCGACCACCATCCGGTCGATCAATCCGGTCAGCTTGGTGGTTGCGTTCGAGAAACGGTCAAGGCCGAGGCCGCCGGTTTCGTAACGGGCAGTGACGAGAATGCGGCCACGCTGCAGCAGCGTGAGATCGATCATCGAAAGATAGGCCTTCGGTTCGTCAGAGAATGAACGGCGCCCGTAATCGATGGCTGCGTTGTAGACGAGCTGCGCCTCGCAACTCGACGGCGAGGTGCCCGGGTAATAGACGTTGGACTCTACGCCGCGCCGCTGGAGTGCCAGTTGCAGGGCAGGCACGAAATCGCTGACCGAAACGGTCGAATTCAACTCAATGCAGATCGAGCGCAGCGAAGCAGGGCGTCCATTGATGAAGGTCGGCGACGAATAGTTTCCCGCGATCGCGTAGCCCGCCTGGATCACCGAGCCGGTGGCGTCGGCGGCGGTGATCAGTGTCCACGCGCAGCCGTTCAGCCCTAGCGCCAGCGATGCGGCGAGCGCGAAGCTCGCGCCCCGCCGGCGCAGGGCAGCGCGTGCAAGCGGGGCACGTGCGGTCGCGAGGCGGGCGCGAATGGCGATGGCGGGCATGGATGCAATAGGGTCGGAGCCGGCTGGGAGCACGCGTGCGGCCGCGCGTTAACGCGTGATGTGTAGACGCAGTTCGTTCGGCGCAACGACGCTCGCGGTCACGGAGACGCGGCGGTCCATGCCCGTCACGACGAAGTGCTGGCGCGTCGGCGTGTTGACGTCGTGGATCACGTTCGGCAGGCACGCGGCGATGTCCGCGCCCATTTCTTCGAGCGGATCGTTGATGACGCCATCGGCCGGCCAGTGCGCGCGCCAGTGGCAGTCGAACGTGTTGGTGGTCGTGCGGCAATCTTCCGCCGCGGCAACGCCTGGCAACCGGGCGGTAGGCTCGCTGCGCAAGTGGTTGAAATCGGAGGCGGCGACGATCTGTTTGAGCGCCGGGCAGACATCGGCCGATTCGGTCGCGAGCGCGCCGTGCGCCACCGACAGCAGCAACGCTGCCGCACCCAGCGCAGCGGCTTGACGTGCGAAGGTGAAGCGGCTCGCGCGTTCGAAACGGTGGGGCAGAAGATTGGAGCGGCGGTCGAGTGACATATGCGGAATCCGGTAACGAGTGATGTGGCAGCGTGCGGCGCGCGATGGCCTGCGCGCATGCCAATACTCGCTCCACTGCGACTTTTTCAAAGCGGCGAACAGCCCGCGCGCTTCGTAAGTGCTTTCAAACTCTTCTTGTTGCTTTCCGGATGTTTCCCGAGGTTGCTAAGGCGTTGCTGTGCAACGCTGCCTCGATGTCGCCCAGGCTGGGGCAGAGGGGGCGGTTGCTTCGAGCCGAAGTATCAGCTGAGCGTGAGGCCGCCATCGACGTGAATCACCTGGCCGGTGATGTGCCGCGCTTCGTCCGACAGCAGGAACGCCACCAGGGCGGCGATGTCGTCCGGTTCAGCGACATGGCCGAGCGGAGTCGCTTCGGCAGCGCGCGCCCATGCGGGCGCATTGTCGGCGCTTGGGCCGCGATCCTTGCGTGTGTAGCCAGGCGCGACGCAATTCACCGTCACGCCGTGCGGCGCCAGTTCGGCGGCGGCTGTTTTTGCAAGCGATTCGATCGCGGCCTTGGCTGCCGCCGTCGCGGCGAACGGCGCGTCCGCGTGGTAACGATGCGCGACGAACGAACTCACGGCGACCACACGTCCTCGCTTCGACGTTTCAAGGGCGGCTGTCGCCCGTTTCACGAGCGCTGCAAACGCGCAGGGCATCGCGGCGAACGATTCGGCGAGCGCGTCGGCGTCGAGCGCACCCAGCGTTTGGCGCTGCGCGTGCCCCGCGTTGGCGACGAGCTGATCGAGCGCGCCGAATGTGGCGAGCGTTTGGTGAACCGCATGTTCCGAAGCGCCGCGTTCAGCAAGATCGCCGTACACCGTGGCGCAGGACGCGCCATTCAATGCGCAGTCGGCCGCCACCGCGTCGAGGCGCTGGCGCGAGGCTGCATCCGCACCGCGCGCATGCAACATCAACGCGACGCGCGGGGCGGCGAGGCGTCGCGCCAGCGCGGCGCCGATGCCGGAGCCCGCACCGGTGATCAGCACGACGCGATCGAACGACGCCGTGTTCATGCGGCCGCGCGCTCCATTGCGCGTTCGACGAAGAGCGTCTGATCATGGAACGCTTCGAGCGACTTCCGGTGCGCGACGCTGACGATCGCCGCGCTCGGCAGACGTTCGTTGAGCACCCGGTAGATAACCGTTTCATTGTCGGGATCGAGTGCGCTGGTTGCTTCGTCGAGAAACAGGAAGTCGGGCTTTTGCAGCAGCACGCGCGCGGCGGCCAGACGCTGCTGTTCGCCCGGTGACAGCATGCGCTCCCAGTGTGCCGACTCGCGCAAGCGGTCCGCGAAGTCTGACAGATTGCAGACCACCAGCACTTCGCGACAGGCTTCGTCGGTGAACGCGCTTTCGTCCGACGGGTAGGTCAGTGCGGCCTTGAGCGTGCCGATCGGCAGATAGCTGCGTTGCGGCACGAACATCAGCTTCGCGCCGACGGGCGAATCGATCGAGCCTTCGCCGAACGGCCACAGACCGGCAAGCGTACGCATCAGGGTGCTCTTGCCGGCGCCGGACGGCCCGCGCACGAGCCAGCGCGATTTCGGCGCAATGCTGAACGATCCGACGTTCGACATCGGCGTGCCGTTGGGATGCTGCAGCCGCAGATCTTCGACGACGAGCGATTGCGTGTCGGTCATGCGGATATTGATGCCGCCATGGAAGGTGCCGCCCGAGACCGACTCGCGCAGATGCTGATCGCCCATCACGCGGTGGAATTCCCGCAGACGGTTGACCGTAGCGCGCCACTCAGCGAGCGAATCGTAATTGTTGATGAACCAGGAAAACGAATCGCTGACCGTGCCGAACGCACCCGTCACCTGCTGATAGACGCCGAGAGAAATGCTCTTCGAAAAGTATTTGGGGGCCGCCGCAATATACGGAAACACGATCGCCAACTGCGAATAGCTGATCACGACGATATTGAAGCGCCGCGTAAAGCGCATGACCAGACGCCAGTTGTCGCGGATGTGTCCGAACACGCCTTTGAGCGCCCGCTCTTCTGCCGGCTCGCCCTGATAGAGCGCGATCTGGTCGGCGTTCTCGCGGATGCGGATCAGCGAAAAACGGAAGTCTGCCTCGACTCGCTGTTGCTGATAGTTGATCGACACGAGCGGATGGTTGACCTTGTGGGTCACATACGAACCGGCGGCCGCGTAGATCAGCGCGGCCCACACCATGTAGCCCGGAATCGAGAACGCCGTGCCAAACAGATGGAACGCCAATGCGCCGGACAGATTCCACAGGATAACGATGAACGAGAACAGTGTGACGGTGGTCGACAGCAGGCCGAGCGCCAGGTTGAGCGTCGAACTCGCAAGCGCCTGCAGATCGACCGATACCCGCTGGTCGGGGTTGTCCGCAAGGCTGTCGCGCTCGATGCGGTAGTACGCGCGGTCGCCGAGCCAGTCGTGCAGGTATTGGCTTGTCAGCCACTGCCGCCAGCGGAATTCGAGCATCTGCCGGAAGTACGTGCGGTACGAACCGAGCAGAATCAGCGCCATGGCGATAACGGTGAACTGCAGCAGCGAATACTTGAAGACGGGAAAGTTGTATTGCTGGATCGCGTCGAAGAAGATGCGTTGCCAGTTGTTGAACCAGACATTCGCCGCGACCATCGTCATGTTCATCGCGACCACGAGCGCGAGCAGGCCGCGCGCGCGCCATCGGTCTTCAGACACCCAGTATGGCTTGATGAGGCCCCATGCGGTGATATCCGTATTCACGGAACTCGTCGGCTTTTCAGTCATAAGCGTCCTTTAGTGCTGAGTGCGCTATGCGCGGCCGTGGCCTGTAACGCATGGATGAGGCGGCGCGCGGTGCGCTCAGGGCCGGGATTGTCGTGGCCCTGGCTTAACCTGAACTTAAATCGTGTAATGGGGGCGCCGGCAACCCCGCCCGGGATGGCGCGGCGATGCCTGGCGTGCGCCCGTCAACGCGTGCCATTGTGCCAGACGCCGTCGCCAGCCATATTGAATCGACCTCGAACTGGCCGGTTTGCGGCTGTCGCGCCTTTTATGGTCTAATGACTTTTGACGAAACAGGGGTGCTTCGCAAGCGGGCCATATGGTGTCGATGCGGGTTGTCGATACGGCAGCGGCGAGGCTGAGAGAGACCCTTCGCACCCGATCCGGGTAATACCGGCGCGGGAAGTTTCCGGAAGTTTCCACATCTTCCATTTCCCCGCCGGGCGGCATCCGTTACTGGATGCGTGTTACGCCCGGCCGGCCTCGCCCGCCGGTTTCGTCCTTGGGTACGTGCGCTTTTTGCCGTACGGAAAGGATTCGATGACCGCTCATTCTTCAGTTTTTTGCGTCGTTTGCGTCACCTTTACTGGCATCGCCTTGAGCGCGCCGGGCGGGTCGCGATGAACGCTTCTGCTCGACAACCGGATTTCGCCGTGCTCGGCGGCGGCCTGTGCGGGCGTCTTGTCGCGTGGCGGCTGGCCGGCGCGGGACGTCGCGTCGCGCTGTACGAGCGCGGTGACGCGGCGGGCACGCAGGCGGCCGCATGGGTGGCCGCCGCGATGCTGGCGCCACTGGCCGAAGCAGCCAGTGCCGAACTGCTGATTACCGAACTCGGCGCCGCTTCGCTCGAGAAGTGGCCGCAAATGCTTGCGGAACTGCCGGAGCCGGTGTTCTTCCAGCGCAACGGGACGCTCGTCGTCTGGCATCACCGGGATCGTACCGAAGCGCCGCTGTTCGAGCGCCGCGTGCGCGCGAATGCGCCGGCGGCGCTGCTGGCCGGCGGTTTCGTGCCCCTGTCGGGTGCGCAGCTCGGCGCAACCGAGCCTGCGCTGGCCGGCCGCTTCCCGCAAGGCTGGCTGCTGCCGCACGAAGGCCAGCTCGATAACCGACAGGTGCTCGCCGCGCTCGCGGCCGGCCTCGCCGAGCGCGGCGTCGAAACGCACTGGAATACGCCGGTCGACGATCAGGCGCTCCCTGCTGCACGCGTGACGATCGATTGCCGGGGCCTGGGTGCAAGGCCGGTCTGGCCGACGCTGCGTGGCATTCGCGGCGAGGTTGCGCGGGTACACGCCCCGGGTATCGGGCTGACGCGGCCGGTGCGCCTGCTGCATCCGCGTTACCCGCTGTACATCGCGCCGAAGCAGAACGATCTGTACGTGATCGGTGCGACGGAAATCGAAGGTGAGGATATGTCGCCCGTCAGCGTGCGCTCGGCGCTCGAGTTGCTGAGCGCCGCGTTTTCGGTCCATCCGGGTTTCGGCGAGGCGCGGATTCTTGAACTGAATTCGCAGTGCCGGCCGACGCTGCCGGATCACCGTCCCGCGCTCGTCTGGGATGGCGCGAACATGTTGCGCGTGAACGGCCTGTACCGGCACGGCTACATGATCGCACCGGAAGTCGCCGACGAAGCCGTGCGGTTCGCCGACGCCTTGCTCGAAGGACGGATCGTGGACGCTGACGCCTTCGGGGAATGGCGGCGCGACGCGCGCTGGACCGACCTTTTTCATCAGGACACCCGGCCGGCGCTGGCCTGAGCGGAGCTGCGCTGCCATTGATCTAGCTGCATACGAACACCATGGATATTCACATCAACCAGAAGCCGTTGTCTCTGCCCGAGGGGGCCACGGTCGCCGACGCGCTCACCGCTTTCGGCGCACGTCCGCCGTTTGCCGTCGCGTTGAATGGCGATTTCGTCGCGCGGACGCAGCATGCGGCCCGCGCTTTAAAGCCGGGCGACCGGCTCGACGTCGTGCAACCCGTCGCCGGCGGCTGATTTGACAGTCCTGATTGGCCTGCCACTTCGCCGCGCTTGCCCGCCAGACGCAAGGATCCTGAAATGACTTCTTCCGCCACCGCCACCGTCACCACCACCGCTGCGGCGCCAGCCGACGCGCTCACGCTATACGGCGAAACTTTCGCGAGCCGCGTGCTGCTTGGCACGTCGCGCTATCCGTCGCTGCAATCGCTGTCCGATTCGATCGACGCGAGCCGTCCCGGCATGATTACCGTCGCGCTGCGCCGTCAGATGAACGAAGGCGGCGCGGAAGCCGGCTTCTTCGATCTGCTCAAACGGCACGGCGTGCCGTTGCTGCCGAATACGGCGGGCTGTCTGACCGTCGGTGAAGCTGTCACGACCGCGCACATGGCGCGCGAAGTGTTCGAAACCGACTGGATCAAGCTCGAGCTCATCGGGGACGACTACACGCTGCAGCCCGACCCGGTCGGCCTGATCGAGGCTGCCGCCCGGCTCGTGAAGGACGGCTTCAAGGTGCTGCCTTATTGCACGGAAGATCTCGTGATCGGCCGGCGTCTGCTGGATGCAGGTTGCGAAGCGCTGATGCCCTGGGGCGCGCCGATCGGCACCGGCAAGGGCGTCATCAACCCGTACGGTCTGCGCGTGCTGCGCGAGCGCCTGCCGGACGTGCCGCTGATCGTCGATGCAGGGCTTGGCGTGCCGTCGCATGCGTGCCAGGTGATGGAGTGGGGCTTCGACGGCGTGCTGCTGAACACGGCGGTGTCGCAGGCGACGCATCCGGAGACGATGGCCCGTGCGTTCGCGCTGGGCGTCGAGGCCGGGCGCAGCGCTTACCTTGCCGGCCCAATGGCCGAGCGTGAAACTGCCCACGCGAGCACGCCGGTTGTCGGCATGCCGTTCTGGCATCAGGATGGGAGCGCCGCATGACGCAAACCTTGCCGCCGACGGGGCGCGACCTTTTCTGGCCGCCCGCCGACGAACTCACCGAAGCGGCTGAGCGGATTCGCTCGCGCCTCGGCGACTGGCCGACCACACACGCGCCGTGGCGCATTTGCCTCACCGCGCCTGACGAACCGAATGGCGGCGACCTCATCATCGTCGCCGATCTACAGCACCATGGCGACCACGTCGCGAAATGGCTCGTGAAGGGCGCGGGCGTCATCGAGGCATCGGACGACAGCGCCACCTTGCATCTGGGCGGCGAACGCTACGCCCTCGCAGGGCATCTCGCCGAAGACTGGATCGCGGCGCTGGCCGCATTCCTCGACTGTGGATTCGATCCCCACGACGCCCTGACGCTCGCGATGGCCTGGCGCGACGGCGACGAAACCGCCCACCCCGACGCCTGGCCGACCGATCTGTCGCGCTTTCCGCGCGTCACCGGCTTGCCGGAAGCGCCGTCGCAGCCGTTTGCGCGCTGCCCGGACCGGCTCGGCCTGTATCCCGTGCTGCCGACGGCCGACTGGGTCGAGCGCGTGCTGGACTTCGGCGTGAAGACGGTCCAGTTGCGCCACAAGGCCGCGGATGCGGGCCTCACGGGCGAAATCGAACGATGCGTCGTCGCAGGCCGCAAGCACGATGCGCAGGTGTTCATCAACGATCACTGGCAGGCCGCACTCGACGCGGGCGCATACGGCGTCCACCTCGGTCAGGAGGACGTGCACACCGCCGACTTGCACCGGCTCGCGGCCACCGGCATGCGGCTTGGCCTGTCGACGCACGGCTACTTCGAGATGCTGACCGCGCTGCATTTCCGGCCGAGCTATATTGCATTGGGCGCCGTCTTCCCGACCACGACCAAGGTCATGCCGACCGCGCCGCAGGGTCTCGCACGGCTCGCCCGCTATGTGAAGCTGCTCGATGGCGTCGTGCCGCTGGTTGCGATCGGCGGTATCGACGGCCAGGTGTTGCCGCAGGTACTGGCGACCGGGGTCGGCTGCGCGGCCGTCGTGCGCGCCGTCACTGAGGCCGCCGATCCCGCGGCTGCGGTTTCTGCGCTGCAACGCGCGTTTCTGCAATAATAGGGGGATACCCTTAACAGGGACAGGGCACGTCACGGCAGCTTTTTCACGATGGCCCTATAATCCGGCCTTCGTGTTCAGTGTAAAAGGACTGTCAGCTTCGTGCCTTCCTCTTCCGAGAATCTCCTCGAGCTACGCGACGTCGACTTCGGTTATGGCGACCGGCTCGTCCTGTCCGGCCTGAACCTGCGCTTTCCGCGCGGCCAGGTGGTGGCGGTCATGGGCGGCTCGGGTTGCGGCAAGACCACGGTGCTGCGGCTGATCGGCGGCCTTGTGCGCGCCAACCGCGGCCAGGTGCTGTTCCACGGGCAGGACATCGGCGCGCAGACCCGCGATGGCCTGTACGCGCTACGCCGCAAGATGGGCATGCTGTTCCAGTTCGGCGCGTTGTTCACCGATATGTCGGTGTTCGAAAACGTCGCCTTCGCGCTGCGCGAACACACCGACCTCCCCGAAGAGTTGATCCGCGACCTGGTGTTGATGAAGCTCAACGCCGTCGGTTTGCGCGGGGCCCGCGATCTCGCGCCGTCCGAGATTTCAGGGGGCATGGCGCGCCGCGTGGCGCTCGCCCGCGCGATTGCGCTCGATCCCGAACTCATGATGTACGACGAGCCGTTCGCCGGCCTCGACCCGATTTCGCTGGGCATCACGGCCAACCTGATCCGCGCGCTGAACAGCGCGCTCGGTGCGACGTCGATTCTGGTGACGCACGACGTGCCCGAATCGTTCGCCATCGCCGACTACGTGTACTTCGTCGCCAACGGCGGCGTTCATGCCGAAGGCACGCCGGCTGAGTTGCGGGCGTCTACAGATCCGACCGTCCGTCAGTTCATCGACGGTGCCCCCGACGGCCCGTTCAAGTTCCACTATCCGAGCAAAACGCCACTGGCGGCAGACTTCGGCATCGGCGGAGGTCAGCCATGATCAGTACGATCGGACGCTCGGTCATCGACGGCCTCGTGCAGGCCGGTTATGCGTCGCGGATGTTCCTGCGGCTCGTGTTCGAGTTCTTTCCGCTGCTGCGCCGGCCACGGCTTGTCACGAAGCAGATCCACTTCGTGGGTAATTATTCGCTGGTCATCATTGCGGTGTCGGGCCTCTTCGTCGGCTTCGTGCTGGGGCTGCAGGGCTATTACACGCTGAACCGCTACGGCTCCGAACAGGCGCTGGGTCTGCTGGTCGCGCTGTCGCTGGTGCGTGAACTCGGGCCTGTGGTGACGGCGCTGCTGTTCGCCGGCCGCGCTGGCACGTCGCTGACCGCCGAAATCGGTCTGATGAAGGCGGGCGAGCAACTGACGGCAATGGAAATGATGGCCGTCGATCCGGTCAAGGTCGTGGTCGCGCCGCGCATGTGGGCCGGCATCATTGCGATGCCGATCCTTGCGGCGATTTTCAGCGCGGTCGGCGTGATCGGCGGGTATGTGGTGGGCGTGCTGATGATCGGTGTCGATTCTGGTGCGTTCTGGTCGCAGATGCAGGGCGGCGTCGATGTGTGGCGCGACGTCGGCAATGGCGTAATCAAAAGTATCGTGTTCGGTTTCGCGGTGACGTTCATCGCGCTCTTTCAGGGCTATGAAGCACGGCCCACTCCGGAAGGCGTTTCGCGCGCGACGACGAAAACGGTTGTGTACGCGTCGCTCGCCGTGCTCGGCCTCGATTTCCTGCTGACCGCGCTGATGTTCAGCTAAGACTGTGCGGGGTTGCATCCGCGAGACGGTGCGCGTTCTGCCGCGTCGCGCGGGTGGGTTGCCGCCGCAGCGGATTCTCTTTGGGATAACGATGAAAAAGACTGTTCTCGACTTCTGGGTCGGCCTGTTCGTGGTACTGGGCTTCGTGGCGCTGCTGTTTCTTGCGCTGAAGGCCGGTAACATGAGTTCGCTGTCGTTTCAGGCCACCTACCCGGTCAAGCTCAAATTCGACAATATCGGCGGATTGAAGCCGCGCGCGCCGGTGAAGAGCGCGGGCGTGACGGTGGGCCGCGTGGCGTCGATCGGCTTTGACACCAACACGTATCAGGCCCTCGTCACACTTGATCTCGACAGGCAATACCAGTTTCCGAAAGACACCTCCGCCAAGATCCTGACGTCGGGTCTGCTCGGCGAGCAGTACATCGGACTCGAGCCTGGCGGCGACAGCGAGATGCTGAAAGCGGGCGACACGATCTCGATGACGCAGTCGGCGATCGTCCTCGAAAACCTGATCGGGCAGTTTCTGTACAGCAAGGCGGCGGATTCGGGTGCCGCCAAATCGGGCGCGTCGGCGCCGGCAGCGGCGGTTCCGGCCGCCCCGGCCATAGCGGCACCGGCGTCGCCCGCCTCCGGCGCGGCAGGCCAATAAGGAGAACAAGAATGAAGACCATGCGCGTCCGTACAGCGGCGCTCGCGCTGACGGCGGCAACGCTCGCCGGCTGTGCGACTGTCCAGACTCCGGCAAAGGAAGACCCCTTCGAAGGCTTCAATCGCACCGTCTTCGTCTTCAACGACAAGGTCGACCAGTACGCGCTGAAGCCGGTGGCGAAGGGCTACGTCTTTGTTACGCCGCAGCCGGTGCGCGACAGCGTGACCAACTTCTTCTCGAACATCGGCGACGTCTACATTGCGGCGAACAACCTGCTGCAGCTGAAAATCACTGACGGCGTACAGGACATCATGCGGATCGTGATCAACACGGTTTTCGGTGTTGGCGGCCTGTTCGACGTCGCGACGCTCGCAAAACTGCCGAAGCACACCGCCGACCTAGGCCTTACGCTTGGCCACTACGGCGTGCCGCCGGGTCCGTACCTGGTGCTGCCGCTGTTTGGGCCAAGCACGGTGCGCGATGCGGTCGGCTCGGTCGGCAATTACTATGTCAACCCGCTGTCGTATATTCATCCGGACGGCCTGAGCTGGGCGCTGTATGGGCTGAATATCGTGAGCACGCGTGCGAACCTGCTCGGCGCAACCGACGTGCTGGAAAACGCCGCACTCGACAGGTACTCTTTCGTCCGCAACGCGTATCTGCAACGCCGCCGGTATCTGCTGTCGGAGGGTTCTTCGTCGGCGGGCTTGCCGGATGACGGCAGCGTGCCGCTGCCGAAGTACGAGGACGTCGACGAGGGCGCCGCTGTCCCTGCGGGCGGCAAGGCGGCGGCTGGCGCGTCGGCGCCCGGGGCGGCCTCTGCCGCTGGCGCGGCTACGCCGGCATCGGGCACGGAAGGGACAGAAGGTACGCAAGGGCAGGATCAGACGCAGGGCGGGCAGGAGACGCAGGTCCCGGCCGGTCAGATCGTGCCGCCGAAGCTCAATTTCCCGGCGCTCAAGCTGCGCTAGGCAATTTTGGTCAACGTCGGTAACACCTCGAAACGACTCTCGCAGTTTCCACATGGATCGCAGATGAACTCGCGTGATATCGTCGCCTCAAAAGGTTGTCGCAATTTTTAACGCAGGGCTCGATATGAAAAAATTCTTTCTCTTTCCGCTGTTCGCCGCGTTTTTTTCGTTCGGTAGCGCAGCATTTGCGCAAACTGTCGATACCAATTCGCCCGACGGCATGGTCAAAACCGTGACCGGCCAGGTGATCGATGCAATCCGCGCCGACAAATCGATCCAGTCCGGCGACATCAGCCAGATCACCAGGCTCGTCAACGAGAAGATCCTGCCGTACATGGACTTCCGCCGCACTACGCAGCTGGCGATGGGCCGCAACTGGCGTGCAGCCACGCCTGACCAGCAGACGCAGATTATCGAGCAGTTCAAGATGCTGCTGATCCGTACATATTCAGGTGCGCTCGCGCAGGTGCGGGACCAGCAGATCCAGTACAAGCCGTTCCGCGCGAACCCGGACGACACCGATGTCGTCGTGCGCTCGATCGTGATGAACAACGGCCAGCCGATCGAACTCGATTACCGCCTGTACAAAACGCCGCAAGGCTGGCGCGTGTACGACATCAACGTGCTTGGCGCATGGCTGATCCAGGCATATCAACAGCAGTTCAACGAGCAGATCCAGCAGCATGGCATCGACGGACTGGTCCAGTTCCTCACGCAACGAAACCAGCAGCTTGCTGCGAGCAAATCGTCGTGAATAGCGTCGTGAATCATGACGTCACGCGCGTCGTGAGCCGGTTCGAAACCGGCGCCACGTTGACCCACGCGAGCGCGAAAGCAGCGCTCGCGGCGGGTCTCGAACGTATCGCCGGCGGCGCGACCGGCGTCGACTGCGCGCCGCTCACGCAGTTCGATTCGTCTGCGCTAGCCGTGCTGCTCGCGTGGCAGCGCGCCGCGCACAAACGCGGCGCCCCGCTCGAAATCGTCAACCTGCCGGCTGGTCTTGCCAGCCTCGCGCTTGCCTACGGCGTCGATATCCTCCTGTCGGCGCGACATTGACGCTCCACGCGTCTTTCCTTTCCCTTCTGTAGGGCCAGGTCGGTCCGTCCGACTTTGTCCTATAATCAAACGTTTTTTGGGGCTTTCAACCGGCCCCAATTTCGTTTTTCTCCGCACTTTGCGCACCTATCCGGCACCGCGATCCAAAGCGGCGCACAGTCATGCCAGCCATAGAAATCCGTAACGTCAAGAAGCGCTACAAGGATCTGCAGGCGCTCAAGGGCGTCAGCCTCTCAGTCGAAGAAGGCGAGTTTTTCGGACTGCTCGGTCCGAACGGCGCAGGCAAGACGACGCTCATCAGCATCCTTGCCGGTCTCGCGCGCGCCGACGAAGGCTCGATCGCCGTGCGCGGCCACGACGTGGTCGACGATTTCCGCGACGCGCGTCGCGCGCTCGGCGTCGTTCCGCAGGAACTCGTGTTCGATCCGTTCTTCACCGTTCGCGAGACCCTGCGCATCCAGTCGGGCTATTACGGGCTGCGCAACAACGACGCGTGGATCGACGAAGTGATGGCCAATCTCGACCTCACCGAAAAGGCCGACGCCAACATGCGCGCGCTGTCGGGCGGGATGAAGCGTCGCGTGCTGGTCGCGCAGGCGCTGGTTCACCGGCCGCCAGTGATCGTGCTCGACGAGCCGACCGCGGGCGTCGATGTCGAGTTGCGTCAGACGCTGTGGAAATTCATTTCGCGTTTGAACCGCGAAGGCCACACGATCGTACTGACGACCCACTACCTGGAAGAAGCCGAGTCGCTGTGCGACCGCATTGCGATGTTGCGCCGTGGTGAAGTCGTCGCGCTCGAACGCACCAGCGCGTTGTTGCAGCGCTTTGCGGGCCTGCAGCTTTTCGTGCGCTTTGCCGGGGGAGCATTGCCGTCCGAGTTGCGCTCGCTTGAAGTCGATCCGCACAACATCCAGAGCCGTCAGCATCTGCTGCGTCTTGCGAGTTATGACGACGTCGAACGGATTCTCGCGCAGTGCCGCGCGGCGGGCTGTACATTCGAAGAAATCGAGGTTCGCAAGGCCGACCTCGAAGATGTGTTTGTCCAGGTGATGAACGGTCCGGAAGTGATCGAGGGGCTTGCATGAGCGGTTTTCGCACGCTGTTTTACAAGGAAATCCTGCGGTTCTGGAAGGTGTCGTTCCAGACCGTTCTTGCACCGGTGATCACCGCGCTGCTGTATCTGACCATCTTCGGCCACGCGTTGCGCGATCATGTGCAGGTCTATCCGGGCGTCGGGTACACGAGCTTCCTGATTCCGGGGCTCGTCATGATGAGCGTGTTGCAGAACGCGTTCGCGAACAGTTCGTCGTCGCTGATCCAGTCGAAAATCACCGGCAATCTGGTGTTCGTGCTGCTGCCGCCGCTGTCGCACTGGGAGATGTACGGTGCGTACGTGCTGGCTTCGGTGGTGCGCGGGCTCGCGGTCGGCTTCGGCGTGTTCATCGTGACGATCTGGTTCATCCCGGTCAGCTTCACCGCGCCGTTCTTCATCGTCGGGTTCGCGGTGCTGGGCTCGGCGATCCTCGGTACGCTGGGCTTGATCGCCGGCATCTGGGCCGAGAAGTTCGACCAGCTCGCCGCGTTCCAGAACTTCCTTATCATGCCGCTCACGTTCCTTTCGGGCGTGTTCTACTCGACGCATACGTTGCCGCCGGTGTGGCGCGAAGTGTCGCGGCTGAATCCTTTTTTCTACATGATCGACGGCTTTCGCTACGGCTTCTTCGGGATGTCGGATATCAATCCGCTCGTGAGCCTCGCGATTGTCGGCGGTTTCTTTGTGGTGCTGGCCGTGCTGGCGATGCGTATGCTCGCATCCGGCTACAAGCTGCGCCACTGACGAGGAGCATTCCATGTTGCCGACTCCCGAACAGGTCAAGGACTACATCGCAGCGGGCCTCGCCTGCCAGCATCTCGAAGTCGAAGGTGACGGTCAGCATTTCTTTGCGACGATCGTTTCCCCGAGCTTTGAAGGCAAGCGTCTGATCCAGCGCCATCAACTCGTTTATGCGGCGCTCGGCGACCGCATGAAACAGGAAATCCATGCGCTCAGCATGAAAACGCTGACGCCCGCCGAATGGCAAAACGCGTAATCTGGAAAGTTAGTGCGAATTACTCAAGACACACGCGGCGCCGGAAGCAGCGCCGCAAATGAAGCTCAGGCAACCTTGAAAGCAACCCCGGCCGAACCCCGGGCAGTTCAGGAACAGACAGGCATGGACAAACTCGTTATCGTTGGGGGCCAGCGGCTCGCGGGTGAGATCGTTGTGTCGGGTGCAAAGAACGCGGCGTTGCCGATTCTGTGTGCGGGTCTGCTGACGGCGGACCCAGTGCATCTCGACAACGTGCCTGACCTGCAGGACGTCCGCACGACGCTCAAACTGCTGCGCCAGATGGGCGTGCGCACTGAAGACGGCGGTGGGCGTGTGTCGCTCGACGCGTCGAAGGTCGACAATCTCGTCGCGCCATACGAACTCGTGAAGACGATGCGCGCATCGATACTCGTGCTCGGCCCGCTCGTGGCGCGTTTCGGCGAGGCGAAGGTGTCGCTGCCGGGAGGCTGCGCGATCGGCGCGCGTCCGGTCGACCAGCACATCAAGGGCCTGCAGGCGATGGGCGCCGAGATCAACATCGAGCACGGCTTTATCGAAGCACGCGCGAAGCGTCTGAAGGGCGCGCGCATCGTGACCGACATGATCACGGTGACCGGCACGGAAAACCTGCTGATGGCAGCGGTGCTGGCCGAAGGCGAAACGGTGATCGAGAACGCCGCGCGCGAGCCGGAAGTCGGCGATCTCGCTCATCTGCTGGTGAAGATGGGTGCGCAGATCGAAGGCATCGGCACGGATCGCCTCGTCATTCAGGGCGTTGACAGGCTGCATGGCGCGCAGCATACGGTCATCCCGGATCGTATCGAAGCCGGCACGTTCCTGTGCGCGGTTGCGGCGGCCGGCGGCGACGTCGTGCTGCGCCATGTGCGTCCGTTGATCCTCGAAGCGGTGACGGAAAAGCTGCGCGAAGCCGGCGTGACCATCGAGGAAGGCGATGACTGGATGCGCGTCCGCATGAATCAGCGTCCGCATGCGGTAAGCGTGCGCACGTCCGAATACCCGGCGTTCCCGACCGACATGCAGGCGCAGTTCATGGCGCTCAACACGATTGCGAACGGCACGTCGCAGGTCGTCGAAACGATCTTCGAAAACCGCTTCATGCACGTGCAGGAACTCAACCGCCTCGGCGCGAACATCACGATCGACGGCAATACGGCGCTCGTGAACGGGGTCGGCGAACTGTCCGGCGCGAAGGTGATGGCGACCGACCTGCGCGCCTCGGCAAGTCTCGTGATCGCCGGACTGCGCGCCGAAGGTGAGACGCTGATCGACCGTATCTATCATCTGGATCGCGGCTATGACCGGATGGAAAAGAAGCTCACCGGCATCGGTGCGCAGGTGCGTCGCATCTCAGGGAGCCAGGCATGAGTCCGGTGCCGCAGACGTCGTCGTCGCCGGCGGTGAATGCGCCGTTGACGCTCGCGTTGTCCAAAGGGCGTATCTTCGAGGAAACCTTGCCGCTGCTCGCGGCGGCCGGCATCGAGGTGACTGAAGATCCGGAGACGTCGCGCAAGCTGATCCTGCCGACCAACGATCCGAACGTCCGCGTGATCATCGTCCGCGCGACCGATGTGCCGACCTACGTCGAATACGGCGCAGCCGATTTCGGTGTGGCGGGCAAGGACGTGCTGCTCGAACATGGCGGCAGCGGCCTGTACCAGCCGACCGATCTCGACATTGCGCGTTGCCGGATGTCGGTGGCGGTGAAGTCGGGCTTCGACTACGCGAACGCGGTGCGCCAGGGCGCGCGCCTGCGCGTCGCGACGAAATATGTGGAAACCGCGCGCGAGCATTTTGCCGCGAAAGGCGTGCACGTCGACCTGATCAAGCTGTATGGATCGATGGAACTCGCGCCGCTCGTCGGGCTGGCTGATGCGATCGTCGATCTGGTCAGCTCAGGCGGCACGCTGCGCGCCAACAATCTGGTCGAGGTCGAGGAGATCATGCAGATCTCGTCGCGCCTCGTCGTGAACCAGGCGGCGCTGAAGTTGAAGCGTGCCGCGCTCCGGCCGATTCTCGACGCGTTCGAACGCGCGTCGCGGCACGACAGCGCGGCCGCGTGACGAATTGCCCGCGCGTTTTACCGAAACGGATACCCGTATGTCTATCAAGATTCGCAAACTCGATTCCAGCGCCGCTGATTTTCGTCGCGCGCTGCACGCGGTGCTCGCGTTCGAGGCGAGCGAGGATGAAGCGATCGAGCGCTCGGTCGCGCAGATCCTGGCCGACGTGAAGGCCCGCGGCGATGCCGCCGTGCTCGATTACACGAACCGCTTCGACCGTCTCGACGCGCAAAACGTCGCCGCGCTCGAACTGCCGATGTCGGAACTGGACGCGGCACTCGAAAGCCTCGAACCGAAGCGCCGGGCGTCGCTCGAAGCGGCCGCCGCGCGCGTGCGCGGGTATCACGAGAAGCAGAAGATCGAATGCGGCAGCCATAGCTGGCACTACACGGAAGCCGACGGCACCGTGCTCGGCCAGAAGGTAACGCCGCTCGATCGCGCCGGTATCTATGTGCCGGGTGGCAAGGCAGCCTATCCGTCGTCGGTGCTGATGAACGCGATTCCGGCGCGCGTCGCTGGCGTGCGCGAGATTGTCATGGTGGTGCCGACGCCGGACGGCGTGAAGAATCCGCTCGTGCTGGCGGCGGCGCTGCTGGGCGGCGTCGACCGGGTATTCACGATCGGCGGCGCGCAGGCGGTGGCCGCGCTCGCGTACGGTACAGAAACCGTGCCGGCGGTCGACAAGATCTGCGGCCCGGGCAATGCGTATGTCGCCTCGGCGAAACGCCGCGTGTTCGGCACGGTCGGCATCGACATGATCGCCGGGCCGTCGGAGATCCTCGTGCTATGCGACGGCACCACCGATCCGCGCTGGGTCGCGATGGACCTGTTCTCGCAGGCCGAGCACGACGAACTCGCGCAGTCGATCCTGCTGTGTCCGGACGACGCGTTCATCGGTCGCGTGAAGGACGCCATCGACGAACTGCTGCCCACGATGCCGCGCCAGGACGTGATCCGCGCATCGCTCGAAGGGCGCGGCGCGCTCGTCAAGGTGCGCGACATGGCGGAAGCCTGCGCGATCGCCAACGAGATCGCGCCGGAGCACCTCGAAATCTCGGCGCTGGAACCGCATCAGTGGGGCAACCTGATCCGCCATGCAGGGGCGATCTTCCTTGGCCGCTACACGAGCGAGAGTCTCGGCGATTACTGCGCGGGGCCAAATCACGTGCTGCCTACGTCTCGTACCGCACGGTTCTCGTCGCCGCTCGGCGTCTATGATTTCTTCAAGCGGTCCAGCGTGATCGAGGTCAGCGCGGAGGGCGCGCAGACTTTAGGTGAGATCGCGGCTGAGCTGGCGTATGGCGAAGGCCTTCAGGCGCACGCACGCAGCGCCGAATACCGGATGAAGCAGACCGGCTGAGCGCACGACACGTCGCACAGATAACAAGATACTGAGACCAACCAGGGCGGCCAGCGGGCCGCCCATGTCAGCCGGCGCGCCGCGCGCGCCGGCTCCCCACATCATGACGACGCCACAAGACATCATTCGCCGCGACGTGCTCGCGATGACGAGCTATCCCGTGCCGGACGCGACGGGTTTTATCAAGCTGGACGCGATGGAAAATCCGTTTCCATTGCCCCCCGTGCTGGCCGCGCATCTCGGCGAACACCTCGCCGGCGTCGCGCTGAACCGCTATCCCGCACCCCGCCCGGAAGCGCTGATCGAGAAGATCAAGCGTGTAATGAGCGTGCCGGCGGGGTGCGATGTCCTGCTTGGCAATGGCTCTGACGAGATCATCAGCATGATCTCGGTGGCCAGCGCGATTCCCGGCGCGAAGGTGCTTGCGCCGGTGCCGGGCTTCGTTATGTATCAGATATCGGCGAAGTTCGCGCATCAGGAGTTCATCGGCGTGCCGTTGAAAGCCGACTTCACGCTCGATACGGACGCGATGCTCGCGGCGATCGCGGAGCACCAACCGGCGATCGTCTATCTGGCCTATCCGAACAATCCGACCGGCACGCTGTACGACGAAGCCGACATGGAGCGCATCATCGCTGCGGCGAACCGGAGCCTCGTCGTGATCGACGAGGCCTATCAGCCGTTCGCGCAGCAAAGCTGGCTGCCGCGCGCGGATCAGTTCGACAACGTCGTCGTGATGCGCACGGTGTCGAAGCTCGGTCTCGCGGGTATCCGCCTTGGCTATCTGGCCGGCCGGAGTGCATGGCTCACCGAGATCGACAAGGTGCGCCCGCCGTACAACGTGAACGTGCTCACGCAGGCGGCCGCCAGCTTCCTGCTCGATCACATCGATGTGCTCGACGATCAGGCCACCGGGTTGCGCGCAGAAAGAGCAAAACTGGCCGAGGCGGTTGGTGAATTGCCGGGGGCTGAAGTTTTCCCGAGCGCGGGCAATTTCCTGCTGGTGCGCGTGCCAGACGCTTCGATCCTGTTCGAGACGCTGCTCGCCGCGCGGATCTTGATCAAAAACGTGAGTAAAATGCACCCATTGCTGGCGAATTGTGTGCGTCTGACGGTCGGATCTCCTGAAGAAAACGCCCAGTTGCTCGCCGCGCTGAAACTCGTGCTGCATTGAGCCGCCCGCGTTCCCCGACACCCCCCATTTTCTAGCTCGATTCAAGGAATTCCCATGCGCCAGGCGGAAGTCGTTCGCAACACCAGCGAAACGCAGATCCGTGTGAAGATCAATCTGGACGGCACCGGTCAGCAGAAGCTGGCCACCGGCGTGCCGTTCCTCGACCACATGCTCGACCAGATCGCGCGGCATGGATTGATCGATCTCGACATCGAAGCGCATGGCGACCTGCATATCGACGACCATCACACCGTCGAAGACACCGGCATCACGCTGGGTCAGGCGGTCGCGAAAGCGATCGGTGACCGCAAGGGCATCCGCCGCTACGGCCATTCATACGTGCCGCTCGACGAGGCGCTGTCGCGCGTCGTGATCGACTTTTCCGGCCGTCCCGGCCTCGAATTCCACGTGCCGTTCACGCGCGCACGAATCGGCACGTTCGACGTCGACCTTTCCATCGAATTCTTCCGCGGCTTTGTGAACCACGCGGGCGTGACCCTCCATATCGACAACCTGCGCGGCCTGAATGCCCATCACCAGATGGAAACGGTGTTCAAGGCCTTCGGCCGGGCGCTGCGGATGGCCGTCGAACTGGACGAACGCGCGGCGGGGCAGATTCCGTCGACCAAGGGAAGTCTGTAAGCAGACACACCGGACCGGTTGCGCGTGCCCGCGCGCCGGCTTGCGATGGATATCATCAAGTCGTTTATTTCGCTGCTGGCGCTGATCAATCCGATCGGCGCCATCCCGTTCTTCATGAGCCTGACGTCGCAGCAGTCCGACGATGAGCGGCGCAGGACGATCCGCATCGCGTCGATTTCGGTGTTCTGCGTGATCGCCGTGACGACGCTGCTCGGGCAGCAGATCATCAGTTTCTTCGGCATTTCGGTGGGCTCGCTCGAAGTGGGCGGGGGCATCATCATGCTGCTGATGGCGATCAGCATGCTCAATGCGCAGATCGGCAACAGCCGCTCGACGCCCGAAGAGCGCCACGAAGCGGAGCTGAAGGACAACATCGCGGTCGTGCCGCTGGCGATTCCGCTTTTGACCGGGCCAGGTTCGATCAGCACCGTCATCGTCTATTCGGCTAATTTCCATCATTGGTACGACCGGGTTAGTCTTGTAGCAATCGGCGCGCTGCTCGCGGTGATCTGTTTTTTTTCGCTGCGGCTTGCCGAACCGATCGCCCGCTGGATCGGTCGCACAGGTATCAATATCGGTACGCGGCTTATGGGTTTGATGTTGTCGGCGCTGGCGGTGGAATTCATCGTCGACGGATTGAAGGCGTTGCTGCCTAACTTGAGATGAAAACTTCAATTGCGATTGTGGATTACGGCATGGGCAACCTGCGCTCGGTGGCGCAGGCGTTGAGGAAAGCCGCGCCGGAGGCGGAGGTGGCGATCGTCGACCGTCCGGAAGCGATCCGGGCCGCGGACCGCGTCGTGCTGCCCGGCCAGGGTGCGATGCCCGACTGCATGCGCTGCCTCGGAGAGTCGGGGCTGCAGGAAGCGGTCATCGAAGCGTCGCGCACAAAGCCGTTGATGGGCGTGTGCGTTGGAGAGCAGATGCTGTTCGACTGGAGCGCCGAAGGCGACACCCGCGGGCTCGGTCTGTTGCCGGGCAAGGTGGTGCGCTTCGAGCTGGACGGCCAGTTGCAGGACGACGGTTCGCGCTTCAAGGTGCCGCAAATGGGCTGGAACCGCGTGCGTCAGGCGCAGCCCCATCCGCTGTGGGACGGCGTGCCGGACGGCGCGTTCTTCTACTTCGTGCACAGCTACTACGTCGTGCCGGAGAATGCGGCACATACGGCGGGCGAAACCGTGTATGGCGTACCCTTTACCTCGGCGGTGGCGCGGGATAACATCTTTGCGACCCAATTCCATCCGGAAAAGAGCGCCGACACCGGGCTGCGCGTGTATCGTAATTTCGTGCACTGGAACCCATGAGCGCCATTCGTTTCCCTTCTGTCGAAGATGCCCAATCGGGCATGGACGGTCGTGGCATGGATCCGAACCCGGTTGATGCCAGCAAGGGCGCCGAAAGAGTTGTACTAAACTAGCGAAACGGCGCCGGTCGAGGCTTCCCGCCTCGTCCCGATGCCGTCTTTCCATTTTCTTCCCAGACACCACCCGATTGCTATGCTGCTGATTCCGGCCATCGACCTGAAAGACGGTCAGTGTGTACGCCTCAAACAAGGCGATATGGACCAGGCGACGATTTTTTCCGAGGAGCCGGCGGCAATGGCCCGACATTGGGTCGAGCGCGGCGCGCGGCGCCTGCATCTCGTCGACCTGAACGGCGCGTTCGCCGGCAAGCCCCGGAATGAAGACGCGATCCGCGCGATCATCGACGAGGTCGGCGGCGAGATTCCTGTCCAGCTGGGCGGGGGTATCCGCGATCTGAACACGATCGAACGCTATCTGGATGACGGCCTGTCCTACGTGATCATCGGCACGGCGGCCGTGAAGAACCCGGGCTTCCTGCAGGACGCCTGCACGGCATTCGGCGGCCACATCATCGTCGGGCTCGACGCGAAAGACGGCAAGGTCGCCACGGACGGCTGGAGCAAGCTGACCGGACACGAAGTGGCGGATCTGGCGCGCAAGTTCGAGGATTACGGCTGCGAATCGATCATTTATACCGATATCGGTCGCGACGGCATGCTTCAGGGCATCAACATCGACGCAACCGTGCGCCTCGCGCGTGCGGTGAAGATCCCGGTGATCGCGAGCGGTGGCCTGTCGAACCTCGCCGACATCGAATCGCTGTGCGAAGTCGAGGATGAGGGCATCGAGGGCGTGATCTGTGGTCGCGCGATCTACTCCGGCGATCTCGATTTCGCGGCGGCCCAGACCCTCGCGGACCGGCTGCGCGAATCGGACGACGCCTGAGCGTCGCGCGAGGTCTGGCGTGAACCACGGCTTTCTCAGGCATCGGCGGTCTGAGCCGGGCCGAAATGGACTGAGGCGGCCCGAAGTTCAGGCCTGCGCACAAACCAGCAAGTTTGTAACAGGCGCCGCCACCCGTCCGTTTCCCGGGCATCCAGCCGCTCCCTGGGAGCGGCTTCACCAGCGGCATTGGCAAGAATTTGCAAGATCATGGCTCTAGCTAAACGCATCATCCCCTGTCTCGACGTCACGGCGGGACGCGTAGTCAAAGGCGTCAACTTCGTCGAACTGCGCGACGCGGGCGACCCGGTCGAAATCGCGCGCCGCTACGACGACCAGGGCGCCGACGAGCTCACCTTTCTCGACATCACCGCCACGTCCGACCAGCGCGATCTGATCCTGCCGATCATCGAGGCGGTGGCGTCACAGGTATTCATTCCGCTGACGGTTGGCGGCGGCGTGCGCGCCGTCGAAGACGTACGGCGCCTCCTGAACGCGGGCGCGGACAAGATCAGCATGAATTCGTCGGCCGTAGCGAATCCGCAACTCGTGCGCGACGCTACCGATAAATACGGTTCGCAATGCATCGTCGTCGCGATCGACGCGAAACGCGTGTCTGCCGACGGCGAAACGCCGCGCTGGGAGGTGTTCACGCATGGTGGGCGCAAGGCCACGGGCCTCGACGCTGTCGAATGGGCACGCAGGATGGCGGAACTCGGCGCGGGCGAAATCCTGCTCACCAGCATGGATCGTGACGGCACGAAGAGCGGCTTCGATCTGGCGCTGACGCGCGCGGTGTCCGATGCGGTGCCGGTGCCGGTCATCGCCTCGGGTGGTGTCGGCTCGCTGCAGCACCTCGCGGACGGCATCAAGGAGGGCCATGCTGACGCGGTACTCGCCGCGAGCATCTTCCACTACGGTGAACACACGGTGGGCGAAGCGAAGCGCTTCATGGCGGAGCAGGGCATTTCGGTGAGGTTGACGTGAATTCGGCTGCAGAAGACTGGCTCGACAAGGTGAAATGGGACGCGAATGGCCTTGTGCCGGTGATCGCCCAGGAAGCCGCCACCAACGACGTGCTGATGTTCGCGTGGATGAACCGCGAAGCGCTCGCCAAAACCATCGAACTGGGCCGCGCCGTGTACTTCTCGCGCTCGCGCCAGCGCCTGTGGTTCAAAGGGGAAGAGTCGGGCCACGTCCAGCATGTTCATGAAGTGCGACTCGACTGCGACGAAGACGTGGTGCTGCTCAAGGTCGAACAGGTGTCGGGCATTGCCTGCCACACCGGACGCCACTCGTGCTTTTTCCAGAAATTCGAAGGCTCGGCAGACGACGGCAGCTGGGTTGCCGTTGATCCCGTGCTGAAAGACCCCGAGCACATTTACAAATGACGCAATCCACCCAATCGACGAACGACACGCTGCAGCGCCTCGCCGCGGTCATCGATGGCCGCAAGGGCGGCAACCCGGACGCTTCGTATGTCTCGCGCCTTTTCCACAAGGGTGACGACGCCGTGCTGAAGAAGATCGGCGAAGAAGCGACCGAAGTGGTGCTGGCGGCCAAAGACGTGCGTCAGGGCGGCGCGCCGAAGGCGCTGGTCGCCGAAGTGGCCGATCTGTGGTTTCATTGCCTCGTGATGCTTTCGCACTTCGATCTCGGCCCGGCTGACGTGCTCGCCGAACTGGAGCGTCGTGAGGGCATGTCGGGCATCGAGGAAAAGGCGCTGCGCAAAAGCCGCGAGCGCGAACAGAACGGCGACTGAATCTGTCCCGCGCATCCGGCGCAGCCAGGCAGGCCAGACGCACTGTAGAGGGAGACGCAAACATGGAACAGTCGCAAGGCGGATACCCGCCTCCTTCTTACCAGAGCGCAACCGAAGGCGACCGCCAGCGCAGCCTGCGCACGCTCACGCACGTGCTGTATGCGCTTTATGCCGTCTACTGGCTGAGCGGCGGGATTACCGCGCTGGTCGCGATCATCATTAACTATGTGAAGCGGTCGGACGTTGTCGGGACGCCGTACGAAGCCCACTTCGAGTGGCAGATCCGCACTTTCTGGATGGCTGTGATCGGCCATCTGATCGGCTTTGCGCTTTTTATCGTGCTGATTGGCGTGCCGATCCTGTGGGCTGTCGCCATCTGGATGTTGTACCGTATCATCAAAGGCTGGCTATATCTCTACGATAACAAGCCGTTGCTGAATTCGCGCGGGTGGTTTTGAGGTGCCTCGTCCGAGCCATTCAGCCGAGTCATCCATTTAGTCGGTCAGCCGCCGTATTGCGCGCATCAGGAAGCCCATGAGCCACGATCCAAACTGCCTTTTCTGCAAGATCGCCGCTGGCGACATTCCCTCGACCAAAGTTCACGAAGACGACGAATTCGTCGCCTTCCGCGATATCCGTCCGGCAGCCGAAACTCACATCCTGGTGATTCCGCGCAAGCACATTGCAACGCTGTCGAATTGCACCGAGGGAGACGCCGCCCTGCTTGGTAGAATGCTTGTGCTGGTCGCGCGTCTGGCGGACAAGCTCGGGGTAGCCTTTACCGGTGGCGATACCGGCTTCCGAACGGTCATCAACACGGGCCCCGGCGGCGGACAGGAGGTGTACCACCTGCACGCGCATATTCTGGCCGGGCCGCGTCCGTGGCTGCGAATGGGCTGAGGTGGTGTGCAGGATTCGCTGCGAACGCCCTTCGCCGCCGGATTTTGACCGAGCACAATGGCGACCGGTCAGATATGGCGGCGACATTGCAGCGATGTAATAACGGCGAAGTGACGATCCATTCATAATGAAGCGCACATGCGGCCAACGCAGTTCGGCGGTATTGTGGAGATGAGGCGCACGCGCTTCGATTCAGGCCGCAAGGCAGACGGTTTTCGCCGCAGACAGGCGTGCAAACGCGGTGGCGGGGTTAAGGAGAGTTTTCATGGGTTCGTTGAGTATTTGGCACTGGCTGATCGTCTTGTTGATCGTTGCGCTGGTGTTCGGCACGAAGAAGCTGCGCAACATCGGCACCGATCTGGGTGGCGCGGTGAAGGGCTTCAAGGAAGGTATGAAGGATGCGGAAACGCCGGCTGACACGCCGTCGCGCGAACTGCCGCGCACCGGTACCGTCGATGTCGACGCGAAGGAAAAAGCGCCGCATTCGGGCGACTCCCGCTAAAACCGCGCGTGTTTGCGTTTATTCGCGTTCATTTGCCTACACCCGCGTACTGACGGAAAGCTCATTTCATGCTGGACCTCGGTCTAACCAAGATGGCGCTGATCGGCGTCGTCGCGCTGGTCGTTCTCGGGCCGGAGCGCCTGCCGCGCGTCGCGCGCACGGCAGGGGCGCTGTTCGGGCGCGCACAGCGCTACATCAACGATGTGAAGTCCGAAGTCACGCGTGAAATCGAGCTCGACGAACTGCGTCGCATGAAGACGGAGTTCGAGTCGGCGGCGAGCAACGTCGAGAGCACGATTCACGACAATTTGCGCAAGCACGAATCCGAGCTGAACGATGCGTGGAATGCCGGTACGTCGGTGTCTCCGAGCATTGCAAGCGGTGCCTCGACGGAAGACCTCGCGTCGGCGGGTGACGGTTCGTGGCGCAGCAGCATCACCCCTACTCCGAAGCGCAAGAACTGGCGCGTCAAACAGACCGCCACGCCGAACTGGTACAAGCGCGCCACCTTGCGGCGCACGCGGGTCCAGTCAGGCGCGGCACGCGTTGCACGGCATACGCCGGTGAGCCTGCGTCGTCCGACACGCTTCTTCTGATGTCCCCTGCGAAATACTCCAACCGAGGGCCGGTGTGAGCGACCCCCAGCGCAACCAGGGCGAAGCCCCTGAAGAAACCTTCATCTCGCATCTCGTCGAACTGCGCGACCGCATCATCCGCGCCGGCATCTCGGTCATCGTCGTGTTTCTTGGGCTCGTCTACTGGGCGCCGGAAATCTTCCGGCTGCTCGCGCGCCCGCTGATGCAGAACCTGCCGAAGGACGGCAAGATGATCGTCACCGACGTCACCGGCTCGTTCTTCGTGCCGATGAAAGTGACGATGCTGGTCGCGCTGGTCATCGCGCTGCCGTTCGTGCTGTACCAGATCTGGGCGTTTGTCGCGCCGGGTCTCTATCAGCATGAGAAGAAGCTGGTGATGCCGCTCGTCGCCAGCAGCTACGCGCTCTTTCTCTGCGGCATGGCGTTCGCCTACTTCGTCGTGTTCCCGACCATCTTCCGTGTGATGGCGCACTACAACGCGCCGCTTGGCGCGCAGATGACCACCGATATCGACAACTACCTGAGCTTCGTGCTCACGATGTTCATAGCGTTCGGCGTGACGTTCGAAGTACCGATCGTCGTCGTGCTGCTCGTGCGCATGGGCATCGTCACGGTGAAAAAGCTCAAGGAGATCCGTCCGTACGTGATCGTCGGTGCGTTTGTGGTTTCCGCTGTGGTGACGCCGCCGGATGTCTTTTCGCAGCTGATTCTTGCGGTTCCCCTGATCGTGCTTTATGAGGCCGGCATCATCGCGGCGCGTCTGTTTGTAGGCAAACAGGCCGCTGTGAGCGAAGAAGAAAGCAAGCAGACGAGTTGAGTGCGGGTTCACGCCGAAAGCGGGTGGCGCAGTCATAGCCTGTTCCAAGCGGTCACCACTCAGATCAGCGCCAGATCAGCGCCAGATCAGCGCCAGATCAGCGGCAAAACGAATGCAGCAAAACGAAAGGGCAACCCGTCAGCGGGTTGCCCTTTGTCATTTCGGGGCGGTCGTTTCACATCGACGCATTCAGGACGCTGCGCCCGTCAACCTCCGTCGTCGCCCTGATTGTCGCCTTCCTCGGCCGGCTGCTTCGGCGGTGGTGGACGTTTGCCGATCATCACGTCCAGATCCATCTCCTTGTTCTTGCGCACGAGGTGAACCTTCGCATCGGTTCCGGGCTTGATCTGCGCGATCACGTTCAGGAGCCGGGTCGTATCGGTGATGTCTTCGCCGTTCACGCTGAGCAGGATGTCGCCGGGCTTGACGCCCGCCTTGTCGGCCGGCCCGCCCTGAAGCACGCCGGCGACGATTGCGCCCGACTTTTGCTGAAGCCCGAACGAATCGGCGATTTCGGGTGTGACGTCCTGCGGCTCGACGCCGATCCAGCCACGCGTAACCGAGCCCGTCGTAATGATGCTTTCCAGTACGCTGCGCGCCGTCGACACAGGAATCGCGAAGCCAATGCCAAGCGAGCCGCCCGAGCGCGAATAGATCGCGGTATTGATGCCGAGCAGGTTGCCGTTCACATCGACAAGCGCCCCGCCCGAATTGCCGGGATTGATCGCGGCGTCGGTCTGAATGAAGTTTTCGAAGGTGTTGATGCCGAGGTGATTGCGCCCCAAGGCACTGACGATGCCCATCGTCACCGTCTGGCCGACGCCGAACGGATTGCCGATCGCCAGCACGACGTCGCCGACGCGCGTCTGGTCCATGCGGCCGAGCGTGATGGTCGGCAGATTGGTCATGTTGACCTTCAGCACGGCCAGATCCGTCTCCGGATCGACGCCGATTACCTTGGCGTTCGTGGTGCGGCCGTCGGCGAGCGCAATTTCGATCTGATCGGCGCCGTCGACGACGTGCTGGTTCGTTAGAATGTAACCTTCTGAACTCACGATGACACCCGAGCCGAGATTAGCGGCCGGTTGTTCCTGCTGCTTGCGGTTGTTCTTGTCGCCGAAGAAATAGCGAAAGAGCGGATCTTTCGCGCGCGGGTCGGATGGAAGCGATCCATCCTTGCTGGAGAACACGTTGACGACAGCCGGCATGGCCTTGTGGGCTGCGTCGGCGTAAGAGGCCTGCACGGGGCCGCTGCCGCTGCCGATGCCAGGCGCCACTTCACGCAGGGCGACGATCGGTTCGGCGAGCTGCTTGCCGAATTGACCCTGACGTTGCAGCCATTGCGGCTTGAGCGTTGCGATGATGAACATCAACGCCAACAGCACGGTCACCGCCTGGGCAAACAGCAGCCAAAAGCGTCTAAGCATCTGAAGATATTAGAGGTTTATATGGATCGGATAGAACTGGAATTGTACTTGAACAAACTTCTGGAAACCGCGCGGTTCAAGGACTATTGCCCCAACGGGCTGCAGGTCGAGGGGCGTCGGCGGGTCAAAAAGATTGCGACCGGTGTGACCGCGTCGGCGGCGTTCATCGAGGCTGCCGTCGAGTGGGGCGCGGACGCCGTGCTGGTCCATCACGGCTACTTCTGGCGCAATGAGGCGCCACAGATCACCGGCCGCAAATACGGCCGCATCAAGCTTCTGATCCAGAACGACCTGAACCTCTTTGCCTACCATCTCCCGCTCGACGACCATCCCGATTACGGCAATAACGCGCAGCTCGGCGCGAAGATGGGCTGGATCGCCGACGACATGCGGTTCGGCGATCACAACCTCGGCTGGATGAGCACGCTGCCGATGCCGATCACGCTTGCGCACTTCACGGCGCAGGTGGAGCAGACCCTCGGCCGCACGCCGCTCGTGCTGGGCGACCCTGAACGGGAACTGCGCCGCGTTGCGTGGTGCACGGGCGCCGCGCAGAGTTACTTCGACGCCGCGATCGAAGCCGGCGCCGACGTCTTTTTGACCGGTGAAATCTCCGAGCCGACCACCCACACCGCAGCGGAAAGCGGTGTCGCGTTCCTCGCGGCTGGCCACCATGCAACCGAACGCTTTGGTATCCAGTCACTCGGTACGCATCTGTCGGAGACATTCGATCTCGAGCATCTTTTTATCGATATCCATAATCCGGTCTGATTAGTGGACAAAAAGGCTGGATAACGGAGGGAACACTTAAAAGGAGGTGCAAAAAAGTTTGCGATCAGTGCGGGAAAACCCTGATTTATCAATGACTTCGCACGCTTTTTGGCAATCGGCCCTTGTAAATGCCGACTCCATTCGAGCAAACTAGCGGCGGTAGAGCCGACATGACGGAAAAATCCAACTCAGAAGTGGGGCGTGTGATGCGAGACAAGGAAGATAAGCGCGTCGACGGCAGCCGCCGTACCTGGCTGATTGCGACGACCGTAGCAGGCGGTGTAGGAGGAGTAGCCGCCGTTGTACCCTTTGTTAGTTCGTTTGCACCATCTGAAAGGGCCAAGGCAGCTGGCGCCCCGGTCGAAGTCGATATCAGCAACTTGAAGCCCGGCGACATGATGACCGTGGCATGGCGTGGCAAGCCGGTCTGGATTCTCAATCGCACCGACCGCATGCTCGCCGACATCAAAAAGGCCGACACGGAACTGGCCGATCCGCTGTCCCAAAACCCCTTCTCGATGCCGATGCCGGAGTATGCGGATAACGAATTCCGCTCAAGGCCTGAGCGCAAGAACATTCTCGTCGCCGTGGCGGTGTGCACCCATCTCGGCTGTACGCCGACGCCGCGTTTCCAGGAGGGCGCGCAGCCGAATCTTCCTGACGACTGGCCCGGTGGCTTCCTGTGCCCCTGCCACGGTTCGACCTATGACCTGTCCGGCCGGGTCTTCAAGAACAAACCCGCTCCGCAGAACCTCGACATTCCGCCCTTCATGTTCACGTCGGAGAATTCGCTCGTGATCGGTCAGGACGAGAAAGGAGAAGCGTAAATGGCGATCGAACATGAAGTAGAGACGACCGGGCTGGCCGGCTGGATCGACCGCCGCTTTCCGATGACGGCGACGTGGAAAAAGCACGTTTCCGAGTACTACGCGCCGAAGAACTTCAACTTCTGGTACTTCTTCGGCTCGCTCGCGCTGCTGGTGCTGGTGCTGCAGATCGTCACCGGCATCTTCCTCGTGATGAATTACAAGCCCGACGCGACGCTCGCGTTTGCGTCGGTCGAGTACATCATGCGCGAGGTGCCGTGGGGCTGGCTGATCCGCTATATGCACTCCACGGGCGCGTCGATGTTCTTCGTCGTGATCTATCTGCACATGTTTCGCGGGCTCCTGTACGGCTCCTACCGCAAACCGCGCGAACTGGTGTGGATCTTCGGCTGCATGATTTTCCTGAGCCTGATGGCCGAGGCGTTTTTCGGCTACTTGCTGCCGTGGGGCCAGATGTCGTTCTGGGGCGCGCAGGTGATCGTCAACCTGTTCTCGGCGATTCCGTTTATCGGGCCGGACCTGTCGCTGTGGATCCGCGGCGACTACGTCGTGTCCGATGTCACGTTGAACCGCTTCTTCGCGTTCCACGTGATCGCGATTCCGCTCGTGCTGATCGCATTGGTGGTTGCCCACCTCGTGGCGCTGCATGAAGTCGGCTCGAACAATCCGGACGGCATCGAGATCAAGGCGAAGAAGGACGCGAACGGCGTCCCGCTCGACGGGATCCCGTTCCATCCGTACTACTCCGTGCACGACTTCATGGGCGTGTGCATTTTCCTGATTATCTTCGCGGCGATCATTTTCTTCGCGCCGGAGATGGGCGGGTACTTCCTCGAGTCCAACAACTTCGTCCCGGCGAATCCGCTGCAGACGCCGCCGGAAATCGCGCCGGTCTGGTACTTCACCGCGTTCTACGCGATGCTGCGTGCGACTACCGACCCGTTCAAGATCGTCCTGATGATCGTGATCGCGTTGCTGGGCCTGCTCGCGCTGGTGCGGGCGCGGGGCAAGTGGAAAGCGGGGCTGCCCGCGCTTGCGATACTGGTGATTCTGGCGATGTATTTCACCGAGTCCAAGTTCTGGGGTGTCGTGGTGATGGGCACGGCGGTGATTTCGCTATTCTTCCTGCCGTGGCTCGACCAGTCACCGGTGAAGTCGATTCGCTACCGGCCGTTCTTCCACAAGGTGTTCTACGGGATCTTCGTGCTGGCGTTCCTCACCCTGGCGTTTCTCGGCACGAAACCGCCGTCGCCGGCCGCGACGCTGATCGCGCAGATCTGTGCACTGATTTATTTGGCGTTCTTCCTCGGCATGCCGTTCTGGACGCGTCTCGGACGGTTTAAACAGCCGCCTGAACGGGTCCGGTTCAAGCCTCACTAATCGCGCGCCAGGAGAACACAATGAAAAAACTGCTTTCCACGCTCGCGCTGATCGGCGCGGCGACTTTCGCGCTGCTTGCGGCTCCGGCGCACGCGCAGGAGAATTTGCCTCTCGACCGCGCGCCCGATAACGCGGACAATTTCGCCTCGTTGCAGCATGGCGCGCAATTGTTTGTAAACTATTGCCTGAATTGCCACAGTGCGAACCTGATGCGATACAGCCGCCTGACCGATCTGGGCATTTCGCAGAAGGAAATCGAAAAGAACCTGCTCTTCACAACCGACAAGGTGGGTAACACGATGACGGTGGCCATGCGGCCCGAGGACGCGAAAGCGTGGTTCGGGGCGCAACCGCCGGACCTGTCGGTCGAGGCGCGGGCGCGCAATCGCGACTGGCTGTATACGTATTTGCGCAGCTTCTACCGGGACAACACCCGGCCGACAGGCTGGAACAACCTGGTGTACGAGAACGTGAGCATGCCGCACGTCTTGTGGCAGCTTCAGGGCCAGCGCACCGCGAAGTTCGAGGACAAAACCGACGAAAAAACGGGTGAGAAAATCCGTAAATTCGTTGGCTTCCAGCAGGTCACGCCGGGGACGTTGTCGCCGGTAGATTATGATTCTGCTGTTGCCGACCTTGTGTCGTACCTTTCGTGGATGTCCGAACCCGCGCAGCAGACGCGCAAGCGGCTGGGCGTCTGGGTGCTGATGTTCCTTGGCATCCTGAGCTTTTTTGCCTGGCGACTGAACGCCGCGTACTGGAAAGATATCAAATAATCACGCCGTCACCGGCGTGGGGTCGGCGAGGGAAAGACCGCTGGGCGGTTTTTCCGCGCTGGCCCTTCAGCTTTTTGAGGAAACGTAAACATGATGGTTCTGTACTCAGGCACTACTTGCCCCTTCTCCCAGCGCTGCCGGCTGGTGTTGTTCGAAAAGGGCATGGACTTCGAGATCCGCGACGTCGACCTGTTCAACAAACCGGAAGACATCGCCGTGATGAATCCGTATGGTCAGGTGCCGATTCTTGTCGAACGGGACCTGATTCTGTACGAATCGAACATCATCAACGAATACATTGACGAGCGCTTCCCGCACCCGCAGCTGATGCCGGCTGACCCGGTGCAGCGCGCCCGCGCCCGTCTGTTCCTGCTGAACTTCGAGAAGGAACTGTTCGTGCACGTTGGCACGCTGGAAAACGAAAAGGGCAAGGCCGCCGAGAAGAATCACGAGAAGGCGCGCATCGCCATCCGTGATCGCCTGACGCAGCTCGCGCCGATCTTCCTGAAGAACAAGTACATGCTCGGCGAAGAGTTCTCGATGCTCGACGTGGCAATCGCCCCGTTGTTGTGGCGCCTCGATCACTATGGGATCGAACTGTCGAAGAACGCTGCACCGTTGATGAAGTACGCCGAACGCATTTTCAGCCGTCCGGCCTATATCGAAGCGCTGACGCCTTCGGAAAAGGTGATGCGTCGTTGAGTTTGGCTTTGGGGCCAGGGCGTTGCGCACTGCGTGACGCCTTCGCCCGGTAAGAGGACTGTTGATGCAAGAGATTTCCACGAAGCCCTATCTGCTCCGCGCGCTGTATGAGTGGTGCACGGACAATGGCTATACGCCGCACATCGCGGTACGGGTCGACAACCAGACGCGTGTGCCGCGGCAGTTCGTGCGGGACAACGAAATCGTGCTGAACATCAGCTTCGAGGCCACGAGCCAGTTGCAGATGGGCAATGAACTGATCGAGTTCAATGCGCGCTTCTCTGGCAAGTCGCACAGGATCGAAGTGCCGGTGGCGAATGTTCTCGCGATCTACGCCCGCGAGAACGGCCAAGGCATGGCGTTCCCGGTCGATTCCGCAGGCGGTGAGGCGGCGGATTCGGGCGCGGAAGACGATGCGGGCGAACTTGAGTCGCCGGCTACCGCTGGCGGTGCCGCGCCGGTTGCGGTGGAAGTGGAGACGGGGAGTGCGGTGTCGTCTTCGGCGGAAAAGAACGACGATGCCGGCGATACTCCACGTCCCGATGAGGATGGATCAAAAGGTGGCGGAAGAGGTCACCTCAAGGTCGTGAAATGAAGTAAAATCGCGGTCTCGCCCCCTTAGCTCATTTGGTAGAGCACTTGACTTGTAATCATGAGGTGGTCTGTTCGAATCAGACAGGGGGCACCAGGTAGTGGACGGGTTACGCGATCTTCGCGTAACCCGTTTGTTTTTGGTGACCCGAATTCTTCCTCGCACCGGCTCTCTGAAGCTGACGGCGCGCTAACAATATTTCGAAGTTCACCGCCCAATTCAATGGCGCCGTGATAACCGGCAATTGCCGAGTCGAAAATAAAACGCATATTCGATCGGCTGAAACATCCAGAATTTCTGTTTGCGATAAATTCGAAGTAACGCATTAATTAAATGCACATTCTCTATTCGCGGTTTGGCGTCATTTCGTCGGGATCGACGCAGATAGTGAACGCTAGTGCTCCACCTCGTCCAGTGCGCTTTCGTGCACCCAGAGCCCTACGATAGCGGTAGAAAAGAAGGGCATCATCGCCTACTCTTACTAGAGCCGGCTTTCCGATGGGAGAGCGTTCATCGGTTCCCATCTTGCGCATCGTCACGCCGTAATTGAGTTATCCCAGTTTCCGTATCCCGGTCTCTTCGCGCGACCAGGTCTTCTGCCATCCCGGCAATTGGCACTGCTGTAAGGCGGAAAATCGCTGCAATCGCATGACGAATACCCAAAGCAATAAATCAGGAGACACTCATGCACTCATCCCGCAATACCTGGTCCCTTTGCGTCCTGCTATTTGCCGCGACGCTAATCAGTGTCACAGCATACGGCGCAGATGAAGTACAAAGCAGCGCCACGACCACGTCGGCGCCCATGCCGCCCGTGCTCGAGCCGATCTCCCAGCAACAGCTGGATACGGCCGCCGCCCATTCTGCCGACTGGCTTCATTCCAATGGATCGTATGCGCAGACGCGCTATTACCCCGGCTCGCAGATCAACAGCGCCAACGTCGCAAAATTGAAGCCGGTCTTCCTTTTTCAAACAGCGGTCAACGAATCGATGGAGACGGCACCCATCGTCTCGAACGGCATCATGTTCATCACCACGTCGTTCAACCACGTCTACGCGCTGGATGCGGTGACCGGCAAGGAGTACTGGCATTACAAGCACAAGATGGGACCGATCACCACCTTCTGTTGCGGACCTAACAACCGCGGTGTGGCGATCTCGGGTAACCGGCTGTTCATGGGAACGCTGGATTCCAAACTGGTCGCGCTCGATGCGAAGACCGGCAATGTCCTGTGGCAAACGCAGATTGCCGATCCGGAACTCGGCTACTCCGAGACCATGGCGCCGACGGTCGTCGACGACAAGGTTCTGATCGGCACCAACGGCGGCGAATACGGCATTCGCGGTTTCGTCAAAGCGTACGATGCCGCTTCCGGAAACCTCCTGTGGACTTTCTACACGATTCCGGAAACCGGCCAGGAAGGTGTCTGGGCGACCACCGACGCCACCGGCCGGGACATGAAGCGCGACATCGCCGCCGAAAAGAAGCAGCTTGCCGACAAGGGCGGCGACTTCTACAAGACGCTCGGCGGTGGCGTATGGATGACGCCCGCGATCGACCGGAAAGCGCACACGGCGTTTTTTGTGGTCGGAAATCCGTCTCCTGACCTCTACGGCGCCATTCGTCCGGGAGACAATCTCTACACCGACTCGCTCGTCGCGGTGAACCTGGACAACGGTGAGTACAAGTGGCACTACCAGTACATCGCGCACGACATCTGGGATCTGGACGCCGCGAGCCCGCCGATCCTCATCGATGTCCGCGACAGGAGCGGCAATATGGTTCCTGCCGTCATTCATGGCGGCAAGACCGGGCACATCTACGTCAACGATCGCCGCACCGGCAAGCTGATCCGCTACTCGCAAGCGATGATTCCGCAGGAAAACATGTGGACGCTGCCTACGGCGGCTGGCGCGCGCATGCTGCCCGGGGCGAATGGCGGGGTGGAGTGGTCACCGATGGCTTTCAATCCGAGGACTCGCCTCGCTTACGCGGCAAACCTCCACCAGCCCATGACCTACCAGGTGGAAGATGCGGCTTACCCTGGCGGCAGCAAGCTCTGGCTTGGCGGCGCGTTCAAGACCATTCCGTCGGAGGCGCAATGGGGCAGGCTGGTGGCAGTCAATGTCGATACCGGCAAGATCGCGTGGGCTTACAAGACTGAGCAGCCTTTGATCGGCGGCGTGCTGGCGACTGCCGGGAATCTGGTGTTCAACGGCGAAGGAAATGGAATGTTCCGCGCGTTCGACGCGTCGACCGGCAAGAAGCTCTGGGAATTCCAGTCTGGCGCCGGCGTGAACGCGCCAGCGGTGTCCTATTCCGTGCATGGCAAACAGTACGTCGCCGTCGCGGCGGGCGGAAACACGCAACTGGACTTCAAACGCGGCAATACCGTCATCGTGTTCGCGCTGCCATGAACGGGACATGACGGCCGCGATCGAGAATGGACGTACGCGCTGGCTGGCCAGGGTGAGCATTCTGGCGTATTGCGCGAACATCTTTTGCCTGCCAGGCGTCGCGCACGCCGACGCCGAAGCGGGCAAGGCGAAAGCGCAGACCTGCGTGGTTTGCCACGGACCGATCGGGAATTCGACCAATCCCGAGTACCCGATCCTGGCAGGCCAGAGCGCGCGTTACATCTATCTGGAACTGCGGGATTTCAAGGAAGGGCGCCGCAGCGATCCGCGCATGAGCCCGATGGCTGCGGGATTGTCGCGCGAGGACATGCTCGATCTGGCCGACTATTTCGCGGCGCAGCGTGCGGACCCCGTCCCGTTCAAGGCGAATCCCTTGCGGGTCGAGGCAGGACGTCGAAAGTCGGCGGAAGTATTGTGCACGATGTGTCATCTGGGAGGTTTCACGGGTCAGAACGAGATCCCGCGGGTGGCCGGTCAGCACTACCCGTACATCGTCAAGCAGTTGCAGGATTTCCGCGAGCGCAGGCGGACCAACGACGCGGGCAACATGACGAGCGTATCGAAGGGCCTGTCCGATGAAGACATCATGAACCTGAGCGCATACATAGCCAATCTGCAGTAGCGCCGGCGGGCGGGTCGCCATGGAGCGGACGCAGCACACTTCGAGGTGCACATGAAAACGACGACGAGAGTTCTGGTGAGCGTTGCCATGCTGGCTGGCTGGTTCGGATCCCATCCTGGCGTGAGCCGGGCCGACGGGGATATCGGCACGAACCAGCAATTGATTGCAGCCGCGCGAAGCGGCGACGAGGCATCGGTGAACGCCGCGCTCGCGGCGGGCGCGGCGGTCGACTCGCGCAATCGCATCGGAGATACGGCGCTGATCACGGCCTGCAAGAAGGGGGCGACCGGCATGGCGCGCACCCTGATCGATCACGGGGCCAAGGTCAATCAGCCGAACGCGCAGGGCGTCACAGCACTGATGGCCGCTGCTTACGGCGGGTCTGACGAAATCGCGCGGATGTTGCTTGCGCACGGCGCCGATCCCTCGGCCACGGATCGCGTCGGCAAGACGGCCATGGAATATGCGGCGGGCCAGGGATCGACGGCGGTGGTCCAACTGCTGCTGGACAATGGCGTCGACGTGAATCGCCTCTACAAGAACGACCTGACCGCGCTCATGTGGGCCTCCGGCTATGACCGTGCCGATACCGTCAAGCTCCTGCTCGCACGGGGCGCCAATCCGGCGCTGCGCGACAATCGCGGCATGAGCGCACAGGACATCGCAGCGCAGACGGGCTCAACCCACGCGGCCCTTTCGTTGTCCTCGAACCGGAACCAGAACTAGAAGCGCAACTGGAACCAGGCGCTGCGGGACGCCGATACCGGATATGCCATTCGTTGCGAGCCAATGGGGTGCAGCGACATGGCGCCCGCGCGCTGCAGCGTTGAATCATCGGAAATACAGGGAGACGTGCGCGGACGTGAGCGGTACTATCGCGCCAACGCTGCATGCGGCTGAATGTTTGCCGCTGCGGTTCCGCCCTCCGGAATTTTCACGCTCCTCAATGACCTCACCCACCACGATCACCCTGCCTGAGGCTGATGGCCCGCGCACTATTCTCTGGCGCTCCGAAGCGGCCGTCCCGCCGCCAAAGCGCGTGACGATCGCCGACGACCGCCTGACCGCCGACGCCGCCTATCGCCTCGCCTGTGAAGGCACCGCGCTGCTTTACCGCGGCGATTTCCAGAACGCTCGCCAGCTATTGCACGCAATGACCCGTCGCGTGGAGCGCAAGCCGCGCAAGGAGGCGTCGTCGCTGAAAGACGCGTTCAACCTGCATCGTCTGGCGCAGTCGCAGCGCGCCCGCATCCTCGGGATGGTGCTGGTCCCGCTCGATGGCGACTACACGATCCCGCTGCGTCGCGCTCCCAATGTCCAGCAGGCCTGCACGGAAACCTGGGGCGAGCCTGCCGGTGAGCAATCGGCCGTGTCGCTGCGTGAGTTGCTGGGCCTGATCGGCGCGCACGAATGGCGTAAGAAGGGCGTCGAGATTCCCGTGCTGGGCGATCGAATTCATCCGCACTATGGCGTGTTCTCGCCGGTGCGCGGGGAATATGTGGATCTGGTCGCGAGCACGCCATTGCCTTCGCTGGAAAAGGCGTTCGACATCGGCACGGGAACGGGTGTCCTTGCGGCCGTACTGGCGATGCGCGGCGTGAAAGAAATCGTTGCCACCGATCAGGATCCGCGTGCACTGGCCTGCGCGAAAGAGAACCTCACACGCCTCGGCTACGACGGGCAGGTCAGGGTCGTGCAAGCCGATCTGTTTCCCGAGGGGCGGGCGCCGCTCGTCGTCTGCAACCCACCGTGGGTGCCGGCGCGGCCTGCGTCGCCGGTCGAGTACGCGGTCTTCGATCCGGACAGCCGCATGCTGATGGGCTTCCTGAACGGTCTCGCCAGTCATCTGACACCGGACGGCGAAGGCTGGCTGATCCTCTCGGACTTTGCCGAGCATCTCGGCCTGCGCACGCGCGATGCCCTGCTGGCAGCGATCGATCAGGCGGGCCTGAAACTGGTCGGGCGCGAGGACATCAAGCCGCGACATCCGAAATCGTCCGATGCGTCCGATCCGCTGTACGCCGCGCGGGTCAAAGAGGTGACCTCGCTGTGGCGCCTGCACCTGCGTTGATCGGCGCGCGGGGCGATTCCGCTCGCGCTTAGCGCCCGGCGGCGAGGTACGCGGCGGCTCCGCGTCCTGCCACCAGCCCGCTTGCAAAACACGCTGTCAGCAGATAGCCGCCGGTTGGCGCTTCCCAGTCGAGCATTTCTCCCGCACAGAAGGCGCCCGGAATCTGCTTGAGCATCAAATGCGCGTCGAGCGCCTCGAACGTGACGCCGCCGGCTGTACTGATGGCTTCTTCGATCGGGCGCATGCGAGTGAGGCGCAGCGGCAGCGCCTTGATCGAGTGGGCGAGACGGGTGGTGTCGGCGAAATCGTCCTTCGAAAGACACTCGCGCAGCAATCCTGCTTTCACGCCCGTGATGCCAAGCCTGCTGTGCAGATGACTTGACATCGAACGCGAGCCGCGCGGCCGCGTGACTTCTTCGACAACGTGCTCAAGCGTATGCGCAGGCGCGAGGTCGAGATGGATCACGGCTTCGCCATCAGCCAGCAACCGGTCACGAATTGCCGCCGACAGCGCGTACACGAGACTTCCCTCGATGCCCGTTTCCGTCGAAATGAACTCACCTTTTCGATTCTGGACTTTTCCGTCTACGTCGGTCACTGTGATGGCGACCGGCTTCACGGGCTGTCCGGCGAAGCGCTCCCGGAAATGCTCGCTCCAGCCCACATCGAAACCACAGTTCGACGGCAAGAACGTCGCAATCGAAACGCCACGCGCGTCCAGCAACGGCACCCACGTTGCCGCTGAGCCCAGGCGCGGCCAGCTCGCGCCACCCAGCGCGAAAACGACGGCATCTGCAGAGACGTGAAGCTCGTCATGGGGTGTTGCGAAACGTAGCGCGTGCTGCTTCGAATCACGCTGCTCGTCGACGGAATCCCAGCCAATCCATTTATGGCGCATGTGGAATCGCACCCCGGATTCCTTGAGCCGGTGCAGCCAGGCGCGCAGCATCGGCGCGGCCTTCATATCGCTCGGAAAAACGCGTCCCGAGCTGCCGACAAACGTCTCGACGCCCAGGTCCGACAGCCACCCACGCAATGCATCGGGACCCAACGCGTCGAGCAGCGGCGCGATGTGCTCGCGGCGGGCGCCATAGCGTCCCAGAAACGGCCCTAATGGCTCCGAGTGCGTAATGTTCATGCCGCCCTTGCCGGCCATCAGGAACTTGCGTCCGACGGAAGGCATCGAGTCGTACACATCGACGCGCAACCCCTGTTGCGCCAGCGCTTCGGCGGCCATCAGTCCGGCGGGGCCGCCGCCGATCACGGCGACAGAAGGGGAATCGAAGGAAGCAGGCATGCGGCGGGTTCAGGTGAGGGCGGCGGAAATGCGGCGTCGCTGGGCCGCGCGTGCGCACAACAGGCGGGCAGCGACGCAAGGTCCGCTATTTTCACACCCGCGGGCCGGTGGGGCAACGCGCACGGCCCTGTGCTTTGAATTCGCAACCGGCGAAACCTATACTTTCAACATCCTTTCCCGCTCGACGAAGGCCATCGCGTGCCACGTCCGTCTGCTTCTTCCCGACGACACCTGGCCTCTCGCCCGGCGTTATCCCCATGCCCCATTTGCTGTTGTTTGACCGAGGAGATGATCATGACCCGCAAGTACATCGACTGCCGTGAGTTCCCGAGTGAATCGGGTTGCACGGTGGCGCTATCAGCCGATTCGGAAGGCGAACTGCTCGAAGCCGCCGTGCAGCACGCGGTCTCGGTTCACAAGCACGCCGATTCACCCGAACTGCGCTCGCAACTGAAAACGCTCTTTCACGACGGCACGCCGCCCGTCGACACGCCGCAACAGGCGTAATCGCAGACCCACATCAAGAGCGAGTGCCGCCGGTCAGCGTGGGTCTACGTGACGACGCCTACCTGCCACGGCACGAACTCGTTCTGCCCGTAGCCATGCAGTTCGCTCTTTGACGGGGTGCCCGACGCGCAATCGAGCATCATCCGGAACACCGCTTCACCGAGTTCATCGATGCTCGCGGTGCCGTCGATTACGCCGCCGCAGTTGATATCCATGTCGTCTTCCTGACGTTCCCACAGTGCGGTGTTGGTGGCGAGTTTCAGCGATGGCGACGGCGCACATCCATAGGCCGAGCCACGCCCTGTCGTGAAGCAGATCAGGTTCGCGCCCGAGGCGACCTGGCCGGTCGCGGATATCGGGTCGTAGCCCGGCGAATCCATGAAGACGAAGCCCTTTGCCGTCACCGGCTGCGCGTACTCGTAGACTTCGACGAGATTCGTCGTGCCGCCTTTTGCGACCGCGCCGAGCGACTTTTCCAGAATCGTCGTCAGGCCGCCGACCTTGTTACCGGCCGAAGGATTGTTGTCGAGCGCCGCGCCGTTGCGAGCGCAGTAGTCCTGCCACCACGCGATGCGCGCGAGCAGCTTCTCACCGACTTCGCGACTGACCGCGCGCCGCGTCAGCAGATGTTCCGCGCCATACACTTCCGGCGTCTCGGACAGGATCGCGGTGCCGCCGTGACGCACCAGGCGGTCGACGGCCGCGCCGAGTGCCGGATTCGCCGAAATGCCCGAATAGCCGTCCGAGCCGCCGCATTGCAGACCGACGACGATATGCGATGCCGGCACGGGTTCTCGCTGTGCGTGATTGGCGTCGACCAGCATCTCGCGCACCATCGCGATGCCGTGCTCGATCGTTTTGCGTGTGCCGCCGCTGTCCTGAATCGTGAAGCTGCGCAGCCGCGGTCTGTCATTGGCCAGGCCGCCCGCTTCGAGTACACCGTCGATCTGGTTCGTCTCGCAACCCAGTCCGACGAACAGCACCGACGCGAAGTTCGGATGCATCGCGTAACCCGCCAGCGTCCGGCGCAGGATCCTGATGCCTTCGCCCTGCATGTCGATGCCGCAGCCAAGCCCGTGCGTGAGGGCGATCACGCCATCGACGTTCGGAAAATCGGCGAGCGCCTCCGGATGCACATCGCGCCGGAAGTGGTCGGCGATGGCTCGCGCGACCGTCGCCGAGCAATTCACGCTGGTCAACACGCCGATGTAATTGCGCGTCGCCACTCGTCCGTCGTCACGACGAATGCCCATGAAGTGCGCAGGCTCGCTGACATAAGCGGTGGGATGGAGATCCACGCCGAATTCATGCTCACGCGAGAACTCCGCCATGCCGAGGTTCTGCACATGCACGTGCTGCCCGCGTGCGATGTTCTCGCGCGCGACCCCGATGATCTGGTTATAGCGCTGGACCGGCTCGCCTTTGGCGATGGCGCGCGTCGCGATCTTGTGTCCCGGCGGAATCAGCCCGGAGACGACCAGATCTTCCGCCTCGATCCGGGTGCCGGACACGAGCTGACGGGTCGCGATGACGACATCGTCGTTGGGATGCAGCCGGATCACGGCGTGAGCGCTGAGGGTGGCAGTCGACATTGAGCGGACCTCGAACATGGGCAGTGGACGAATCTGATAAGGAACTCAAACCGTCGGCTCCGCGCCTTTCGGCACGCGACGGTCGCCCGGCGTGGCGGGCAACGGCTCGATCCGTCCCACAATCACAAGATAGCTGAACGCGCCAAGAAAGCAGAATCCGCCGGCCACAACCAGCGGTACGGTGAACGAGCCTTTCGTCAGCGCGACCATCACGCCGGTGAAGGTTGTGATCACGATGCCCGCGAGATTCGATGCGAAGTTCTGGATGCCGCTCATCGAGGCGACGTGATTGGGCGTGGGCGCGACGTCGGCAGGCAACGACCAGATGCTGGCGGCGGCGAATGCGAGACTGCCGTATGAGATGCCGAAAAACGCGAGCATCAGATAAACATCCGACGTGAACGCGGACAGCGTGATCACCGACGACAGCAGCATCCCGCCGACCATGCAGGTCTTGCGCGCGGCAGTCAGACTCCAGCCGCGGCGGAACAGCGCATCGGAGACAATGCCGCCGATCCAACCACCCGGAATCGACATCAGCGCGGGAATCATGCCGAGCGTGCCGAGCGATTTCAGCGAGAAGCCGCGCGTTTGCACGAGGTAGCTCGGAAACCACGTGATGAAGAAATAGATCACGAAGTTCAGGCAGAGGAAGCCGAGCATCATGCCCCACAGCGTGCGATGGCGGAACAGCGACGCCCACGTCACTTCCGGGGCGCCGCGGCGCGCGGCGGGGGTGGGTGCGACGTCATATTTGCCCGTCATGTCGCCGTGCGCGGGGCTGCGATAGATGATGAACCAGCCGACCACCCACACAGCGCCCAGCAGGCCGGTGATGATGAACGAAGCCTTCCAGCCCATCGTGGCGATGATCAGCGCCACGACGGGAATCGACAGCGCGGAGCCGACGCGCGAGCCGCTATCGAAGATGCTGGTCGCCAGCGCGCGTTGCGCCGGCTTGAACCACTGGCTGACGAGTTTCGCACACGACGGATAAGCCCCTGCTTCGCCGACGCCAAGCATCAGCCCGGCAACCGAACATCGCCGCGACGCTCGTTGCGCCCGCCGTCGCCGCGGTGAAAAATGACCACCATGCGACGGCCAGCGGCAATGCGATCCGTGCGCCGATGCGATCGATGAACCAACCGAACGGCATCTGCATTAGTGCGTAGGTCCAGAAAAAGCCGCTCAGCACGAGCCCCATCTGTGCCGGACCCATGCCCAGCGCCTTTTCGATTTCAGGTGCGGCAACAGCGAGATTCGCGCGATCGATGTAGTTCACTGCAATTGCGAGGAAGCATAGAAAGATCACCACCCAGCGCATTTTCCTCATGACTTCGTCTCCTCCGTTTGGGGCGGCATCTTTAGTGTGGATCCTGCGGTCCGCTGCGATGCCGGTCATGCGGCCCGTCTGTTCTGTGCGTCCCGCTCTGACGGCGGCACTGCATTGCTGCGGATGCTTGATCAGGTGCTCGTGCACGGATCTCCGAGTGCTGCGCGCAGCCGGGGCTGATGGAGCTTGAGCCCCAGTTCACGCGCCATCTCGATCACTGGCCGCAAGCGGCGTTCCTTCTTCTGCGCGTGATTGCGCGCGATGTCCGCCAGCCGGTGATCGAGGAATGGATTCTCGAAACGTTCGCGCACGTCGACGAGATAGGCGCGCGCGGTTTCAGCCTCGCCGAGTGCATCGAATACAGGCAGCACTTCGTCGCACCAGACGGCTTCGAGGTCGGCGCGCAGTGCGGGATCGCGCATCGCGTGCAGCGTGTTTTCGTCGACGGGGCGGCGGTCGGCCTGCCAGCGCCCGGCAAGGTAGGTGTGGCCGAGGTTCAGCAGGAGCAACTTGAGCCGCTCGTAATGCGGCAGATCGTCGGTGACGACGATCGCTTCGTGTTCGCAGGGCAGCACCATGCCGTCACGGCGCTCGATTGCCCACAGCGCATAGGGTTCGGCAATCGCGCCGACGGGCCGGATCGGTTCCGATACGATCCGGTCAACGAGCGAGTTCACCCAGATGCAGGTGTGTTCGATGTAGGCGACCAGCGCCGCGTCAGCGTTCCATTCGCGTGCGATGCCGGTGACAAGCGCACGCAAGGTGTCGCCGTTGTTGGATACCAGTTCGCAGGGGTACAGTGTCAAAGGCGCCGCGCCGGCGTGAAAGCGCGCGTGCAGCAGCACGACGAGCTTGGCGGCGAAACCTTTGGGCATCGGCGCATTGCTGTGCAAGAGGGCGGCCGTATCTTCGGGGAAACAGGCGTAGCCGCTGTCGCTGGTATTCGAAATCACGACGCGTGCATCGTGCGCAAAGCGTTGCAGCACGAGCGGCCAGTCGATGTTCGCGTCGAGCGCTTCGCCGATGGCGTCACATTCGACGACCGTATCGATGACCTCGTCACGTCGCATGCCGCGGATTCGCACCGGATAACGGGAGGTCGCGCGCAGCGCGTCGATACGGGCACGGCTTTCGGGATTCGACGTCGTTTGCACGACGGTCACCTTGCCAGCCGCGCGCCCTTCCTTTAACGCCGCCGATACAAAGAAGTCCACGTGGGCCTGCAGAAAGCGGCTGGTGCCAAATTGCAGAATGGGATTCGGCACGCTCAGCCCTCCGTTGGCGCAACCGCGTCAGCGCGATACCGGCGAGACGCCGTAGACATTGCGATGCTGGGCGTGCCGGACGGCTCACGCGAGGTAACGTTCGTGACGATCGTCGAAAGACCCGGGAGAGCGAAAAGACGGGGCGTATGCGGCCGATGCGTTTTATGCACTTACACCGCTTCGGCCTGACCAGTTGGCGATAATAGAAGCGGGTAGTTGATCTGGTCAAGCCAGTTTGCATCGCGAGCATCGATCTTGCTGGCGCATGGCAGGCCAGAGGGCGGTGCGGCTGATTACAATTCACGTTTTTCCCGAGCAGGTGCAGCGCGGTCGGCCAGGCGTGCCTCGCCGGGTTTTGCCGTTTAGCCGTCCGGAGCCACTGTGCCAGTCAAACCCGCCGAAACGCGCCGTCTATACCTGCAGATCGCCGACAAGCTACGCGAGCTCATCGGGCAGCAAGGCTTCGCGCCGAACGGGCGGCTGCCTTCCGAGCGCGAGCTGGCGCAAACGCTCGGCGTGTCGCGTCCGTCGGTCCGCGAGGCGCTGGTGGCGCTGGAACTGGAGGGGCGGGTGGAAATCCGCATGGGATCGGGCGTGTACGTCACCGTGCGCGCGGCCACCACGGCGACGCCGGATCCCGAAGCACTCGGTGAAAGTCCTCGAGAGATCATGGACGCGCGTTCGCTGATCGAAGGGGCGATCGCGGCAAGCGTCGCACCGTTCGCGAAGCCGAAGGCGCTCAAGGCGCTCCGTGCGCTCTACGAACGAATGGCAGCTGAAGTTGCGGCTGGCCAGGTGCCACTCGCCGCCGACCGCCAGTTTCATCTGTGCGTCGCGCAGATGTCGGAAAACGAAGTACTGGTGAAAACTGTCGCCGAGCTGTTCGACGAGCGGCATAGCCCGCTGTCATCCAAGCTGAGAGTGCATTTCGAAGGCGATGACACGTGGGCCGCCGCACTCGAAGAGCATCGCGAGATTCTGGAAGCGCTCGAAGCCCGCGATCCCGTGCAGGCGCATGCGATGATGCAGCGTCATCTGAAAGCGTCATATGCGCGGCTGATGACGCGTCTCAAACGCTAAAGAACCCGCACGGACGAACACGTACGGGTTTCGATGATTTCTGCGCAGCAACCAGGCGACTGAGTCATCCGTTTGGCGGCCGGCGAGCCGCAAGGCAGTCGCGGCTCGCGACACTAGCCTGGATAGGCTTCGTCGACCTTCAGTCCGGCTAGCTTGAAGATCACGCGCAGCGTTTGCGGCTTGATGTCCCGCCGCGATGCGAGCGTCGTCATCACGAAGTCGAGTACCTTTGCATACTTGAGCAGCGTGAGACACGTTTCCATATCAACCTGGCCATCGCGCATCACTTCAGCAATGCGCAGCATCTCCGCCGAGATGTCGCGCGCCATTTCCAGTTCAAGCTGCTGTTTCTCCGTCCACGCAGGCGTGGCTAGCAGCTTCGTGAGCAGTTCCTGAAACTTCTGCTCCGCGTTTCCGTTGGGTATCGCGTCCATTGCAGCCTCAATTTCGTCTGAGCACGCTTCTCATCGGTGTCGCGGCGCGCTGCAGGTTAGGTAACGTTCGGCCCGATGTTCCGGAGGCCGACCTCCCACACGCTTGCCGTTCCTGTCAGACCGGCAGCCTGTCTTTATTGTTTCTGCTGCGAGCCGTAAGACCGCAGCGATGTACCACCCCGATGACAGGCGGCGCAGTGTCCCGCGACGTATGTCCTTGCACACAAAATATTTCAGGTAAATCCGGATGAAATGCCTGTCTCTTGCCGTTTTCTGACTGACCGGCGCGTACACACCCGGCTCCTGTTCGCGCTTTTGGGTAAACTGGCAGCAACTTTTGAATCCTTCCGTCATCTGTCGCACGTTCGCGGTGCAGTTGGCGCTGCACAAATTCGATGTCGACCAAAACCGCTAAATCCCCAAAACCGGCCAAGACCCACGAAATCCGCCCGAATCAGTCACTCGAACTGCTGAAGGAGCTTCACATCCTGACGCGCGACGGCCAGATGAATCAGGACAGCCGCCGCAAGCTGAAGCAGGTCTATCACCTCTTCCAGTTCATCGAGCCGCTGTTGAAAGATTTGAAGGAAACGAAGGGTGAGCTGACGCTCGTCGATCACGGCGCGGGGAAGTCATATCTCGGCTTCATCCTGTACGACCTGTTCTTCAAGGAGCAGAACGACGGTTCGCACGTCTACGGGATCGAGACGCGCGAAGACCTCGTGACGAAGTCGGAAGAACTGGCTGCGCGTCTGGGATTCAAAGGGATGTCGTTCGTGAACCTGTCAGTGGCCGAGTCGATCACGTCGGAGCGTTTGCCGCCGACCATCGATATCGTCACTGCGCTGCACGCCTGCAACACCGCGACCGACGACGCCATCCGCTTTGCCTTGCAGAAAAAGGCGAAGTACATCGTCGTGGTGCCGTGCTGTCAGGCTGAGGTGGCGGGTGTGCTGCGCAGCAACAAGAGCAGGTCGCTGGGGCAGGCGCTCACAGAGATCTGGCGCCATCCGCTGCACACGCGAGAGTTCGGCAGCCAGATCACGAACGTGCTGCGCTGCCTGCAACTCGAGGCGCACGGCTATCAGGTCAGCGTGACGGAACTGGTCGGCTGGGAGCACTCGATGAAGAACGAACTCATCATCGCCCAGTACAAGAATCTGCCACGTGCCCGCCCGGCGGCGCGGCTCAATGAAGTCATGGAAACGCTCGGGCTCACCGAGCTGCGCGAACGGTTCTTTGTGACTGAGCCGGCGTCGTTCAGATCGTAGTTCAAACTTCAACCGCTGCGTTGCCGCATCAATCTTCAGAGGGCTCGGTCATCCACTTCCGCCAGCCTTCGCGGCCGAGCCGCTGCATCGTTTCCTGATTGCGCTCATAGATGTCGGCGGCATCGGGGAATGCCTCCACAGCACGCTCGATGCTTGCCTCGCGGAGGAGATGCAGGATCGGATAGGGCGCGCGATTCGTGTAGTTCTCGATGTCGTCCGGCTCGCTGCCTTCGAACTGATACTGCGGATGAAAGCTCGCAATCTGCAATTCGCCTTCGAGACCCATCTGCTTCAGCATCCGGTTGGCGAAAAACAGGCAGTCGTTGTAGTTCAGAAAGTCTGCCAGCGCATGCGGAATGACGAGTAGCGTCGTATCGATCGAGGCGGGGTCGGCATCGATGAGCGTCTGCAATTCCGTTTCGAGATCCATCAGGACGCCTTCCATGTCGGTGGCTTCGCTGATCGTGTATCGGATCTGGTTCTTCACATGCACGCTTTTCGCAAACGGACAGAGGTTGAGCCCGATGACCGCGCGCGTCAGCCAGTGACGGGTCGCGAAGAGGATCGTTTCGCGGGATTCGGCGGAAAGCGGCATGGCGAGGCGGAAGAATGCATTGAAGGCGGTATTTTAGCGGGGATGCTGGCCGCAAGAGGCTTGCCGGATCGTAACAATGAAGCACGCGGCGTCGGCTTCGCCAGGCTGATCACGCCGCGGGCAAATTTTTGCGACCTCAGCCCGGCTTTGGCGCATGCGGACAAGCCGCCGCTATCAACTGCGCCGCGACGCGCGGCGCAGCGAGAATCGGCCCGCAACCTGGCCCATAAGTCTGGCTCGCCGCATACACGCCTTCGATCAAAAGACCCAGCGCATTCGCCAGTGCGACGGGATCGTCGGCTCCGGCTTCGGCCGCGAGTGCGGTGATCCGTGCCATCAGACGCGCCTTGTTGTCGATGACGAACTGGCGTGCCGGATGTGCGACGTCGGGGAACTCCACCGCCACGTTCACGAATGGGCACCCGCGGTAATCGTCCACCGACGCGCGCACCGCCAGATCGTCGAAATACTGGATCAGTTGCTTCGCCGGTTCTCCCGGATGCTTTGCGAAGCTCTTCTCGACGTAGTTGAAGAACCGCTGGTCCTGGCGCTCCAGATACGCGATGACCAGATCGTCCTTCGAGGAAAACTGCCGGTACAGGCTCATCTTGTTGACGCCCGCCCGTTCCACGACAGCATCGACGCCAACCGCCCGCACACCCTCGCGATAGAACAGTTCGTCCGCCGCGCGTAGCAGATGCTGCTGCGCCTGCGGGCCGGCCGTCTGCGTGCGGGTGCTGCGCGTCGCGCCGGGTTTGGGGGTTTCGCTCTGTGTCATGGCCATACTACCTTCAGTCAACGTGCCCTTGACATGTTACCGACCAGTAACTAGTATCGCAACACGAATGTGACAGATCGGTCACAAGTCTCTTGCAAAAATCGTAACAATGAAAAGCGACCCCGCCTTATGGGGGTGGCAGAACGGAGAACCAATGAACTGGGCAGCGAGATTGGTTGGCGGTCGTTTCCACTACGGCTGGCTTGCGGTTGCGGTGGTGTTCCTGGTGTTGCTGGCGGCGGCGGGCACACGCGCGACGCCGAGCGTGATGATGGTGCCGCTCGAGCATCAATTCGGCTGGAGCCGGGCGACGATTTCGCTCGCAATCTCCGTCAACATTGCATTGTACGGCCTGATGGGTCCGTTCGCGGCGGCGGCGATGCAGCGTTTCGGCGTGCGCCCTACGCTGCTCGTCGCGCTTGGCACGATGGCGGCCGGTGTGGCGCTGTCGTCGCTGATGACGCATCCGTGGCAGATGATTCTGATCTGGGGCGTGATGGTTGGCGGATCGACCGGCGTTGCTGCGCTCTCACTGTCTGCGACGGTTGTGAACCGCTGGTTCACGACGCACCGCGGTCTCGTGATGGGCATTCTCACCGCCAGCTCGGCGACGGGTCAGCTGGTGTTTCTGCCCTTGCTCGCGGCGATCGCTCAGCATCACGGCTGGCGTCCGGTGGTGCTGGTGGTCGCGGCGGCAGCGGGCATCGTGCTGCCGCTGGTCGCGTTCCTGTTGCCCGAACGTCCGTCGGATATGGCGCTGCGCCCGTATGGCGAGCCGGCGGATGCACCGGTCCCGGCCAGCGTCACGAAGCAGAATCCGCTGGCGATTGCATTCGGCACCCTGGCGATGGCGAGCAGGACGCGTGATTTCTGGCTGCTGTTTTTCAGCTTCTTCATCTGCGGCGCGAGCACCAACGGTTACGTCGGCACGCACCTGATCGCAATGTGCGGCGACTACGGGATGACCGAAGTGCAGGGCGCTTCGCTGCTCGCGGCGATGGGCATCTTCGACCTGTTCGGGACCACGCTGTCCGGCTGGCTGTCGGATCGCTTCAACAGCCGCGTGCTGCTGTTCTTCTACTACGGGCTGCGCGGGCTGTCGCTGATGTATCTGCCGCACGCGTTTGGTATCGACTTCTTTGGGTTGCCACTTTTTGCGTTGTTCTACGGACTCGACTGGATCGCCACCGTGCCGCCGACGGTGCGTCTTGCGACCGATGTCTACGGCAAGGAAGCCGCGCCGGTCGTGTTCGGCTGGGTCGTGGCAGGCCATCAGCTCGGCGCGGCGTTTGCGGCGCTCGGCGCAGGGATGCTGCGGGCGAGCCTTGGGACTTACACGGTGGCGTCGATGATTTCCGGCGGCCTGTGTTTGGTGGCGGCCGTGATCGTGCTGCGGATCAACCGCGGCGAGCGTTCGGTAGCGGCGCAACCTGCCTGACACGTTCCCCGGAAGGGGATGAGGGCGACGGGGCGGTGCGGAGGCCGCCCCGTTCGCGTCTGGTATGTCGCTGCCCGCACCACTATCTGGGCGGACGAACGGCGCTGAGCGCAAAGGCCGGTTATCCTATGTGGCTCCCGGGCATTTGCCCGCTGACATGGATTTCGACCGAGAGAAGCGCATGACTACAAAACCCGCTCCAACCGCCGTCCCCATCCACGAACTGATTGCTGGCCGCTGGAGCCCGCGCGCGTATTCGAGCGAACCGGTGAGCCGCGACGACCTGCATGCGGTGCTCGAGGCGGCGCGCTGGGCGCCTTCGTCGTACAACGCCCAGCCGTGGCGCTTCGTCGTCTTCGATCGCGGCGCCGACGAGGTCGCGTACAAGCGCGCCTTTGCAACGCTCGTACCGTTTAACCAGGGCTGGAATGCGCCGGCACCCGTCCTGATCGCCGTCACCACGCTGAAGCTGACGAGCAAGGGCGAAGTGAACCGTTGTGCCTCGTATGATGCGGGCGCGGCAGCCATGGCGCTGGTCCTGCAGGCGCATGCGCTGGGTCTCGCCGCGCACCAGATGAGCGGCTTCGACGTCAAGGCATTCCGCGACGCGTTCAAGATTCCTGACGATGTCGAGGTCATCGCGATGATTTCGATTGGCCACTATGGCGAGGTCGAAAAGCTCGATCCGGTGCTGCGCGAGCGCGAGAAGTCGGTGCGCACGCGTTTGCCGCTCGGCGAGATCGCCTTCGGCGGTGCATGGAAAAAGGCTTTCTGAAGGCTCGTCCGCTGGGCATGGCCTGATGAAAACGCGCGGCATTGTCCGCGCGTTTTTTGGTGCCTTTATTCGCCCTCTGCGATTGCGGAAAGTGGTGATGCGACGCTTTCCAGCGACTTCCTTTCCGCATCGACGCCCCAGATCGCCGCGATCACCGCAGCGGCCACCATCAATGCCGCGCCGACCAGATAACCGGTGAACACCGCACTGCGCTGATGGGTGTCGATCAGCCGCCCGAAGAACACCGGACCGGCAATCCCGCCGAGCGCCGTCCCAAACGCATAAAACACCGCAATCGCAAGCGCGCGGATTTCGAGCGGAAACGACTCGCTGACCGTCAGATACGCCGAGCTTGCCGCGGCCGACGCGAAGAAGAAAATCACCATCCACGCGATTGTCTGCGCCGTCACGTCCAGCAAGTGCTGTTCGAAGAGGTAGCCGCTGACCGCCAGCAACACGCCTGAGATCGCGTACGTCGCCGCGATCATCTTGCGCCGGCCGACTACGTCGAACAACCGTCCAAGCAGCAGCGGTCCGAGGAAATTGCCAAGTGCGAACGGCAGCAGGTACCAGCCGACGTGGTCGCCCGGTACGCCGTAGAAATCGGTCAGTACGAGCGCGTAGGTGAAAAAGATCGCGTTGTAGCAGAACGCCTGGGCGGTCATCAGCGAAAGGCCGACCAGCGCCCTGCGCCGGTGCAGCTTGAAAAGCGTGTGGAACACCTCCCGTAGGGGAGTACGGTCGCGTGCGCGCAGCCTTAGCTGACGGAGGCCGTCCTCAGCGAGCGGGCCGTTGTCGCGAAAGCGCGCTTCGATGCGTTCGACGATCGTCGTCGCTTCGTGATGCGCGCCGTGCGTGAGCAGCCAGCGCGGACTCTCCGGGATCCAGGCGCGCATCGGCAGGATCACGAGCGCGAGCATCGCGCCGATGAGAAAACACGCGCGCCAGCCCCAGTCACCCGGGAGAAGGCTGTTGTCGAGCAACACCAGGGAGCCGGCCGCGCCGAGCGCCGCGCCAATCCAGAACGTGCCGTTGATGCCAAGATCGGTCCAGCCGCGAACGCGCGCGGGGGTGAATTCCTGGATCGTCGAGTTGATGGCGGTGTATTCTCCTCCGATTCCCGCACCGGTCAGAAAACGGAACACAATGAAGCTCGCCAGACTCCAGGACAACGACGTCGCCGCAGTTGCGGCGAGGTAGAGCGCGAGGGTGATGAAGAACAGTTTCCGGCGGCCGAGCCGGTCGGTGAGCCAGCCGAAGCCGAGCGCGCCAAGGACCGCGCCCGCAATGTAGGCACTGCCGGTCAGGCCGACGTCGGCGTTCGAAAAGCCCAATGTCGGGCTCGATTTCAGCGCGCTCGCAACGGCGCCTGCCAGTGTGACCTCGAGCCCGTCGAGCAGCCAGGTCACGCCCAGCGCAACGACGATCAGCGTGTGGAAGTGACCCCACGGAAGCCGGTCGAGCCGCGACGGCAGATCGGTTTCAACGATCGCAGGCCGGGCATGACCGCTACCTGGATTTTCCGGCGGCCCCACTGGTGTGGAACGATGTTCCTGCGTCGAAGCGGCGGGCGGCTCGCTCATCGCTAAAGGTCTCCTGAAAATTGACGACATATCCTGTGCAATCGAGCAATTTTTGTTCCGTGGCACCCTGCGCCGCGCCGGTTGATGCCGGTCGCGCTTTCATGATACAAAGCCCGTCCCCTTTCCGTCCGCGCCAACCGTGAGCGATTCCTGCCATGACCTACTGCGCGATTGACTTCGGCACCTCGAATTCGGCTGTCGCCTTGCCCGAAGGCGCCTCGCTGCGGCTTGCGCCAGTCGAGGGCGACTACACGACGCTGCCGACCGCGGTCTTCTTCAACACCGACGAAAACACCCGCGAGTACGGACGCGCCGCGCTTGAGGCTTACGTCGACGGCTTCGACGGCCGGCTGATGCGCTCGATGAAGAGCATTCTCGGTTCCGCGCTTGCCGACAGTACGACGGACCTTGGCGACGGCTCAGCGATCCGCTACACGGATGTGATCGGCCTCTTCGTCGACCACCTCAAGCGCAAGGCTGAAAGGGCGGCGGGCGCTTCGATCGAGCGCGCGGTGCTGGGCCGCCCCGTGTTTTTCGTCGACGACGACCCGCGTGCCGACCTGCTCGCCCAGCAACAGCTGGAAGCGGCGGCGCGTTCCGTCGGGTTGCGCGAGATCCACTTCCAGTATGAGCCGATCGCGGCCGCGTTCGACTACGAATCGCATCTGACCGAAGAAGGACTGGTGCTGGTGGCCGACATCGGCGGGGGTACATCGGACTTTTCGCTGGTGCGGGTTGGCCCCGAGCGAATGAAGCGCATCGAGCGCAAGGACGATGTCCTGGCGCATCACGGCGTGCACGTCGCCGGTACGGACTTCGACCGCCGCGTGGAACTCGCGACGATCCTGCGTGAACTCGGCTACCAGTCGCGTGATCCGGAAGGTCGTGAGCTGCCGAGCCGCGTGTATTTCGATCTCGCAACCTGGCACCTGATCAACACGGTCTACTCCCCGAAGCGGGTCAGCGAACTTGGCCTGATGCGGCATCTGTACGTCGACATGCGTCAGCACGACCGGCTGATGCGCGTCGTCGAGCGGCGGCTGGGGCATGCGCTGGCAGCGTTCGCGGAAGAGGCGAAGATCGGCGTTGCGGCTGGGGGCGAAACGATGATCGATCTGGAGCAGGTTGAAGACGATCTGCGCCTCGCATTCGACGAAGCGCAACTCGTGCAGGCCGGTCACGACGACATGCAGCGCATCGTGCAGGCCGCCCGCGACACAGTGCAGGCCGCAGGCGTCGCTCCACGCGACGTGAGCGCCGTTTACTTTACGGGCGGCTCGACGGGCCTCGCGTTCCTCTCGAACGCGCTGGCGGCGGCATTTCCGGCCGCGAAGCCGGTGTTCGGCGACCGCCTAGCGAGCGTGGCGACCGGCCTCGGGATTCACGCCCGGCGCATCTTTCGCTGATCGGCTGAATGGCGCTGCGACGTTGATACCTCGGCAGCCGCCGGATTGCGGCGCCAGAAATGAAAAAACCCCGCCGAGGCGGGGTTATTTTGCGTCCAGAAGGAAGCGTGTGCTTACACCGGCTTGATGTTAGCAGCTTGCTTGCCCTTCGGGCCCGTCTTCACTTCAAACGTTACCTTTTGGTTTTCTTGCAGCGTCTTGAAGCCTTCCGTGCGGATTTCCGAGAAATGCGCGAACAGATCTTCGCCACCGCCGTCCGGCGTGATGAAGCCAAAGCCCTTTGCGTCATTGAACCACTTGACGGTACCGGTTTCCATATTACTTGTTCCTAAAGATGGTGAATAAGGCCGAAGCCCAATGGGTGCATGAAAATCAAGGAAGGGGCAATGGGACCAACCGGAGTACCGTTGATGGGCGAACTACGAAAGACCTTCACTCGCCGCTTGAAATCCTGCCCGAACGTTATACGGCGATTTCGGATGAAGGTCAACACCCACTGCCCCAATATGTACAAGATTTTGAGACATGAGTGGTTCTCGCTTACAAAGCTTGCTATTCGAGCATATTTTTTGTAGGGCCATAGCGCATTCGGCTGCACGCGATGGGTGCAACCGGTAAACTACGCGCCGCGTGGCGGTTGCACCTGCATCAGCTGGTTGGCGTTGCGCATGCATGGAAGGAGACCGTCTTCGAGTGTCACGAGCAGCGGGGCGGAGTCGACATGCTTTCGATACAGGAGAGGAAGTGAAAAGTTCTATTCAACGAAACATCGGGCCGTTCGCGCTGATGCTGACCGGGCTGGGTTCGATCATCGGCTCGGGCTGGCTGTTCGGTGCGTGGAAGGCGGCAAAAATTGCAGGGCCGGCGGCAATCTGCGCATGGGTGATCGGCGCCGTCGTGATTCTCGCGATCGCACTGACCTACGCCGAACTGGGCGCGATGTTTCCGGAATCGGGCGGGATGGTGCGCTACGCACGCTACTCGCATGGCGCGCTGGTCGGCTTCATCAGCGCCTGGGCAAACTGGATCGCAATCGTGTCGGTGATTCCGATCGAAGCGGAAGCGTCGATCCAGTACATGAGCACCTGGCCGTATGAGTGGGCGCATGCGCTATTCGTCAATGGTTCGCTGACCACGCCGGGTTTATTGCTGTCGGCGGCGCTTGTCATCGTGTACTTCCTGCTGAACTACTGGGGCGTGAAGCTGTTCGCACGAGCCAATTCGGCGATCACCGTATTCAAGTTCCTGATTCCGGGCGCGACGATCCTCGGCCTCATGCTGACCGGCTTTCACAAGGAGAACTTCGGCGAGGCGAGCAATTTCGCGCCATACGGCTGGTCGGCGGTGCTGACGGCCGTTGCGACGAGCGGCATCGTGTTCGCGTTCAACGGTTTCCAGAGCCCGATCAACCTTGCGGGCGAGGCGCGCAACCCTTCGAAGAGCGTGCCGTTTGCGGTGATCGGCTCGATCCTGATCGCGCTCGTGATCTACGTCCTGCTACAGGTCGCCTATATCGGCGCGGTGAGCCCGGGCGATGTGATGAAGGGCTGGAGCCACTTCAACTTCGCGTCGCCGTTTGCGGAACTGGCGATTGCGCTTAACCTGAACTGGCTCGCTATCCTGCTGTACATCGACGCGTTCGTCAGCCCGAGTGGCACCGGCACGACCTATATGGCGACGACCACCCGCATGATCTACGCGATGGAGCGCAACAACACAATGCCGAAGATGTTCGGCAACGTGCACCCGCTGTACGGCGTGCCGCGTCAGGCGATGTGGTTCAACCTGCTGGTGTCGTTCATCTTCCTGTTCTTCTTCCGGGGCTGGAGTTCGCTGGCAGCGGTGATTTCGGTGGCAACTGTGATCTCGTATCTGACGGGCCCGATCAGCCTGATGTCGCTGCGCCGCGCGGCAACTGACCTCCATCGGCCGTTGCATATCCGTGGCATGTCAGTGATCGCGCCGTTCGCGTTCGTTTGCGCGTCGCTGATCCTGTACTGGGCAAGGTGGCCGCTGACGGGTGAAATCATCCTGCTGATGGTCGTCGCGCTGCCGGTGTACTTCTACTTCCAGGCGAAGTCGGGCTTCGGTGGCTGGGGCCGCGACCTGAAGGCCGCCTGGTGGCTGGTGGCCTATCTGCCGGTGATGGCGGTGCTGTCGCTGACCGGCAGCAAGGAGTTTGGCGGCTGGGGCGTGCTGCCCTACGGCTGGGACATGCTGGTCGTCATCGTTTTCTCGCTGGTCTTCTATTTCTGGGGCGTGCGTACGGGCTATCGCACTGAGTATCTTGAAGAGCGCGAGTCGCATGAAGACGTTCTCGAAGGCGTCGGCGCGTAATTTCTGCGTCGTGGTTTGGTTTCGAGCTGGCTGAGTCGAAACGAAAAAGCCCGCCCGAACACAATCAGGCGGGCTTTTTCTTTGTACCCAGCGGGGAGCGCGGACGCTCAATCCATCCAGTTCGAGTCAGGCTGCGCTGCCGAACACATAGTTCGTCATCGCCAACGAACGTTGATAGGTGCCAAGCGACTGGATCGACAGCGTGTAGTCGTCGGCGGCGGCACCGAGGGCCGAGAAAACGGGCAGCAAATGCTCGTCGGTGGGGTGCATCAACACGGCGTGCGGCGCCTTTGCACGATAGTCGAGCAACGCGTCGACGTCTCGCGCAGCGAGGCGCGCTTCGAACCAGTCGGTGAACTCCTTCACGCGAGGATCGGCGTCCTCTGGACGCGCCGAAAAATCGGCGGCGCGAAGATTGTGCGTGATCTGACCTGAGCCGATCACCATCACGCCTTCGTCCTTCAGTGCCCGCAGCGCGCGGCCGATTCTGAAGTGATACGCGGCATCCATGCGCGGCTGGATCGACAACTGGGCGACGGGCACATCCGCTTCCGGAAACATCAGCAGCAGTGGCACCCATGCGCCATGATCGAGCCCGTGCGGCTGTGTCGCCGTTGGAATGCCATGTTGGCCGAGTAGTTCGGCCGCGCGCTGCGCGACATCCGGTGCGCCAGGCGCGGGATACTGGATCTCGTATAACTGGCGCGGGAAACCGTAGAAATCGTGAATGGTCTCGGGCGCGCTCGACGTGCTGACAACCGGCTGCGCCGTGCCCCAGTGCGCAGACAGCATCAGGATCGCCTTCGGGCGCGGCAATTGCGCCGACAACGTGGCAAATTCCGCAGACGGCAGAGACGGGTCGATAGGCAGCGTCGGCGCGCCGTGCGACAGGAAAAGGGTAGGCAACTGGGTCATTGCATCAAGGCCGCATCGGCTGCGACCGGGAAGTTTTCGGTTGCATTGAATATAGGCCCGCACCGTCGATTAATAAACGGCTAAAAAGACATTTGATTGTGTCGCCAATGTTGTTAATGCGCGCCGATGACGAGCGCCTTTAGTCCTCTGGGGCGTGCAATCCTGGCCACGCGGGCGCGAGCGCCGGGCCGAGCCCGAACAGGTCCAGCGCATGCGCCACGGTGTGATCGACCATCTCGTCGATTGACGCCGGCTGGTTGTAGAACGCCGGGAGTGGCGGAAAGATCACCCCACCCATTTCCGTGACCGCCGTCATATTGCGCAGATGCGCGAGGTTCAATGGCGTCTCGCGCACCATCAGCACGAGCCGGCGACGTTCCTTGAGCGTGACGTCAGCGGCGCGGCTGATCAGGTTGTCGGAGAGGCCATGCGCCACGCTGGCGAGCGTCTTCATCGAGCAGGGAGCGACGATCATGCCGTCGGTTGCGAACGAGCCGGACGCGATGCTCGCGCCGATGTCGCGCACAGAATGAACGACATCCGCAAGCGGATGCACGTCGTCTTTGGTCAGCTGGAGTTCGTGCTGGATGTTGAGCCAGCCAGCGCTGGAGATCAGCAGGTGGCTCTCGACGCCGCCAAGCTTCTTCAGCGTTTCGAGCAGCCGGATGCCATAGATGGCACCCGTCGCGCCGGTGATGGCAATGATCAGCCGGCGCGGCGGCGCAGCCCGGGTTTCCATGGCGTGCGCCGCGTGGGCGGAATTACGCAGCGGCAAACAGCTGCTGCAGTTCGCCGGACTGGTACATCTCCATCATGATGTCCGAGCCACCGATGAACTCGCCCTTCACGTAGAGCTGCGGAATGGTCGGCCAGTTGGAGAATTCCTTGATGCCCTGGCGCACGCCTTCGTCGTCGAGAACGTTGACGGTTTTGAATTCGTCAACGCCGCACGCCTTCAGGATCTGGACGGCGCGGCCCGAAAAGCCACACATCGGAAACTGTGCGTTGCCCTTCATGAAGAGTACGACGGTGTTTTCGTCGACGATCTGCTTGATGCGTTGTTGCGTATCCATGACTGACCTTGCGGTTCCGGAATGATTGCGGGATAGGTTCAAATGATAGCGGATTTCGTTGCCACAGGCTGAGGGCCGCGCGGGGCTGAGCTGCCGGCGTACCGCCGAGGCAACCTCCGGCTGGTCCCGCTTCAGCCGGGCAGCACGCCCCCGCTGATACGTTCGATGTCCGCCAGATCGCGTAGGGACTGGACCTCGGCGAAACCTTCAGCATCGAGTAGCGCGCGAACCGCCTCGGCCTGATCGTACCCATGCTCGATCCACAGCGCCCCGCCTGGCGTAAGCCACGCCGGAGCGCCTGAGATAATGGCGCGGATCGCGCAAAGGCCGTCGGCTTCGTCGGTGAGCGCGCCGCGCGGCTCGTAGCGCAGGTCGCCTTCGGACAGGTGCGGATCGCCACTTGCAATGTACGGCGGGTTGCTCACGATGGTGTGAAAGCGCAGCGCGCCGTCGGCGAGCGCCGCGTACCAGTCGCCCTGCGCCAGATGCAGCAGCCCGCCGGGGCGCGCCGGATCGAGCAGGCGCATGGCGTTACGGGTGGCTACCTTCAGTGCTTCCGGCGAACAGTCCACGGCCCACACCTGCGCGTCAGGTCGCGCGTCGGCAATCGCGATGGCAATAGCGCCGGTTCCGGTGCCTAGATCGAGCACGCACGGCCGCTTCAGGCCGTCCAGCGCATCCAGTGTCGTTTCGACCAGCAGTTCGGTATCCGGGCGCGGAATCAGCACATCGGGCGTGACTTCGAAATCCAGTCCGAAAAACTCCCGCACCCCAACCAGTTGTGCGACTGGCTCGCCCGCCACACGGCGCGCCTCCAGCTCCTGATAGCGCGCCACCAGCGCCGCATCGAGCGGCTCATCGCTACGCGTGATCAACTCCGTGCGCCGCCAGCCGAGCACGTGCGCAAGCAGAATCCGCGCTTCGAGCGCTGGCAGCGGTGAGGCCCGCAACAGCGTAGCGACATTTTCCATGGCGGCAGCGCCTTATTCCGCGTCACCGAGCGACGCCAGCAACTCCGCCTGATGCTCGCTGACAAGCGCGGCGATCAGTTCGTCCAGGTCGCCATCCATGATCGCTTCGAGCCTATACAGCGTCAGGTTGATCCGGTGATCGGTGAGGCGCCCCTGCGGGAAGTTGTACGTGCGGATCCGTTCCGACCGGTCGCCCGAGCCGATCAGGCTCTTGCGCGTCGCGGCTTCCTTCGCCTGCTGCTCGTGGGACTGTTTGTCCTTGATGCGCGCGGCGAGCACCTTCAACGCGCGATCCTTGTTCTTGTGCTGCGACCGGTCGTCCTGACATTCGACGACGATGCCAGTCGGAAGGTGCGTCACGCGCACCGCCGAGTCTGTCTTGTTGATGTGCTGGCCGCCGGCGCCTGACGCACGGAACGTGTCGATGCGCAGATCGGCGGGATTGATCTCGACTTCGCCGATTTCGTCCGCTTCCGGCATGACCGCGACCGTGCACGCCGAGGTGTGAATGCGACCCTGCGTTTCGGTGGCGGGCACCCGCTGCACCCGATGGCCGCCGGATTCGAATTTCAGCTTCGAATACGCGGCGTCGCCGGCGATCCGCACGATCACTTCCTTATAGCCGCCCAGATCCGATTCGCTCGCCGACATCATCTCGACCTGCCAGCGGTTTCGTTCCGCGTAGCGCAGGTACATCCGCAGCAGGTCGCCCGCGAACAGAGCGGACTCGTCGCCGCCCGTGCCCGCGCGAATTTCCAGGAAGATATTGCGCGAATCGTTCGGATCTTTCGGTAGCAGCATCGTCTGCAATTCGCTTTCGAGCTTCACCTTCTGTTCGCGTGCCGCGCGGATTTCTTCCTCGGCGAAATCGCGCATCGACGCGTCCGACAGCAGTTCCTGCGCGGTTGCTTCGTCATTGAGCGCCTGGCGCCACAGTCCGTATTGCTCGACAACAGGGCCGAGTTCCGCATGCTCGCGCGTGAGCTTGCGGTATTGGTCGAGATTGGAGGTAATGTCCTCGCGGCTCAACAGATCGTTCAGTTCGGCCAGCCGGGTTGTGAGCTGGTCGAGCTTGCTTTGCATGCTCGTTTTCATCGGACGGATCGGAGCGGGCTCCGGAAAGGACGGCGGGTATCGAGGAAGCGGGCCGAAAGCCCTGGTCGGAACGCGACGGGTGGCCCCGTCAGCTGGCGGCGGCAGCGTCGCTAACGGTTGGACGGGTCGGACGAGCCGGAGTGCCGGTAGAAACCGCTCATCAGTTCGATGAGCTTGTCACGGTTCTCCGTGCTGGCGCGGTTGAGCGCGTGCGTCGGGCCGTGGATCAGCTTGTTGGTGAGCGACTGCGACAGCGCTTCGAGCACCGCTGCCGGATCTTCGCCGCGCGCGAGCATCTTCTGCGCGCGTTCGACTTCGGCGCGGCGAAGTGCATCAGCCTGCGTGTGCATGTGGCGGATGACCGGCACGATGCTACGCGCATCGAGCCACTGCATGAAATTCTGCACGCGCGTTTCGATGATCGCTTCGGCCTGCGCGACCGCAGCCTGACGCGACGCGTTGCCTTCGCGGACAATCGCGCCGAGGTCGTCGACGGTGTACAGAAACACGTCTTCGAGCTGGCCGACTTCGGGTTCGATGTCGCGCGGCACGGCCAGATCGACCATGAAGATCGGCCGGTGACGCCGCGCCTTCACGGCGCGCTCGACGGCGCCCAGACCGATGATCGGCAGCGTCGAGGCAGTGCACGACACGATGATGTCGAATTCGTGCATCCGCGCAGGCAGTTCGGACAAAGGAATCGCGCGCCCGTTGAAACGCTCCGCGAGCCGTGCGCCACGCTCGGCAGTGCGATTCGCAACCACCAGTTCGCGCGGCTGCTGGGCAGCGAAGTGCGCCGCGCACAACTCGATCATCTCGCCCGCGCCGATGAACAGCACGCGCTGATTGGACACCTTGTCGAAGATGCGCTGCGCGAGCCGCACGGCCGCGGCTGCCATCGATACCGATTGCGCCCCGATTTCCGTCGTGCTGCGCACTTCTTTCGCGACCGCGAAGGTGCGCTGGAACAACTGGTTCAGATACGTGCCCATCGCGCCGGCTTCGGACGCGGTGCGGACGGCATCTTTCATCTGGCCGACGATCTGGGTTTCGCCAAGCACCATCGAATCCAGCCCCGACGCGACGCGAAACGCGTGGCGCACCGCTTCGGACTGCGGCAACGCATAGACGTGCGGCGCGAGTTCGTCGATAGGAAGGCGGTGGTAGCGGGACAGCCAGTGGATCGCCGCGTCGCGGGCGGCCTGGTCGTCGGTGGCGCAGTAGAGTTCGGTACGGTTACAGGTGGAAAGAATCGCTGCTTCCGGCGCTGTGCGGGCTGCCGGGCCCAGCCAGATTTCCTTGAAGGTTGCCAGTGCAGGCTTGATCTGTTCGAGCGGAAACGCCACGCGTTCGCGCAAAGCGACGGGCGCGGTGTGGTGATTGATTCCGATCGTTAAAAGCTGCATAGGAGGCGCAACATTAGGGGCGCAATCGTGGGACTCTATGATTTAGCCCAATATTATAGCGTTTCGGCGATTCTTTCATTGACGCCGCCAGATTGGGGACGGCTTACGCTTCTCCGATCCGGTCGAGCTGGTAGCCGTAACCGTACAGCGGCGTCAGCAAATAGCCGTTCTCCGGGCGTAGCTGGAGTTTCGTACGCAGGCGACACGCGTGCGTATCCAGCGTGCGTGACTTAACTTCGCGGCTGTGCGTCCAGACGTTTTCGCGGATCTGCGCGCGCGAGACTGGACGCGACAGGTTGGTGAACAGCAGGAGCGCAAACAGGAATTCCTTCGGTGTCAGTTCGACTCGCTCCCCGCGGAACGCGACGACGCCGCCCGACGTATCGAACGCGTAGTCACCGAACACGTTGCGCGGCCGCTTCGACGGGCGGCGGACGCCGGCGCGCCGCATCGACGCGGGCCAGCATTTCCGGGCCGCGTACGGGTTTGGACAGGCAATCGTCGGCGCCGGCGCGCAGGCTTGCGACGATCTCGCTTTCGCGTGGCACCGTCATCAGGACGATCACGGGCAAACCGGGCAGGATCTGGCGGGCGAGTGGGATGGCGTCTTCGGCGGCGAGATCGCTGGGCCGGATGTCGGTCAGGAGAAGATCGAAGGTTTCGCCGGCGGCGTGGGCGAGGAACGATTTCACGGAGATGAAATGCTGGCACGCGTGACCGCCCGCGAACAGCAGGCGGACAACCATTTCGGCATGACGCCGGTCGGGCTCGATGAGGGCAATTCGCATGGTGCGCTTTCAGCGTGGCAGGCGGGATGGGCTGACAGCACATGCCGTGCTGTGGCTTGCCTTACGTTATCCCGGCCCCTAAACTCAACCGCTACGCGGAAAGCGCCGTGCTGACCTGTTGGTTAATGAGACAAAAATGCTAGCTTTGGAAACGACCCGAACCTATAGGATCAGTCCGAAAGCGCACAAGGTGTGTCGCTGATGGGCTGGGTGGGAATCGTGATCCTCGGTGCGGTGGTCGGCTTCGTGGGCTGGTGGTTGCATCCGCTGCGGCGCGGCAGACGCGCACGCGTGTGGGTCGCGCTCATCGCCGGCGTGGCCGGCTCGGCTTTTGCGCTGATGGCCGGTAACGTGACCGGTCTCTTCCATGATGGTGATACGCTCGAGTGGCTGGCGTGTACCACTTTTGCGCTGGTCGCCGTCGCCGTGACGGTCGGCCTGTTATCCCGTCGATGAACCTGCAGGTGAACAATGAACGCCCGACTCCCCGAAATCTCCTCCATTCCTGAACGCATCGCGTTGCTGCGCGGTGCGATGGCGCGCGAAGGTCTCGCTGCGTACCTGGTGCCGTCCGCCGATCCGCACCTCTCCGAATATCTGCCCGGGCGATGGCAGGGGCGGCAATGGCTGTCGGGCTTCACTGGCTCGGTTGGCACGCTGGTCGTGACGGATAGCTTCGCCGGCCTGTGGGTCGATAGCCGCTACTGGGTCCAGGCCGAAGCGCAACTCGCCGGCACCGGGGTGCAACTGATGAAGATGATGGCCGGCCAGCAAAGCACGCCTCATGTCGACTGGCTCGCTCAGAACGTCGAGAGCGGCGCGACGGTGGGCGTCGACGGCGCCGTGCTCGGCGTCGCTGCCGCGCGCACGCTGACCGAAATGCTGACAGCGCGCGACGTCAAGCTACGCACCGACGTCGATCTACTGGACGCGATCTGGCCGCAGCGGCCTTCGTTGCCGGCCGAAGCGGTGTACGAACACGCGGCTCCGCACGCGAGCGTCGCGCGCGCCGACAAGCTTGACCAGATCCGTCGCGCGATGCAGGAAAAGGGCGCGCAGTGGCATTTCATCTCGACGCTCGACGATCTCGCGTGGCTTCTGAATCTGCGTGGCGCCGACGTCAGCTACAACCCGGTATTCGTTGCGCACGCGCTGGTCGGGCTCGATCGTGCGTCCCTGTTCGTCGCTGACGGCAAGGTGCCGCAGGCACTCGCCGACGCGCTGGCGAGCGACGGCATCCGCGTCGAGCCGTACGCCAGGGCCGCCGACGCGCTCTCCGCCCTGCCGGTAGGCGCCACTCTGCTGATCGATCCGCGCCGCATTACCTTCGGCCTGCTGAAAGCGGTGCCGCCGGAGGTGAAGATCGTCGAGGCAGTGAACCCGTCGACGTTCCTCAAATCGCGCAAGACCGAGGCCGAGGCCGAATACGTCCGCGCGACGATGGAGCAGGACGGCGCGGCGCTTGCCGAATTCTTTGCGTGGTTCGAAGGCGCGCTGGGTCGCGAAACGATCACTGAGCTGACCATCGACGAGCGCCTGACGGCTGCGCGTGCGCGTCGGCCGGGGTTTGTCACGCTGAGCTTCGGCACCATTGCGGGCTTCAACGCGAACGGCGCGATGCCGCATTACCGCGCGACCGAAGCGTCGCACGCGACGATCGAGGGCAACGGGCTGTTGCTGATCGATTCGGGCGGCCAGTACCTGAGCGGCACGACGGACGTCACGCGCGTGGTGCCGATCGGCTCGATCACGGCCGAACACCGTGGGGATTTCACCACGGTGCTCAGGGGCACGATGGCGCTGTCGCGCGCGCAGTTCCCGCGTGGCATCCGCTCGCCGATGCTCGATTCGATTGCGCGCGCGCCGATCTGGGAGGCAGGCGCGGACTATGGCCACGGAACGGGTCACGGCGTCGGCTACTTCCTGAATGTGCACGAAGGTCCGCAGGTGATTTCGCACTACGCGCCGGCCGAAGCGTGGACGGCAATGGAAGAAGGGATGATCACATCGATCGAGCCGGGCATCTACCGACCGGGCAAGTGGGGCATCCGGATCGAGAACCTCGTGCTGAACCGCCCGGCTGAACAGACCGAGTTCGGCGATTTCCTGAAGTTCGAGACGCTGACCCTGTGTCCGATCGACACACGGTGCGTCGATCTCGCGCTGCTGCGTGACGACGAGCGCGCGTGGCTCAACGCGTATCACGAGACGGTGCGCACTCGCGTATCGCCGCATGTTTCGGGCGATGCAAAGGCGTGGCTCGAAATGCGTACGCAACCGGTCTGAGGCGGGCCGGCAACCGGCGGTTCATTGTCGCGCGGGCTCGAGCGCGGCCCGCCGGTGCGGAGAGTCATTGCCGGGCGAGGCAGGCGAGGGCGCCCGGGGCTATAGCGAATTCATAGGGGAACCTGATACATGGCAGGCGTGGCGGTGATGGTTATCGACGTGCAGCGGGAGTTTTTCTGTGGCCCGTCAGCGTCGTATCGAAGCGATGAAGTGATCGGCGGTATCAACCGACTTACCGCTGCCGCGCGTCTGGCGCTCGCGCCGGTGTTTTTCGTTCAGCATGACGGCGCGCCTGGTGCGGAAGTCGCGCTCGGCACCGAAGGCTGGCAACTGCATCCGGCGCTTTTACGAACTGGCGATGACTGCGTCGTGCATAAGACCGTCGGCGATTCCTTTCACGAGACGACGCTGGACGGACAGCTCGAACGCCTCAGCATCGACCGCCTGCTGGTTTGCGGCTACGCGACCGAGTTCTGCGTCGACACGGCAGCGCGCCGGGCCGTCACGCTCGGCTACCGGACCACGGTCGTTTCCGATCTGCATACCACGCAGCAAAGAGCGCATCTCATGCCTGAGCAGATCGTCGCCCATCACAACTGGGTGTGGGCGAATTCGTCTATGGCGGGCAATCGCGTCTGCGTGAGCCCGCTTTCCGATGTGCTTGTGAGGGAGTTTGCATGAGCATCAAGGCAGTCGTTTTCGATTTCGGCGGCGTATTGATCGACTGGAGCCCCGAATACCTGTACCGGACGCTGATTCCGGACGAAACGGAGCGCCGCTGGTTTCTGACCGACGTTTGCGCGATGGACTGGGTGATCCAGCAGGACGGCGGCCAGACGATCGTCGAGGGCACCGCCGAACTGATCGCGAAGTTTCCCGAGCATGAAACGCTGATCCGAGCGTTCTATGAACGGTGGCACGAGATGATCGCAGGGGTGCTTGACGATGGCATCGCAACGCTCGAGAAACTCGACTCGGCTGGCGTGCCGCTGTTCGGCCTGACGAACTGGTCGGCGGAGACGTTCCCTTATGCGTGGGAAAACTTCCCCGTGCTGCGACGCTTCAAGGACATCGTGGTGTCAGGCCGCGTAAAACTCGTCAAGCCTGATCCGGCGATTTTCGCCGAGATGGTGAAGCGCGTCGAAAGCCATCTTCCAGGTATCCAGCCGGCGGAACTCGTCTTTATCGACGATGACCGGAAGAACGCCGAAGCCGCGACCGCGCTCGGCTGGCATGGCGTTCATCACACGAGCGCCGCGAAGACCGATGCGAAGCTGCGCGAACTAGGGCTGCCGGTTTGAGTTGACGAGCGCTCCAACCCGTATCGCATCGGTGCGATGCGGGCGATTACTTCCCGATCAGGTTCAGCAGTGCGTTGCCGAGACCCTTGACCGGGCTTTCTTCAACAGATACGGATCGAGCGTCTTGATGTCGACGCCGCGTAGCGTCGTGGTGGTCTGCGAATCCTTTCTGGCGATTTTTATCCACCCGTCAAACGAAACCTTGCCGGTATGTGCTGGCCCCTTGATCGAGCCGTTGACGGCGACAGTGGTGGGTTCGTTGAGATCGGGCAGATGGATGTGATTGATGCTGGCGTTAGCGTCGCTAACGATGATCTTGTACGCTGGTTTGCTCACTTCGAAGTCGTAGAACACGAACGTGCCTTGGCGGAATTCGATGTGATCGAAGAGCTTTTCGGGCGGCAGCGGCGTTTTTTCCGTACTGCTCGCAGTGTTCGGGCCGGTGCTGCTGGGGCTGCTCAACGACTCTCGCAGATTCGGCAGCAACTTGAGCTTGCCGTCCGGTGTTCGCACCACGGTGAGCGTGAAACCGCTAATCACGACACTGCGCAGATGCACGCGCCGCTGGATCAGCTCGTGGACGTCCGGCGTCACCGTGATCTCGTCGGCGTGCAGCGGGTCGCCCGCGGGCCAGCCTTCGGGTGGCTTTAGACGAACGTTGGTGAGGCGGACGGAGGTCAGGCCGACATCGATCGAGTCGGCGCTGCCAAGCGGGCCGAGCGCCTGAATCACGCGCTCTTTTACTTCGTGCTGGACGAAATAGAGGCCGGCGAGCGCGGCGACGATCAGCGCAGCAACGACGCCAGCGACTGCAACGGCCACGCGCCCGCCCTTCGACAACGCCATGCCTGCCTCCTCGTCGCCCGGCCGCTCAAGGTGCGTGGCCTTGGCCGCCGCCCGGGTTGCCGCCCGCGTTCCTTATCGGCTGATCGGTTTGTAGCGCAGTCGCTTCGGCCGCGCGCCTTCCTCGCCAAGACGGTTACGCTTGTCCGCCTCGTATTCCTGATAGTTGCCGTCGAAGAACGTCGCCTGCGAATCGCCTTCGAAGGCCAGAATGTGGGTCGCGATCCGGTCGAGGAACCAGCGATCGTGCGAAATCACCAGCACCGAGCCCGCGAATTCGAGCAACGCGTCTTCGAGCGCGCGCAGCGTTTCGACGTCGAGGTCGTTCGACGGTTCGTCGAGCAGTAGCACGTTGCCGCCCGCAATCAGCGTTTTCGCCAGATGCAGCCGGCCGCGCTCACCGCCTGACAGGTTGCCGACAATCTTCTGCTGGTCGCCACCCTTGAAGTTGAAGCGGCCGATATACGCACGCGACGGCGTCTCGTACTTGCCCACCGTCAGCACGTCCGCGCCGCCGGAAATCTCTTCGAACACGGACTTCGAACCATCGAGGGCATCGCGGCTCTGATCGACGTAAGCGAGCTTCACGGTCGGGCCTTGTGCGATCTCGCCCGAATCCGGCTGTTCCTTGCCGGTCAGCATGCGGAACAGCGTCGACTTACCGGCGCCGTTCGGCCCGATGATGCCGACGATCGCGCCCGCCGGAATCTTGAAGCTCAGATTGTCGATCAGCAGACGGTCGCCGTATGACTTGCTTACGTTCTTGAACTCGATCACTTCATTGCCGAGCCGGTCACCGACCGGAATGAAGATTTCCGACGTTTCGTTGCGCTTCTGGTAATCCTGGCTGTTCAATTCTTCAAAGCGCGCAATCCGCGCCTTCGACTTCGCCTGACGGCCCTTCGGATTCTGGCGCACCCACTCCAGCTCCTTCTTGATCGCCTTCTGGCGCGCCGATTCCGATGCTTCTTCCTGCTTCAGCCGCTCTTCCTTCTGGTCGAGCCAACTGCTGTAGTTGCCCTTCCACGGAATGCCGTAGCCACGGTCGAGTTCGAGAATCCATTCCGCGGCGTTGTCTAGGAAGTATCTGTCGTGGGTCACAGCAACCACTGTGCCCGGGAAGCGCGTGAGGAACTGCTCCAGCCATTCGACCGACTCGGCGTCCAGGTGGTTGGTCGGCTCGTCGAGCAGCAGCATGTCCGGCTTTTCCAGCAGCAGCTTGCATAGCGCGACGCGGCGTTTCTCGCCGCCCGACAGATGCTCGATCTTCGCGTCCCAGGCGGGCAGGCGCAGTGCGTCAGCGGCGACTTCGATCTGCTGCTCCGGGCTGCCGCCGTCGGCCGTGGCGAGGATCGCTTCGTATTTGGCCTGCTCGGCAGCGAGCGCGTCGAAGTCGGCGTCCGGCTCCGCGTATGCGGCATAGATTTCATCGAGCTTCTTTTGCGCGTTGAACACGTCGCCAAGACCTTCTTCGACTGCTTCGCGCACCGTCTTTTGCGGATCGAGTTGCGGCTCCTGTGGCAGATAGCCGATGTTCAGGTTCGGCATCGGCGTGGCTTCGCCTTCGATGTCCTTGTCGACGCCCGCCATGATGCGGATCAGCGTCGACTTACCCGAGCCGTTCAGGCCGAGCAGGCCGATTTTCGCGCCGGGGAAAAACGACAGCGAAATGTCTTTGAGGATCTGACGCTTGGGCGGCACGATTTTGCCGACCCGGTTCATGGTGAATACGTATTGGGCCATTTGCTTGAAGTCACGCGTTGACGCCGCCTGCCGCGAACGGCGGCGGTCGTGGGTGGATGGATATGGGTTTGTCGGGTTCCCGGCCGGCGCCGGCAGGCCGGCGCGCGTGGGAGAAACGCCATTGTACTTCGCGCTCCAGGGCGAAAGCACCGTTGCGCCGCTCGGTTGCGGATCAGTCAATTGATGCGCTTGCCTGTCGACGGGTCGAAAAAGTGGAGCCGTTGAGCGGGAAGCGCCACTTCCAGCGCCTCGCCGCGCGCCGGCCGGTGTGCGTGAGGCAGGCGGACCGTAACGTCGTGCTTGCCCCAACGACCGTGGACCAGATTGTCGGCCCCCAGCAACTCGCAGGAGTCGACCGGGAGCGTCACGTGCGCAACGCCCGGCTGACCGGGCGTCATATGCTCGGGACGGATGCCGACAACCCACTCGCGTCCAGCCGCCAGTGCGCCACCGATGCCCGGCATCCCCGCTAGCGGCAGCTTCGGCCCGCTGCCCGCCACTTCAAAAAACGCGCCGTCGCCGGATACGCGGCCTTCCAGCAGATTCATGCCCGGCGAGCCGATGAAACTGGCGACGAACACCGTCGCCGGGCGCTCGTAGACATCGGTGGGCGCGCCAATCTGCTCCGCGTGGCCGCGGTTCATCACGATCACCCGCCGGGCCAGGGTCATCGCTTCGATCTGGTCGTGGGTGACGTAGAGGCTCGTCGTGGCGAGCCGCGCATGCAGGCGCTGGATTTCCAGGCGCATTTGCACCCGCAGCCGCGCGTCGAGATTCGAGAGCGGCTCGTCGAATAGAAACACTGCCGGTTCGCGCACGATCGCCCGGCCCATCGCGACGCGTTGCCGCTGTCCGCCGGACAGCTCACGCGGCTTGCGGGCCAGCAGCGGTTCGAGTTCGAGAATCTTCGCCGCGGCCTCGACGCGCCGTTCGATGGTCGCGCGATCCACGCCGCCGATCTTCAGCGCGTACCCCATGTTCTGCGCGACGCTCATGTGCGGATAGAGCGCGTAGTTCTGGAACACCATCGCGATGTTGCGGTCCTTGGGCTCGAGCGTATTGACGACCTTGCCGTCGATTGAGATCGTTCCTTCGGATATGCGCTCGAGTCCTGCCACCATGCGCAGCAGTGTCGACTTGCCGCAGCCTGACGGCCCGACCATGACGACGAATTCGCCGTCGGCAACATCCACGTCGATGCCGTGCAGCACGAACTGTTTGCCGTCGTAGGTCTTTTTCACGCTCTTCAACGTCAGTGCAGCCATTCCCGCTCACCTTTTTTCAGTCGCGCCATGCTCGAAATGCGCGACCGCGATGTTTTCAGTTGAGGACAAAAGCCTGAGCCGCCTATTTTTCGGCATCCACGAGGCCACGCACGAACCAGCGCTGCATCACCAGCACGACGACGAGTGGCGGCAGCATCGCGAGCAGCGTCGCGGTCATGACGAGATGCCATTCAGTCGCCGTATCGCCGGACGCGATCATGCTCCGGATGCCGACCACCGCCGTGGTCATCGATTGCTGGCTGGTGATCAGGATCGGCCACAGATACTGGTTCCAGCCGTATATGAAGGTGATAACGAACAGCGCCGCCATGTTCGTCTTCGACAGCGGCACGACTATGTCCCAGAAGAAACGCAGCGGCCCGGCGCCATCGATACGCGCGGCTTCCATCAGCTCGTCCGGCAGCGTCATGAAGAACTGCCGGAACAGGAAGGTTGCCGTGGCCGAGGCGATCAAGGGCAGCGTCAGCCCGGCGTATGTGTTGCTCAGGTGCAGCGACGAGACCACCTGCACGGTCGGGAAGATACGCACTTCGACCGGCAGCATCAGCGTGATGAAGATCAGCCAGAACGAAAGATTCTTGAACGGAAAGCGGAAGAACACGATCGCGTAAGCGGAGAGCATCGATACAGCGATCTTGCCGATCGTAATGACGAGCGCCATCACGAGGCTGTTGAGCAGCATGCGGCCGAACGGACTCGCGGCGTTGCCGCTGCCGTGCGACCACACGGTCGCGATGTTGTCGAACAGATGCGTGCTGGGCGCGAGCGCAAGCGGCACGCTGAAGACCTGGTGCTCATTCATCGTCGCGGCACAAAATGCGACGTACACCGGAAACGCGACCAGCACCACACCGATGATCAGCACCGCGTGGCAGAAGAGGTCGAACGCGCGTCGGTTCTCGATCATGAGTACTGGACCCTGCGCTCGATGAAACGGAACTGCACGACGGTCAGTGCGATGACGATCACCATCAGCACGACCGACTGCGCGCCTGAACTGCCGATATCGAGCCCCTGAAAGCCTTCGGCGAAGATCTTGTAGATCAGCGTCCGGGTCGATTGCGCGGGGCCGCCGCCGGTGGCTGCATCGATGATCGGGAAGGTGTCGAAAAACGCGTAGACGAGATTGACGACGAGCAGGAAGAAGCTCGTCGGTGACAGCAGGGGCAACGCGATGCCGAAGAAACGGCGCACCGGACCCGCACCATCGATGGCGGCTGCTTCGATCAGCGATCGCGGAATGGCCTGCAGCCCGGCGTAGAAGAACAGGAAGTTATAGCTGACCTGTTTCCAGACCGAGGCGAGCACGACCAGGAACATGGCCTGTCCGGCGTTGAGCGCGTGATTCCATACGATGCCGTATCGGGCGAGCGCATAGGTCACAAGCCCGATGCTCGGATTGAAGAGAAACGACCAGAGCACGGCGGCGATGGCGGGCGCGACCGCATACGGCCAGATGAGCAGCGTCTGATAGGCTTTTGCGCCGCGCGTCACGCGGTCGGCGCAGGCCGCGAGTAGAAGCGAAATGACGAGCCCGCTGACCGTGACGAGCGAACAGAAAATCAGCGTCGTCTCGAGCGACGCCAGATAGAGCGGGTCGGCGAAGAGCTGTCTGAAATTGCCGAGCCCGACGAATTCGCTGGACGTGCCGAACGCATCCTGGGTTTGCGTGGACTGCCATAGCGCCACGGCGGCAGGCCACAGAAAGAACAGCAGCGTGATTGCGAGTTGCGGCGCGACCAGCAGATAAGGCAGGACGCCTGTGCCGAAGCGGGATCGCTTTTCCATCGAGTGTTCCCGAAGAGGATGCACGCGAGCGCGTTCGTTGCGCCCGCAGAAACCAGCCGGCGTTCAGTGCGTCAGACGGTGCCGTGACGACGTGCACCGGTTCTGATCACGCACTGAACGTGGCCGTCGCTCAGCCGCCGGCCTTTTCGAAGCGACGCAGCAACTCGTCGCCGCGCGAGACCGAGGAGTCGAGCGCTTCCTGCGGGGACTTCTTCTGTGCCCAGACCTGCTCGAGCTCCTCGTCGATGATCGTGCGGATCTGCGGCATGTTGCCCAGACGCAGTCCTTTGGTGTACGGCAGCGGCGGCTTGTTGAGCATCTGGCGGATCGCCGTGTCGCTGCCTGGATTCTTCTCGTAGAAGCCCTGTTGCTGCGTCAGTTGATAGGCTGCTGTAGTAACGGGCAGGTAGCCCGTGTCCTGATGCCACTTCGCCGCCACCGGCGGCGAGCTCAGATACGCGAGGAATTTCGCCACGCCGTTGTAGACGGCTGGATCCTTGCCCGACAGCACCCAGAGGCTCGCGCCACCGATGATTGCATTCTGCGGCGCGCCTTTCACGCTCGCGTCGTACGGCATCATGCCGGTGCCGAAGCTGAACTTCGCGTACTTCCTGATCGTGGCAAGCGAGCCCGACGAGTTCGTGATGATTCCGCAGTCGCCGCTATAGAACTTCGATACCGGCTCGTCCTTGCGACCGACGTAGGTGAACGTGCCGTCCTTCGCCATGTTCTGCAGGAACTGGATGTGCGCGACCTGGAGCGGCTTGTTTAATTCGAGCTGCGCCTCGGCGCCGTCGAAACCGTTGTTCTTCGACGCGAACGGTGCGCCATGCCACGCGCTGTAGTTCTCGAGCTGGATCCAGCTCTGCCAGCCTGACGAATAGCCGCATGACATGCCCGACGCCTTCAGCTTCTGCGCATCCTGTTGCAGTTCGGCCCAGGTTTTCGGCGGCTGGTTGGGATCGAGGCCGGCCTTTTTGAAGGCGTCCTTGTTGTAGTACAGCACTGGCGTCGAGCTGTTGAACGGCATCGAGATCAGATGGCCGGTCTTTGCATCGCTGTAGTAGCCCGCGATGGTCGGCACGAATGCCTTTTCGTCGAATGGCACGCCGGCCTGTTTGAACACGTCCGAAACCGGGATCACGGCCTTCTTCGCCTGCATCATCGTGGCGGTGCCCACTTCGTAGACCTGCAGGAGCGCGGGAGCATTGCCGCTGCGATACGCTGCGATACCCGCGGCGAGCGTCTGGTCGTAGCTGCCCTTGAACACCGGGACAATCCTGTAGTCGCTTTGGGAGGCGTTGAAGTCATTCGCGATGTCGTTCAGTCTCTCGCCGAGTGCAGCCTCCATCGCGTGCCAGAACTGGATTTCTGTCGCGGCATGGGCGGCCTGGCCGGTGCCAAAGGCCAGCATCGCAGCAATGGAAAACGAACGGAACAGGGGCTTGCAACTCATCGATGGTCTCCTTCTTCGGGTCGAGCGCAGGGTTGGGTTGCGCGATTCTAGTTACGTTCGATGACAGTCACGCGATGATCCTCGTTGCGCACGCAATGAACGGTCATATTTCGTGGCTTGCTGGCGCAGGGTTGCGGCGCCGCTGTACTTGAGCAGGCGTTTTGGGCTTGCAAAAGCCGCAATCTAGCACCAGCGATTCTGAAGCGAAAGGGTGACGCGCGAGCGGCGTCTGCTTGTTGCAAGGCATGAAAAAACCCCGTAGCCACCTGGGCTTACGGGGTTTTCCGCGAGGTTTGCGGGATGAGCGGCGAGAGCGCCGCAGTCCTTACACGTTAAACAGGAAGTTCATTACGTCGCCGTCATGCACAACATATTCCTTGCCTTCTGCGCGCATCTTGCCCGCTTCCTTCGCGCCCTGTTCGCCCTTGAAGGCCACAAAGTCATTGAAGCCGATCGTCTGTGCACGAATGAAGCCGCGTTCGAAATCGGTGTGAATCACGCCCGCCGCCTGCGGTGCCGTATCGCCGATATGGATCGTCCATGCGCGCACCTCCTTCACGCCGGCCGTGAAGTACGTCTGCAGGCCGAGCAGCTTGAAGGCGGCGCGGGCCACGCGGTTCAGGCCCGGCTCTTCCATGCCCATATCGGCGAGAAACACTTCCTTGTCTTCGTCGGCGAGATCGGCGATTTCCGCTTCGATCGCGGCGCACACCGCGACCACCGGCGCCTTTTCCGCTTCCGCATACTTGCGCACCGCGTCCAGATGCGGGTTGTTCTCGAAGCCGTTTTCCTTCACGTTGGCGACGTACATCGTCGGCTTCGCGGTGATCAGGCAGAACGGCTTGAGCAGCGCCTGATCTTCGTCCGACAGGCTGAGCGCGCGCACTGGCCTCGCCTGATCCAGATGGGCGCGGACCTTTTCCAGCACGGCCGCAAGCTTGACCGCTTCCTTGTCGTTGCCCGACCTGGCAGCCTTGGCGTAGCGGGTCAGCGATTTTTCGACCGTCGCGAGGTCAGCCAGCGCGAGTTCGGTGTTGATGACTTCTATATCCGACAGCGGATCGACCTTCCCCGCGACGTGGATCACATTCTCGTCTTCGAAGCAGCGCACGACGTGCGTAATCGCGTCGGTTTCGCGGATGTTCGCGAGGAACTGGTTGCCGAGCCCTTCGCCCTTGCTCGCGCCGGCCACGAGGCCCGCGATATCGACGAATTCGACCACCGCCGGCAGGATGCGCTCCGGCTTGACGATGGCGGCCAGCGCCTGAAGCCGCGCATCCGGCACTTCAACGATGCCGACGTTCGGCTCGATTGTGCAGAACGGATAGTTTTCGGCGGCGATGCCCGCCTTGGTCAGGGCGTTGAACAGGGTGGACTTGCCGACGTTAGGCAGGCCGACGATGCCGCATTGGAGGCTCATGGAGTTTCTCTAAAAATCGGGTGGTGACGTGCCTTACGTGGGTCCAGCATCGAACGGGCGGACGAACAGCTCCGGTATCGACATTGCGCGCCGGCAAAAGTCCGCGAGCGGGACAGCGCCGGACGTCGCGGCGCAGGCAGACGTCTTGTGCCGGTGACGGCTGTCACCGAAAACCGCAATTGTAACCCTGTCCGGGGCCGTACCCGTGCCGTCGGCGAACTCCGCGGCCCTGGCCGGGCCTGTTTGTCTTCAAAACCGTGGTCCGGGAAGCCGCCTGTACAAGAGCGGAAATGCCGCGCACGCCGCATCCGGCCCCGCGAATCCCCACAGCTATAATGCGTACATGAATGTTCACCATCAGACCTTTGACGCCGTCGTGATCGGCGGCGGCCTTGTCGGCAAGACGGCGGCGCTCGCGCTGACGCAGGGCGGCAAGCGCGTCGCGCTGCTCGCGCAGCCTTGCGCGGCGCCGCCGGCCGGGGCGGCCTTCGACGCGCGCGTCTATGCGCTGTCCGCCAGTTCGCAAGCGCTGCTGGAGCGGTTGCGCGTCTGGCAGGCGCTCGATCCGTCGCGCCTCGCGCCCGTCTACGACATGCGCGTGTTCGGCGATGCCGCCGCCGAACTCCATTTCTCCGCGTTTCAGGCGTCCGTGCCGCAACTGGCATGGATTGCCGAATCGTCGCTGATCGAGCGTGCGCTCGATGCTGCGCTGCGTTTCCAGCCCAATCTGACGTGGCTCGATACGCGCGCACAGGGGCTCGACGTCAAGGCCGACGCCGCAGCGATCGGCCTCGCGAACGGCGATGTGCTGGAGGCGGATCTGGTTGTCGGCGCGGATGGCGCCCATTCGTGGGTACGCGCGCAGATCGGCTCGAAGGTTCACCGGCGCGATTACAGGCAGACGGGCGTCGTCGCGAACTTCAAGGCGGCGCGCCCTCACGGCGATACCGCTTACCAGTGGTTCAGGGACGGCGAGATCATCGCGCTGCTGCCGTTGCCGGACGGACATGTATCGCTCGTCTGGTCGGCGGCCAGCCAACACGCGCGCGAACTGCTGGAACTCGATCCGGCGCAACTCGCGGCCGAGGTCGAGCGCGTCACGCAAGGCATGTCTGGCGCGCTCGAGTGCGTGACACCGGCCAAAGGCTTCCCGCTCGCGCTGCAGACCGTCGACCGGTTGATCGCGCCGCGTGTCGCGCTCATCGGCGACGCCGCGCATCTGATTCATCCGCTGGCCGGTCAGGGCATGAATCTGGGTTTGCGCGATGCGGCGTCGCTCGTCGACGTGATCGCCGGCAAGGAAGCATTCCGCGATCTCGGCGACACAGTGCTGCTGCGTCGCTACGAACGCTCGCGTCGCGAGGACATCCGCGGCCTGATGATCGCGACCGATGGCCTGCAAAAGCTTTTCGCCGTCCCGGGCACGATTGCACGAGCGGTTCGCAATACCGGTATGGCTTTCGTCGGCGCGCAGCCGTTGCTCAAGCGCTGGCTGGTGTCGGCGGCGCTGGGCTGAACTTCAGGCACGCAGGGCTTCACAGAACACAAGAACACACGAACGCACGCCGCAGCGCGTGCGACTGACTCAGGGAATCGAACATGAAAAGACGTATCCGTATCGCGACAATGGCGCTGGCCGTTGCCGCCGCCACACTCGGCTGTTCCGCGCAGGCCGACCAGACCACCGACAAGCTGAAGGCCACGCTGCAACCGCGCCTTGGCGACGCAACGATCAAGAGCATCTCGAAATCGCCGATCGCGGGGCTGTACGAGGTGAACCTCGGCACGCAGATCATCTATAGCGATGCAATCGGCGACTACCTCGTGCTGGGCGACATCGTCGATGCGAAGTCGCGCACCAACGTCACCGAAGCGCGTCTCGCGGAAACCAACAAGATCGACTTCGCCAACCTGCCGTTCGGCGACGCCGTGAAGGTCGTGAAGGGTAACGGCGCGCGCAAGATCGCCGTGTTCTCCGACCCGAACTGCCCGTACTGCAAGCAGCTCGAGACGACGCTGAAGTCGATCGATAACGTCACGGTCTACACGTTCCTGTATCCGGTGCTATCGGCCGATTCGACGGCGAAGTCGAAGGCGATCTGGTGTTCGGCCGATCGCGCCAAGGCGTGGGAATCGTGGATGCTCGACCGTCATGTGCCGACGGCAGCCGCCAGTTGCGACACGACCGCCATCGACAAGAACCTGGCGCTCGGCCAGCAGATGAACGTCAACGGCACGCCGACGGTCTTCCTCGCGGACGGCCGTCGCCTGCCGGGCGCCGTGCCGGCCGACCGGCTGGACAAGGAACTGTCCGCCGTACATTGAGGGCGCGCATCGCCCGTCGTCGATCAGGAGGCGCGTCATGCGCCTCCTGCCGTTTTAACGCCCCTTGCCTGATGTCCTGCCGATGAAGCCGATCCGCTACACCATCGTCCCGAAGCAACCCGCCGCCCATCTGTTCGAAGTCACCGTCACCGTCGCCGATCCTGATCCGGCCGGCCAGCGTTTCATGCTGCCCGTGTGGATTCCGGGGAGCTACATGGTGCGCGAATTCGCGCGCAACATCGTGACGCTGCGCGCCTTCAATGACGCGGGCCGCAAGGTCCGCATCGAGAAAACCGACAAGCAGTCGTGGCAGGCCGCACCGGTCAAAGGCGAGCTGACGCTGCGTTACGAGGTCTACGCGTGGGATATGTCGGTGCGTGCCGCGCATCTCGACGACACGACGGGATTCTTCAACGGCACGAGCGTGTTTCTGTCGGCGGTGGGGCACGAGGAAGCGCAGTGTGTCGTCGACATCCAGAAGCCAGCGGGCAACGAATACCGCAACTGGCGCGTCGCGACCGCGCTGCCCGAGGCGCGCGGCACACGTCGCTACGGCTTCGGCGAGTATCGCGCGCACAACTACGATGAGCTCGTGGATCATCCTGTGACGCTCGGCGAGTTCGCGCTGGGGACGTTCAAGGCGCACGGTGTGCCGCACGATATCGTCATCGCCGGTCGCGTGGTTGCGCTCGACATGGACCGTCTTGCCGCCGACCTGAAGCGCGTCTGCGAAGCGCAGATCGCGCTGTTCGAACCGAAATCGAAGAAGGCGCCTGTCGATCGCTACGTGTTCATGACGCAGGCGGTCAGCGATGGCTATGGGGGCCTCGAGCACCGCGCTTCCACCGCGCTGATCTGCAATCGCGCCGATCTGCCGGTCACGGGACGGCCCGAGACCAGCGAGGGCTACCGGACCTATCTGGGCCTTTGCAGCCATGAATACTTCCACACGTGGAATGTGAAGCGCATCAAGCCGGCGGCCTTCGTGCCGTACGATCTAACGCGCGAGAACTACACGTCGCTGCTGTGGCTCTTCGAAGGCTTCACCTCGTACTACGACGATCTGATTCTGGTGCGCAGCGGACTCATCACCCCGGATGACTATTTCGGCCTGCTCGGCAAGGTGGTGGGCGGCGTGCTGCGCGGCAGCGGGCGGCAGAAACAGACGGTGGCGGAAAGCTCGTTCGACACATGGGTCAAGTATTACCGCCAGGACGAGAATGCCCCCAATGCCATCGTCAGCTATTACACGAAGGGCTCGCTCGTCGCGCTCGCGTTCGATTTGACGATTCGCGCGCAGACCGGCAACCGCAAATCGCTCGACGACGTGATGCGGCTGCTGTGGCACCGCTTTGGCCGCGATTTCTATCGCGGCAATCCGGTCGGCGTTTCCGAGGCACAGATCGAGGCGCTGTTCGCGGAAGCGACGGGCGCGGATCTTGTCGAGGTGTTCGCCCAGGGCGTGCACGGCACGCGCGACCTGCCGCTCGAGACGCTGCTCGCGCCGTTCGGGGTGGGCATGGCGCCGGAGACGGACAAAAACGGCAAGCCCTCGCTCGGCGCGCGCGTGCGCGGCGGCGCGGACTGCACGCTGACGGCCGTGCACGACGGCAGCGCGGCGCAGAAGGCGGGCCTGTCGGCCGGCGACGTGCTCGTCGCGATCGATGGCCTGCGCGTCACAGGCTCCAATCTCGATGCGTTGCTGTCGCGCTATCTGCCGGGCGCAAAAGTGGAGGTTCACGCGTTCCGGCGCGATGAGCTTCGCACGGCGCAGGTCAAGCTCGACGGCCCGGAGGTGACGCGGTACAAGCTTTCGGTGACCGATAAGCGGGCGGCGCGTAACTGGCGCGAGCGCTGGCTCGCGGGCTGACGGCTTGCAGGTCGCCCGGCCAACGATCACCGGCCACCGGCTCCGGTTCCGGCTTCCAGATTCAGCCGACCAGCCACCGGCTCACGGGCCATCCGACGGATTGTTCTACTCATGCAACAATCCGTCGCTTGCGCGGTACTTTTTCCCACCCCGTTAAAAAAACACAATGGCTCCACTCGCGCAACACTGCGCGCCCCAACTGGAGTCAACCATGACCACGATTCTGCAAATCAACTCGGCAGCCCGCTCGCAAGGCGCAAACTCGACGCTGCTTGCCAACGAACTGACCGCGAAGCTGCAACAGTCGAAACCGGGCGCGCAAGTCGTCGTCCGTAACCTGCAGGCCGAGCCGCTGCCCCACCTCGACGACGCGATCCTCGGCGCGTTCTTCACGCCCGCAGAGCAGCGCACGCCGGAACAGCAGGCTATTGCTGCTCGCAGCGAAGCGCTGATCGCCGAACTGCAAGCCGCTGACGTCATTGTGATTGCCGCGCCGCTGTACAACTTCGGCGTGTCGTCGCAATTGAAGACCTATTTCGACTTCATCGCCCGCGCTGGCATCACGTTCAAGTACGGCGCGAATGGTCCGGAAGGCCTCGTGACGGGCAAGAAGGTGCACGTCGTGTCGGCACGCGGCGGCAAGTACGCTGGCACGCCGGGCGACAGCCAGACGCCGTACCTGAAGACGTTCCTCGGCTTCCTCGGCATGACCGACGTGAACTTCATCTACGCTGAAGGCTTGAACATGGGCCCGGAAGTAGCGAATGCCGCTCTCGCCGGTGCACGCGAAGCCATCGCTGCTGTGTGAGGCTGGTGCTGCGGGTTGACGGCTCGTCCGTCATCCCGCACGAAAAAAAACGCCACGGAATCGGATTTCGTGGCGTTTTTTTTGCGCGGGTGGCCGGATGCATGGAGGGTGTTTTTCGCCTGCGCACCATAGAGCGCATCGTATTTCCGGTCGCCGAAGCCTAGGCCAGGGTCTGCGCTTCTTCCGGCAGACGCCAGTCAATCGGCTGGCGACCGCGTTGTTTAAGGTATTCGTTGGCCAGCACGAAATGCCGGCAACCGAGAAAACCGCGATGTGCCGACAATGGCGATGGGTGCGGCGCCTCCAGCACGCAGTGCGATCGACCGCCGAGCAACCCGCGCTTTGCCTGCGCATGCGCGCCCCACAACATGAACACGAGCCCTTCGTGACGCATCGCGAGTTCGTGAATCAGCGTGTCGGTGCATTTTTCCCAGCCGCGTTTTGCATGGCTTGCCGCCGAATCACGCTCAACGGTCAGCACCGTGTTCAGCAACAGCACGCCTTGCCGTGCCCAGGTGTCGAGACAGCCGTGACGCGGCGTGTCATGACCGAAATTCGCGGCGATTTCCTTGAAGATGTTGCGCAGCGACGGTGGCGGCCGAACCGACGGCGGTACAGAGAACGCAAGTCCATGCGCCTGCGGGGTGCCGCGATCTTCACCGTGATATGGATCCTGGCCGAGGATCACGACCTTGACGTCGTCGGGGCTGGTGAGGCGCAGTGCGCGAAAAACGTCGACGGGATAGACGGTTTTGCCCGCTGCGCGCTCACCGTCGACGAAACGGCAAAGCGGTGCGTAGGCATCACTGTCGATGAACGGACGCAGATGTGTGCGCCAGGCGGGCGGCAGTGCGTCGAACTGGGCTTCGAGCGTGATGATGTCTGTCGATTGGGTCGACGACGAAGCCTTGTCGTGACTGTCTGTCTGGTCGCTGAACAGCGAAGCCTGCGACGACGGAGAACGGGAGCGGGTAGCGGAGGTCATGACCGGGGAGTGTCGCAGCAAACTGTGCGTAGCTCAAGACGTGTGACTTCTCACACGAGCGCGGTTCACTGCTCGCGTAGACGGTATCCGCGCTGAGCCTTGCTGATATCGTCGGGCGCGAGGCCGGGAATGTGCGCCGATAGTTCCCGGGCAAGCGCGTGTAGCGCCGCTTCGTCGCCGTGCTTCAGTTCCAGTTCGACTTCGGAAATGGGCGCACGGCGAGTGGCGCCGTTCACCTCGGCGATGACTTCGCCCTGATCGATCGCCACTTCGATTTCGGCGCCATCCTGCTGCACCAGCCAAAGCGTTCGCGTGAAATCGGTGCGGAACAGTTCGATCAACTTCGGCGCGGCCTGACGAAGCGCCGCTGCGACATCGGGTACATCGCACTCGCGCAGCAGCGCATCGATTTCCAGCGCTTCGCCCGCCACCGGCATTTCCCACTCATGGCGGCTATGCAGTCCGTCCTTCGCCGCGCCTGCTGTCTTGAACGTCTGAAGCCAGCCATCCGGCGTGCGTCTCAGCCGAAGTGCGCTTTTCGAACGGGCGAGCGTCCATGCAGGCGTATCGAAGTAAATGTTTTCGAGCCTGATTGCGTGACCGGTGTTGCCCGTGCGCGTGATGAAAAGCTGCGTGGCCATATCAAACTGATCTGCCGGCAACGCCAGCTTGATTTCACGCTCCATACCCATCGCGCACCTCGTCCGCTTCGATCAGAAGAACATCCGCGCGAGTTCCGCGCCCGGTTCTTCCGCGCGCATGAACGCCTCGCCGACGAGGAATGTATGCACGTCCATCGCCCGCAGCCGCTCCACATCAAGGCGCGACAGGATCCCGGATTCGGTTACGACGATGCGGTCGTCAGGCATCGATTCGAGCATGCCGATTGTCGTTTCGATCGACGTTTCGAAGGTGCGCAGATTGCGGTTGTTGATGCCGATGAGCGGCGTCTTCAGCGTGAGGGCTTCCATCAGTTCGTCCCTGTCGTGCACTTCGACGAGCACCGCCAGCCCCAGCGAGTGGGCGAACGCTTCGAGATCCTGCATCTGCGACGTTTCGAGCGCGGCGGCGATCAGCAGGATCGCATCGGCGCCCATCGCCCGGGCTTCGACGATCTGGTACGGATCGATGATGAAGTCCTTGCGCAGCACCGGCAGATCACACGCGGCGCGCGCTTCTTCCAGATAGGCGGCGCTGCCCTGGAAGAACTGGACATCGGTGAGAACGGAAAGGCAGGCCGCGCCGTGCTTCGCGTACGAGCGTGCGATGTCGGCCGGCACGAAAGGGTCACGCATTACACCCTTTGACGGACTCGCCTTTTTCACTTCGGCGATCACGGCAGCCTGACCTGCCGCGTGCTTTGCACGCAAGGCGCCGACGAAATCGCGTTTGTCGCGCGCCGATGCTTCAAGGCGCAGTTCTTCGAGCGGTGCGCTCATTTCCGCGGCGCGGACTTCGTCGCGCTTGACCGCGATAATGCGTTCCAGAATATCGCTCATGGGTGTCCCGATACAGAAATTACTGCTTGAATTGCTGGGTAAAGCGCACCAGTTCATCGACCTTCGCGCGCGCGCGGCCGCTCGCGATCGTTTCGCGTGCGATCTGGATGCCGTCCGCAATCGACGCCACCACGTTTGCCGAGTACAGCGCCGTGCCTGAGTTCAGCACGACGATCTCGCGCGCGACGCCCGGTTTGTTATCGAGCGCTTCGAGCAGCATGACCTTCGATTCGCTGGCATTGGCAACTTTCAGCGTCCGGTTCGACACCATCTGCATGCCGAAGTCTTCCGGATGGATCTCGTACTCATGAACCTCGCCGTCGCGCAGTTCGCCGACCTGGGTGGCCGCGCCGAGCGAAACCTCGTCCATGCCGTCCATGCCGTAGACGACCAGCACGTGCTTTGCGCCAAGCCGCTGCATCACGCGCACCTGGATGCCGACGAGATCCGGATGGAAGACGCCCATTAACTGGTTCGGCGCGCCGGCCGGGTTAGTCAGCGGCCCGAGTATGTTGAAGATGGTCCGCACGCCGAGTTCGCGACGCACCGGCGCGATGTTCTTCATTGCCGGATGGTGGTTCGGCGCGAACATGAAACCCATGCCGGTTTCAGCGATCGATGCCGCCACCTGCTCGGGCTGCAGATCGATATTGACGCCGAGCGCCTCGAGGACGTCGGCGCTGCCCGACTTGCTCGACACGCCGCGATTGCCGTGCTTCGCGACCTTCGCGCCCGCAGCGGCCGTGACGAACATGGTGGCCGTCGAGATATTGAAGGTGTGCGAGCCGTCGCCGCCGGTGCCGACAATATCGACGAAGTTCGAGTTGTCCTTCACTTCGACCTGTCTGGCGAATTCACGCATCACGGTGGCGGCGGCCGTGATTTCGCCGATGGTCTCTTTTTTGACGCGCAAGCCCGTGATGATCGCCGACGACATCACCGGCGAGAGTTCGCCGCGCATGATGAGACGCATCAGATGCAGCATTTCGTCGTGGAAAATTTCACGATGCTCGATCGTGCGCTGCAACGCTTCCTGCGGAGTGATCGACATGTTGTTTCCTCTTTTCTTCAGGCGTTGCGGTGGGCCGCGCCAGCGTGGACGAGCTTCGACTGCTTCACGAAGTTTTCGAGCAGTGCATGGCCGTGTTCGGACAGGATCGATTCCGGGTGGAACTGCACGCCTTCGACGGCCAGTTCCTTGTGACGCACGCCCATGATCTCGCCGTCGTCGGTCCAGGCCGACACCTCGAGACAGTCAGGCAGCGACTCGCGCTCGATGGCGAGCGAATGGTAGCGCGTCACGGTGAAATGCTTCGGCAGGTCGGCGAACACGCCTTTGCAGTCGGTTTCGATCTGGCTCACCTTGCCGTGCATGATGGTCTGCGCGCGCACGACGCGCCCGCCGAACGCTTCGCCGATCGCCTGATGGCCGAGGCATACGCCGAGAATCGGAATCGTGCCCGAAAACCTGCGTAGCACGTCGAGCGTGATGCCCGCGTGTTGCGGATTGCTCGGTCCAGGCGACAGGCAGATGCGCTCGGGATTGAGCTTTGCGATCTCGTCGAGGGTGATTTCGTCGTTGCGGTAGGTCTCTACGTCTTCGCCGAGTTCGCCGAAGTACTGGACCAGGTTATAGGTGAACGAGTCGTAGTTGTCGATCATGAGCAGCATGATTGCTCCTAACTTATTGAAAGTAGTGGAGTTTGCAGATTCTGAGGGCATCGGGCGTGATTTTTCACCCGGATTTCAACCCATTCCTGTTTGACCCCATGCAGATGGGGGATGCCCGCGCAGGGCGTGTGAGAACTCGGCTGGCTTAACGCCAGGCGAAGAAGAGGAGAACGGAGGGGAATCGGCTGCTGTGTCGCATGATGATTTCATTCTACCAGCACAGAAGCGGTGGTGGGTGGGTTACAGGCCCGCGTGGGTGGTCACGGTTCAGTGGGTTGGGTTCATCGCTGCGGAGAGTGGTCAGAACGGGCGGGCCACGTTGCAGGAGGAAAGCGAAGATTGTGTCATCTGTCCGAAAGCCAATGCGGCTGCGGCGCTGAATTGACCGCGCTTCTGTCCTTTCCTCCGTCCTTTGTCGAGTCTCTGGCACTGATAGTCTGACGATACGGACCGCTCTATCGGCATCTGCCTCATTGCGCCCACATCAACCTGACTAAAGACTTTCGACCTGACCATGACCCACAACGCCCTGAACTTTTCCGGCGGTCCCGGTGCGCTGCCGGACGCGGTGCTGGCGCAAACACGCGACGCGATCGTCGCGTTGCCTGAAACCGGCCTGCCCGTGCTCGGCATGAGTCACCGGTCGGACTGGTTCCGCGCGATTCTGGACGAGGCCGAGCAGAACCTGCGGCATCTGCTCGACATCCCGGCCGACTACGCGGTGACGTTTCTTCAGGGCGGCAGCAGTCTGCAGTTCGCGATGATTCCGATGAACTTTGCTGCGCGCGCGAAGGCGCCGCCCGAATACGTGACTTCCGGCTACTGGAGCAATCGGGCGACTGCCGAAGCCGCCAAAGTGACCCATCGCAAGGTTGCATGGGATGGCCGCGCGACCGGATATCGGCAGTTGCCCGCGCTCGACCGCCTCGACGTCGCGCCCGGCGCTGCTTATCTCCACTATGTGTCGAACGAGACCGTGGAGGGCTTGCAGTTTCCGGTCTGCGATACCGCAGCATCGGCGCCGCTGATTACCGATATGTCCTCCGACTTCCTGTCGAAGCCGTTGTGCACCGACCGGTTCTCGATGATTTACGCGCACGCGCAGAAAAACCTCGGACCGGCGGGCGTCACCGTCGCGGTGCTACACCGCGGATTGCTGGAGCGGATCCCGGACGGGTTGCCGGCCATCCTCGACTTTCGCACTCACGTTTTGCACGGGTCCAACTACAACACGCCGCCCGTGTTTGCCATCTATGTGCTGACGCTCATTACGCGCTGGATGCGATTCGACATCGGCGGTTTACAGGCGATGCAGCGAATCAACGAAGGAAAAGCGAAGCGGCTGTACGACACGCTCGATGCGCTGGCCAACGTGGTCACGATTCATGCCGAGCGCCCGTGGCGCTCGCAGATGAACGTCGCATTCACGTTCGGCGACAGCCGGCTCGACGACGAATTCATCGCTGCCGCACGGGAGCAGGGCATAGTCGGGCTGGAAGGGCACCGTTCGCTCGGCGGCCTGCGTGCGTCGCTCTATAACGCGGTCACCCCGCAAGCCGTCGATACGCTGAGTGACGCGCTAACGGAATTCTGTCTGCAACGCGCGTGAACCGGTCGTCATGGAGGACCGGAGGATCGATATGACGCTTTCCCTCAAACCCGACCCAAGCCCCGCCCACGTGCCGTCCGACTGTGCGACCACGCCAGTCTCCGACCCGTCGGAGCTCAATCAGCAGCGCGACAGGCAAGCGGCGCTCGCAACCGTTGCGCAGGCGCTTGACGCAGACCCGCTCGACATGGCGCTTCATCGTGCGATGGTCGAAGCGCTGCGAGCCGCGCATGACGAAGTGGGCACGCTCGCGCACCAGATCGCGCTCATGACATTCGACGAGATCGTGGCGGGTTCCACCGATCCGGCGATCACCGCGCTCCCGCTCTACAACATCGCGACCGTGTACTACGCGAACGGCGAACACACGGCGGCGAAGCGCTGGTATCGATACGCTTTGAGTGCCGCGCCTCCTGTTTTTCTGGACACAGATTTGGGGTAAAACGTGGGTCCCAAACTGGAGTTGTTGATGTTGAAGAAAACAGATGTAAACGGGGTTGCGCCAGAGGCGCTGGAAGGAGCGCGTAGCGCGACTGGAAGCGCCTCTGGCGCCGCCGAAGTCAAGCGTTGGTCGACCGGTCGCAAACGCGGCGTGGTGCTTCGGTTGCTGCGTGGCGAACCCGTCGACGCCGTGTCCCGTGAAGTCGGTGTGACGATCGCCGTGCTCGAGCAATGGCGTGAGCTGGCACTGGCCGGCATGGAGGCCGGCCTGAAGGCACGCACCAGCGATCCCCTGGAAGCCCGGCTCAATGACGCCGTGCGGCGCGTCGGCGAGTTGTCTATGGAAAACGAGATCCTGCGCAAGGAACGTGAACTGCAGGCCCGTCGCCCTTTGACCGCTCGGAGATCGTCGACATGAGCCGCGCGATCTCCGTTAGTGCGAACAAGCCCTTTGGATTGCAACGGGTTTGCCAGGTGCTCGGATTCCCCCGCTCGACGATCTATGCTGTCCGCGCGAGGACAGCGGACAACGTGGTGCCGATCATCCCGGGCCGCCGCGGCCCGAAACCGAAGATGCCCGATGCTGACCTGCTGAAGGCCATCCGCGACGATCTGGTGGCTTCCCCCTTCATCGGCGAGGGGCATCGCAAGGTCTGGGCGCGCTTGCGTATCCTGCACGACATCCGGGTCTCCCGGACCCGCGTGCTGCGACTGATGCGCGAGCACAGCCTGCTGTCGCCGCACCGGCAAGCGCGAGGCGAACCCAACCATCACGATGGCCGGATCACAACCGATTGCCCGAATGAGATGTGGGGCACCGACGGCGTGCGCATCGCGACCGTGGACGACGGCATGGTGTGGATCTTCTCGGCCGTTGATCATTGCGACGGCATGTGTACCGGCATTCATGCCGCGAAGATTGGCGACCGCTTTGCTGCCCTTGAGCCGATCTCCCAGGGGCTGCTGGACGAATTCGGTTCCGTGCTCGCCGATGCGGGCCGCGGGCTGTCGCTGCGTATGGATCACGGTTCGCAGTACACGTCGGACGACTTCCGTAACCAGATCCGGTTCTGGGGCATCGCGCCGAGCTATGCCTTCGTCGCCGAACCCCAGACCAACGGCGTCGCCGAGCGATTCAACCGGACAATGAAGGAACAGGCTATTCATGGACGCATCTTCAAAAACCTGGAGGAAGTTCGTGCCGCCGCCATCGCGTTCAAGGATCGATACAATCGCGACTGGCGTCTTGAAAAGTTGGGCTTCAAATCACCCCTCGAAGCCCGTCAGGAACGGCTGATGAAGCTGGCCGCCTGAGCTGCAAAAGCGTGTCCAGACAACCGGAGCCGGTACACGATACGCTTTGAGGGTTCATGCCGATCTTGCGATTGCGCATCAAAACCTGGCGGCGATCCTGCTGGCGGAGGGCCAGACGGACGAAGGGGAGAGGCATCGCACGCGTGCGTACAGTCTGCAGCGTGTATTCATCGAACCGGTGCAGCAGCCGCGGCGGCAGTTGTTGATCCTGTGCTCGGGGCGCGCGTTGGGCAATGTTCCCTTTGATACGCTGCTTGGGAGTGGGACAGCGTCCCGCATCAAGTACGCGATAGATTACGCCGACGAGGCGGAAGACGCGCAGTTGCCACCGTTCGACCTCGTGTTCAACGCGATCGGCGAACCGGACATCGCGCAGCCTTTGACGCGGCGTCTCGAGAAACTGACGCAGCGCTGCGGCCGGCCCGTGATCAACCGCCCCGACCTTGTGGCGCGAACCCAGCGGCATCGGACTGCGCTGTTGCTTGCGGGCCTCGACAACGTCGTTGTGCCGCCGTGCATGCGCATTGACGATACGCCTGCGTCGTCCACCGCGCTCGCGACCCGCCTTGCCGGAGAGGGCCTCGCGTTTCCGCTGCTGATGCGTCCGCTTGCGACCCACGGCGGGGATGGGCTCACGCTGCAAACGTCGCTGGACGCGCTGTGGTCCGCGATCGCGACCCTGGGTGAACCATGCTATGTGACGCAGTACCACGACTTCCGAAGTGCCGACGGCTTCTGCCGCAAGTACCGCATCGTGTTCGTCGATGGCGAGCCGTATGCCTATCATCTTGCCATTTCGCCGCACTGGATCGTGCATTACGTGTCTGCCGACATGACCGGACATCAGTGGAAGATCGACGAAGAGCGGCGCTTTCTGGAAGATGCGCGCGGGGTGCTTGGCGAACTGGCGATGAACGCGATTGTCGGGATTGGCCGGCGTCTCGGTCTCGACTACTGCGGGATCGACTTCACGTTGCTTCCGGACGGGCGGGTACTCGTGTTCGAAGCCAACGCGACCATGCTGGTTCATCGCGAAGACGCCGACGGCGTGATTGCTCACAAGAACGCTTTTGTGCAGCGTATCGTCGATGCTTTCGAGCAGATGCAGATCCGGCGGGCCGGGGGCTAAAGCCGGTCCTGGCTGACCGCCATTGTGCCGCCTTGCGCCTTGCAGCATGCGCGGAAGATTTGCCCGCGCCTGCTGTCTCGTTTGACGACACCGCAGGAGCCAGCAGCCGGGCGGCTCAGCGGCTCCCTGACTGAATGAGCGATTGCATGTTGCTGGATAGGCCGCAACGCGGATGATCGCTGTCGATCATCCCCGGCGTGGTCTGTCTGTGGTCAGAAGTCGCTATCGAGGCCGTCCTGCACCTGCTCGGCGGCACGCAGCACTGCGCGAGCCTTGTTCTCGGTCTCTTGCCATTCCGATTCAGGCACCGAATCCGCGACGATGCCGGCCGCCGCCTGCACATACAGATTGCCGTTGTGAATGACGCCCGTGCGGATCGTGATCGCCAGATCCATTTCGCCAGTGAACGACAGGTAGCCGACTGCACCGCCGTACAGGCCGCGCTTCACCGGTTCGAGTTCGTCGATCAGTTCCATCGCGCGAACCTTCGGCGCGCCGGACAGCGTGCCGGCCGGGAACGTCGCGCGCAGCACGTCGAAATTGGTCGTGCCGGGCTTCAGCTTGCCTTCGACCGAACTCACGATGTGCTGCACGTGCGAGTACTTTTCGATGACCATCTTGTCGGTCACGGCAACCGAACCGATCTGCGCAATGCGGCCGACGTCGTTACGGGCGAGGTCGATCAGCATGACGTGTTCGGCGATTTCCTTCGGGTCGTTCAGCAGTTCGGTTGCGAGTTCGGCGTCGCGTTCCGGCGTGTTGCCACGCGGACGCGTGCCGGCGAGCGGGCGGATCGTCACGATGCGGTCTTCGCCACGTTTTTCCTGGCGCACCAGAATTTCCGGCGATGCGCCGACCACATGAAAATCGCCGAAGTTGTAGTAGTACATGTACGGCGACGGGTTGAGCGAACGCAGCGCGCGATATAGCGAAAGCGGATTGTCGCGATACGGTTTCGTCAGACGTTGGCCGACCTGAACCTGCATCAATTCGCCGGCTGCGACGTATTCCTTGGCCTTGCGCACGGCGGCGAGGTAATCGTCCCTGGCGAATTCGCGGTAAATCTCGGTTCGCACACTTGCCGACGTCACCGGCGGCTGAACGGTCGTGCGCAGGCGCTGGCGCAGTTCGCGCAGACGCTGCTTCGCGCGGGTGTAGGCTTCGGGCGTCGACGGGTCGGCGTACACGACCAGATACAGCTTGCCCGCCAGGTTGTCGATTACCGCGACTTCTTCAGTCAGGAGCAACTGGATGTCGGGCAGGTCGAGGTCGTCCGGCGGTGCAGTGTGCGCGAGTTTTTTCTCGATGTAGCGCACCGCGTCATAGCCGAAATAGCCAGCCAGACCGCCACTGAAGCGCGGCAGGCCAGGGCGTTGCGCGACCTTGAAGCGAGCCTGGAACTGCTGGATGAAATCGAGCGGATCGCCTTCGTGCGTTTCGACGACCTTGCCATCTCTTACCACTTCGGACACGCCATTTCGGGTGCGCAGGAGCGTGCGAGCCGGCAGGCCGATGAACGAATAGCGTCCGAACCGCTCGCCACCCACTACCGATTCCAGCAGGAAGGAGTTGGCGCCGTTGCGCTCGGGTTGCGCGAGCTTCAGGTAGAGCGACAACGGGGTTTCGAGATCGGCGAGCGCCTCGGCGATCATCGGGATTCGGTTGTAGCCCTCGTTCGCGAGGGACTGAAATTCGAGTTCGGTCATGTTCCGATCCTGTTCGAGCGTCCGGCAGCAGCGCGTGAGGTGTGCGTCGGACAAAGCGGGGGCGTCGCGCTGCCGGTCAGGCGGTCTTTGTCTTGCGACACGGAGAGACCGATCGGCGCGTGCTGTCCCGAGATGCGCGCAGGGTCACGTGACACAACGATGGCCAGATGAAACACTGCAGCAGTTTGTAACGGGAAGCGCGCAGGAGCGCAGCGAAGTAAAAAACGGGTGCCGAAGACGAGCTTCAGCGTACCTCGGGTGAGGTTAGCGCGACCAGCGACGCCAGGGCCAGGCTCCCCGGTCGATGCTGCTCAGACTCCGTTTTTTATTCAGAAACATGAGGAAGAAGGACTTATCAAGTCGTTGAGTGGTGCGCTGCGATTGCCTTGGCGGCATCAAGCAGCGAGGCAACTATACCATCCGATTTTATCGTTTGTACAGATTGCCCATGGTTGTAGCCGTAGGGAACGGTCAGCGTTGCCAGACCGGCCGCGCGGCCGGCCAGCGCATCGTTTTCGGAGTCGCCGATCGCGACCGCCGCTTCCGGCGCAACCTGCATCTGCGCGCAGGCAGTGAGCATGGGCAGCGGGTCGGGCTTCTTTTTCGGCAGCGTGTCGCCACCGATCACGAGGCTGAAATAGCCGATCAGGCCGTATTGCGTGAGCAGCTGCACCGCGAACCGACGCGGCTTGTTGGTGACGCACGCGAGCTTCAGGCCCGCGTCACGCATGGCTTTCAGCCCAGCTTCGACATCCGGATAGAGCCGCGTGTGCGTGCCGTTGATCTTTGCATACTCTTCCTGATAGATCGCGAGCGCCTCGTCGAAACGCTCCTGCGCATGCTCCGTCTCGAAGCGAGGTGCGAGCACGCTGCGGATCAGATGCTCCGAGCCCTTGCCCACGTAGTCGATCACTTCCTCGCGCGAGGTTTCCGCCGCGTCGAGTTGCGCGAGCATGCCGTTCAGGCCGGCGGTGAAATCGTCGGCGGTGTCGACCATCGTGCCGTCGAGGTCGATGATCGCTGCCTGCAGACGGGGGCCAGTAAATCGGGGGGCGGGGAACGGAGGCGTCGCGGCCATGTCAGTGCTCGATGCCGGCGAGGGCGCTGCGCATTTCGTCGATCACGGTCTTGTAGTCGTGTTTGCCGAAGATCGCCGAACCGGCGACGAACGTATCGGCGCCCGCCGCGGCGATTTCCGCGATGTTGTCGACCTTCACGCCGCCGTCCACTTCGAGATGGATTTCGCGGCCGGTCCTGTTCTTGTAGGCGTCGATGCGTGCGCGCGCCTCGCGCAGCTTGTTCAGCGCCTCAGGAATAAACGACTGGCCGCCGAAACCCGGATTCACCGACATGATCAGCACCAGGTCGACGCGATCCATCACGTGATCGAGGTAATTGAGGGGCGTCGCCGGATTGAACACCAGACCCGCCTTGCAGCCGTGATCGCGAATCAGCGACAGCGTGCGGTCGATGTGGTCCGAGCCTTCCGGGTGAAAACTGATCAGGTTCGCGCCGGCCTTGGCGAAATCCGGCACGATCCGGTCGACCGGGCGCACCATCAGATGCACGTCGATCGGCACCTGCACGTGCGGGCGGATTGCTTCGCAGACGAGCGGTCCGATCGTGAGATTCGGCACGTAGTGGTTGTCCATCACGTCGAAGTGAATCCAGTCGGCGCCGGCGGCGACAACATTGCGGACTTCTTCGCCGAGCCGCGCGAAGTCGGCCGACAGGATGCTGGGAGCGATGCGGAATTGCGTCATGACGTGAAGGAGGCAGGCGGAAAACCGTCATTTTAGCGGTTTGTACGCTTCGAAGCCTTATCCTGATGGGATTGTCCGGTTGCGGGCATACGCTCGATCAAGCAGAATGCGAAACCAGAGCGGCTCCCCACCGACTGGCCGCAAACCATTGGCGCTTGGGCTTTCCGCGAGCCTCCCGCAGAATTTCTTCACACCGGAATCAGGATGAGTCAGTACGAATTCAGCGTGTCGTCGCAGGTGCAATACCTGCCCGATGAATCGGACCAGGAGCGCCGCAAGTATGCGTTCGCCTACACGCTGACCATCCGCAACACTGGCCAGGTTCCCGCGCAATTGATTGCCCGCCACTGGGTGATCACCGACAGCGAAGATCACGTTCAGGAAGTGAAAGGTCTCGGCGTGGTCGGACACCAGCCCCTTTTGAAACCGGGCGAGCAATTCGAGTACACCAGCTGGGCGGTGATCGCGACGCCGGTCGGCACCATGCGCGGCGAGTATTTCTGCGTCGCCGAGGACGGCGAGCGTTTCGAGGCGCCCGTGCCCGAATTCATTCTGCGCATGCCGCGCACGCTGCATTGAACCGGTCGCTCGTTTCTCGGTCAGCTGACGGAGTTATTGCTGCGACTGCTGCTTGTCGCGCGTGGCTTTCTGTGCATTTTTCTTCTTGCCGGACGCCGTCCAGACAACGATGAAAATCAGCAGAAACAGCGCCAGAAGCGACTCCAGCGCAAATATAAGCATCGGGTATTCGTCGAACAGATCAGACATGGCGGTTTCCATCAAGAACGAACATTGTATGCGTTTTGTCCGTCAGGCAGCGGGGTGGGCCGGTGCGGTGGCAGTGGCGGTGATGCTTGCTTCATGCGGCGGAGGCGGTGCGGTAAGACTGACGCCGCCCATGGGCGCCGCAATCATTCCCGGCCAGATCGCCACGGCGAGGCTGACCAAGGTCGCGTGGCAACAGGTGCCGGGTTGGGAGGACGACTCGCTGATCGGTGCAGCGGCGGCTTTGCGGCAGAACTGCGTGCGGCTCGCGGGGCAGTCGAACTGGCAGCGCGCGTGCGCAGCGGCGGCCCAACTCGACGACCTCGATGTCGCGAGCGCGCGGGCTTTCTTCGAAGCCTATTTCACGCCGTTCCAGTTCGCCAACACCGACGGGACCCTCGACGGCCTTGTGACGGGTTACTACGAGCCGTTGCTGCGCGGCTCGCGCGTGCGGCATGGCGTGTATCAGACGGCGCTGTACCGTTGGCCGGCCGGCTATCGCGCCGGTGCGCCGCTACCCGCGCGCGCGCAACTGGAGCGTAGCGGCGTGCTGAACGGTAACGAACTTGTGTGGGTCGACGATCCGATTGAGGCGTTCTTCTTGCAGGTGCAGGGTTCCGGCCGGGTCGTAATGGAGGACGGCAGTGTGATGCGGGTCGGCTTTGGCGGCACGAACAACCAGCCGTACAAGTCGATCGGGCGCTGGCTGCTGGATCGTGGCGAACTCACGCCCGCGCAGGCGACGATGCAGGGCATCAAGGCCTGGGCGCTTGCCAATCCGGCGCGAGTCGACGCATTGCTGGACACGAATCCCCGGTTTGTCTTTTTCCGGGAAATGCCATCGAATGAAGCGGTGCCGCAAGGCGGTGCCGATGGTCCGATCGGTGCGCTGGGCGTGCCGCTAACACCTGAGCGTTCCATCGCCGTCGATCCGTCTTCGATTCCGCTCGGCACGCCGGTATTCCTGCAGACGACGCGTCCATTGACCAACTCTCCGATGAATCGTCTCGTGTTCGCGCAGGACACCGGCTCGGCCATCAAGGGCGGCGTGCGTGCCGACTACTTCTGGGGTTTGGGCGACGACGCAGGTGACCTTGCCGGCAAGATGAAGCAGGCCGGGCGTATGTGGTTGCTGCTTCCAAACTCGTGATCTGGTCGCCGGGCCTTCGGTCCGTGATCGGGCGCGCGGTTCGATTTGCGATTCGCAACTGTACGCAGCGAATCGCGTCCCTCTTGCCTTTCCGGAGCGGCTTTTTGTTTCTCAGCCGCCGGCAAAGCGTTTATCGACTACGCGCCGGGCTTTACCAACCGATCGTTCGATACCGTTCACCGCCAGGACGTTGACCACCGCACTCACGCCGATCAGCGCCTTGATGTCGTACGCGAGAGCCTGCTTCGCCGCGTTGAGCGCCGCAGTATCCGGTGCGGTTTCAGGGCATGGCTCGACATTCAATGTCAGCACGTCCAGCGGGCCCTCCTTCGTCAGAACGATCTGATAGTGCGGTGCGAGCGCGTGCTGTTTAAGCAGCAGTTCTTCGATCTGCGTCGGAAACACGTTGACGCCGCGCACGATCATCATGTCGTCAGAGCGCCCCGTGATCTTTTCCATGCGGCGCATCGTGCGCGCCGTGCCCGGCAACAGACGCGTAAGGTCGCGTGTGCGGTAGCGAATGATCGGCAGCGCTTCCTTCGTCAGTGACGTGAAGACGAGTTCGCCGAATTCACCATCGGGCATGACCTCGCCAGTTTGCGGATTGATGATCTCGGGGTAGAAGTGATCTTCCCAGATCGTCGGCCCGTCCTTTGTTTCCACGCATTCCGATGCGACACCTGGACCCATTACTTCAGACAGGCCGTAGATATCGACTGCATCGATGCCCATGCGTTGTTCGATGGCGAGGCGCATGTCGTTTGTCCAGGGCTCAGCGCCAAAGATGCCGATACGAAGCGAGCATTGCGCCGGATCGACGCCTTGTCGCTCCAGTTCGTCCGCGATCGACAGCATGTAGCTCGGCGTCACCATGATGATGTCTGGCCGGAAGTCCTGGATCAGCTGGACCTGCTTTTCGGTCTGGCCGCCGCCAAACGGAATCACCGTGAGGCCGGCGCGTTCGGCTCCGTAGTGCGCGCCGAGGCCGCCGGTGAAGAGGCCGTAGCCGTAGCTCACGTGCACCTTATCGCCACGCCGCGCGCCGGCGGCGCGAATCGAGCGGGCAACGAGATTGGCCCACGTGTCGATGTCTCGTGCGGTGTAACCGACGACGGTCGGTTTGCCGGTCGTTCCCGACGATGCATGAATTCGCGAGATCTGTTCCTGCGGAACGGCGAACATACCGAACGGGTAGCTGTCGCGCAGATCCTTCTTGGTGGTGAACGGGAAGCGGGACAGGTCGGCCAGCGTCTTCACTTCAGAAGGGTGAACGCCGGCTTCATCGAATTTGCGTCGGTAGACGGGCGAATTTTCATACGCGTGCGCGAGCGACCATTTCAGTCGTTCCAGCTGGAGTGCGGCGAGTTCGTCGCGACTCACCGTTTCGATCGGGTCGAGCGGGAGCGTGGTTGTCATCGAATGTCTCCTTTGCATCTTCAGTCATTAGAATAGGACGCGGTTCGCCCGTTGCCAGGCAGCAAAAGCTATGGCGACCTACCGGTCGCCTGGAATCACGGTGCCGCGGATTTGCGCGGACTTGCCGCGGAACATCGCGACTGTCTCGCCCGCGCGGTTCGTCACCCGGATGTCGTAGATACCGTTGCGTCCGCTCAGCGTCTGTTCGGTGGCTTCGGCCGTCAGCTCGTCATCGGCTGGAACCGGACGCAGGAACTCGATCGAGCAGCCCGACGCTACGGTGTTGACGTTGTATGAGTTGCAGGCGAATGCGAACGTGGAATCGGCTAGCGTGAAGATCAGGCCGCCATGGCAGATCTGATGGCCGTTCAGGAAGTCGGGGCGAACTTTCATGTGCATTCGCGCGTATCCGGCGCGGACTTCAAGGAGTTTGAGGCCAAGCGCCTGGCTGCAGGCGTCCGCGTCGTACATGGACTGCGCGGTGGCGCGTGCGAGTTCGTCGGGTGTCATTCTGGCGTCGGGCTGTGCGGACATGTCAGCGACCCTCAAAGCGTGGTACGCGCCGTTCGATAAAGGCGCGTACGCCCTCTGCGTAGTCATGCGATGCGCCAAGATCGCGCTGCAGATCGCGTTCGAGATCGAGTTGCTGGTCGAGTGTTTGCGTGGCACCTGCCCGCATCGCCCGTTTGATGGCGGCTATCGCCAGGGTTGGCTGCTGCGCAAGCTGCGTTGCGAGTTTTGCTGCATGGTTCTGTAGTTCGGCATCGTCGACAACTTGCCAGACGAGGCCCCAACTTTCCGCTTTCTCGGCGGGAAGTTTGTCGCCGGTGATCGCAAGTCCGAGTGCGCGCGCCATGCCGATGCGCTGCGGCAGGAACCACGTACCGCCGGAGTCGGGAACGAGGCCGATCTTCACGAATGCCTGGATGAAGCTGGCCGACCGCGCCGCTAGCACCAGATCGCACGCTAGCGCGAGATTTGCGCCTGCGCCTGCGGCCGCACCATTGACCGCTGCGATGACAGGCAACGGCAGCGCCTGCAAGCGACGGATCAGCGGGTTGAAGTGATCGTCGATCACCTGGCCGAGGTCGGTCATCGCGCCTGGTGTGAAATCCAGGTCGGCAAGATCCTGACCGGCACAGAATCCGCGGCCCGCGCCCGTCAGCACGATGCAGCGGGCGCCGGAGGCTTCGACTTCATCGAGGGCGGCGCTGAGTTCCTTGTGCATCGCTCGCGTGAAGCTGTTCAGCTTGTCCGGGCGGTTCAGCGTCACGGTGGCAACGCAGGTTGACGCGTCGAAGTCGACGAGGATCGCTTCATAGGACATCGGTTGTCTCCTCTTTGTGTCCAGCTCTTGCACGCGCAGAACGCGGGCTTGTCAAACGCGTTCGATGGCGATGGCGATACCCTGGCCGACGCCGATGCACATCGTGCACAGCGCGAAGCGGCCATTTGTCCGTTCCAGCTGGTAGAGCGCGGTCGTGATGAGCCTTGCCCCCGACGCGCCGAGGGGATGACCGAGGGCGATCGCTCCGCCATTCGGATTGACGCGCGGGTCGTCATCCCGCAGGCCGAGCGTACGCAACACTGCCAGCCCCTGGGAGGCGAATGCTTCGTTCAGTTCAATCGCGTCGAACTGTTCAAGCGACATGCCGAGCCGTTTCAGCAGTTTTTGCGTGGCGGGCGCAGGACCGATGCCCATCACACGCGGTTCCACGCCGGCAGTCGCCATGCCGACGATGCGCGCTCGCGGGCGCAGTCCGTATGCTTCTGCGGCTTCCTTGCCTGCAAGCAGCAGTGCACATGCGCCGTCGTTCACTCCAGATGCGTTACCCGCCGTCACGGTGCCATCGCTTCGCACAACACCTTTGAGTTTGCCGAGTGCTTCGAGTGACGTTTCGCGGGGATGCTCGTCGACTGTCACGCGGACCGGGTCACCTTTCTTCTGCGGAATTTCGACGGCAACGATTTCCTGCGCCAACGTGCCGTCACGTTGCGCGCGCGCTGCCTTCTGCTGGCTTCGCAGCGCGAATGCATCCTGATCGGCGCGACTCACGCCGAATTCGATGGCCACGTTCTCCGCCGTTTCAGGCATGGAGTCGACGCCGTAGTCGCGTTTCATCAGTGCATTGACGAAGCGCCAGCCAATTGTCGTGTCATGAATTTCGGCCTGACGCGAGAATGCGCTGGTCGCCTTGCCCATGACAAACGGCGCACGCGTCATGCTCTCGACGCCACCCGCAATCATCAAACCTGCCTCGCCAGCCTTGATCGCGCGCGCCGCAGTGCCGACCGCGTCCATGCCTGAGCCGCACAGTCGGTTCAGCGTCGCGCCGGGCGCTTCGGTTGGTAGTCCCGCGAGCAATGCCGACATGCGCGCGACATTGCGGTTGTCTTCGCCCGCCTGGTTGGCGCAACCATAAATGACGTCGTCAAGCGCGCGCCAGTCGACGCCAGGGTTGCGTTCGATCAACGCCTTGATAGGTACCGCGCCAAGGTCGTCTGCACGCACGTCTTTGAGTGCACCGCCGTAGCGGCCGAAGGGAGTACGAATCGCATCGCAAATGAAGGCGTCTGTCATGTCCGGTTCCAGAAAGTGACGGCCGGCCTGCAATCCGGGCCGTCAGTTCATATTAGTGGGGCGTAAGGCGGCGTTCTATTCGGCCAAACGGCATATGCCATTTGGTCGAATTACGCGGGGACCGCCTTTGGTTCAACATGGATTCGGCTTTGCACCACACGGAAGCGGTTCGCGACGAACGCTGAATCGGCGAGTGCTGCGTTCGCAGCGGGGTTCGCACCGGTGCCGTGGAAGTCGGAGAACGCCGCCGACTGATTGACGAACACGCCGCCAGTCAGGTTGATGGATAGCGCGACGCCTCCACAGATCGATGCTTCGTGTGCGGCTTCCAGGACGGCGTCGTCTGTGCTGTAGACGGACAGCGTGAGTGCCCCGTGTTCGGCCGCGATGGCGCCGGCAAGCTCCAGCGACTGTGCGGTCGAATCGGTTGCGATCACGAACGAAATCGGACCGAACCATTCGCGGGTGAACTGCGCGGCGTCCTTCGCAGCGTCGAGTTGGAGCACGAGCGGTGTGAGCACGCGCGCTTGCGCGAATGCCGGATGCGCGAGCGCTTTGCTGTCTGCAAGCACGCGTCCGAGTTTGCGTGCGTCGTCAATACGTTGCGCGATGCCGTCATTCTGGATCGCACCAAGCAATTCGACGGCCCGAACTGGGTCGGCCACCAGCTTTTGCACGGCGGTGGCGAGCGCTTCGGCAACGGCATCGAAGCTGATCGTGCCCTCAGTAGTGTTGATGCCGTCGCGCGGGACGTAGATGTTCTGTGGCGCTGTGCACATCTGTCCGGAATACAGCGCCAGCGAGAAGGCGATGTTGCGGGCCACCGATTTGAGGTCGTCTACTGAGTCGATCACGATCTGGTTGACGCCGGCCTTTTCCGTGAACACTTGCGCCTGATGCGCGTTGTGTTCAAGCCACGTGCCGTTCTGAGTGCTGCCCGTGAAATCGATCAGCTTGATTTGGGAGCGTAGTGCGAGATCCTGGACAAGAGCGCCGTCGTTCGGATCTGTCGCAAGCAGCGTGACGACATTCGGGTCGAATCCCGCTTCGCGCAGAACCTCACGTGCGATGCGTACTGTGATTGCCAGCGGCAGGATCGCGCCCGGATGCGGCTTGACGATGACCGTGTTGCCGGTTGCGAGATCGGCGAAGAGGCCGGGATATCCGTTCCAGGTCGGGAAGGTACAACATCCGAGGACGAGACCGGTGCCGCGCGGCACAACCGTGTAGCGTTTGTGCATTGCAAGAGGCGGGTTCTTGCCTTGTGGCTTTTCCCAGTGCGAATCTGCGGGAGTGCGGCGCATCTGGTCCCATGCGTATGTAACCGCCTCCAGCGCACGATCCTGTGCGTGCGGACCGCCCGCCTGGAACGCCATCATGAACGCCTGTCCGGTCGTATGCATGACGCTGTAGCCGATCTCGAAACTGGCGCGATTGACACGTTCGAGAATTTCGAGGCTGACGCCCACCCATGCCTGTGGTCCGGCGACGCGCCACGCGGGCTGGGCGTTCGCTGCTGCCGCAATTAGTGCATTGGGGTCTGCTTTCGGGTAACGGATGCCAAGCGGGAAGCCGAATGGCGATACCTCGGCGCCTACGGTTTGCCCGGTCGCCGGTTGATCGAGTTCGAACGTTTTGTTCAGATGGCTCTTGAACGCCGCTTCGCCATCCGCGTTTGCAGTTTCCCCGTACACTTTTGGACTGGGCATTTCGGCGTACGGGCTCCAGTAGCCACGCGTCTCGATGGCTGCAAGCGCCTTCTGGAGCGTGTCTTCATGCTTCTTGAATAGCGGATGTGTCATGGCGGAGATGATGCTGAAGGTTGGGGGAGCTAAGTCAAATAATTAACCGACCGGTTGGTTGGTGAATGGTAGCATCATTGGGACGGGCGCGCGAAGCGTTTTCGCGCTTCATTCAAAACAGGGAGGACGCGTGAGTTACGAAAACATTCTGGTTGAGACTCGGGGGCGGGTTGGATTGGTGACGTTGAACCGCCCGAAGGCGCTGAACGCGTTAAACGATGCGTTGATGGACGAACTGGGCGCGGCGCTCGAAGCATTTGACGCTGACGAAGGAATTGGCGCGGTTGTCATCACAGGGAGCGAAAAGGCCTTCGCCGCCGGAGCCGATATCGGCATGATGGCCACGTACAGCTATATGGATGTCTACAAAGGCGACTACATCACGCGCAATTGGGAGTCCGTGCGTTCGATCCGCAAACCCATCATTGCGGCAGTCGCTGGATTTGCGTTGGGTGGCGGCTGCGAGCTTGCGATGATGTGCGACATCATTCTTGCCGCCGACACCGCAAAGTTTGGTCAGCCAGAAATCAAACTCGGAATCATGCCAGGTGCCGGGGGGACGCAGCGGCTGCCGCGCGCGGTATCCAAGGCGAAGGCAATGGACATGTGTCTGACGGGGCGCTTTATGGATGCAGCGGAAGCCGAGCGAGCTGGGCTGGTATCTCGTGTGGTTTCCGCCGCATCGCTACTCGAGGAGGCAGTGGCTGCCGCAGCGACGATCGCGGAATTTCCGTTGCCGGCTGTGATGATGGTCAAGGAGTCGGTGAATCGTGCTTATGAAACGACGCTTGCCGAAGGCGTGCATTTCGAGCGGCGCCTGTTCCATTCGCTCTTTGCGACGGAGGATCAGAAAGAGGGGATGGCTGCATTCGTCGCGAAGCGCAAACCCGTGTTTAAGCACCGTTAAACAGGCACAGCAAAATAACGCTTGCAAGGGTGCGGGAGGCTGGCTAGAATTCCGGTCTTTCGCGCTTTCGGAAGAAGGTGCGGGGAAGCGGGAAGCCAGGGTTGGCAAGGCTTTGCGAGGTGGTTGGCGGGCTGGGGTGGTTAAAGAAACCTGTTGACGACATAGCGGAAGTTCTTCATAATCTCGTTTCTCTGCTGCTGATGCAGCGACGCAGGGCGAAGCGGTGCCGGAGGGTGGTCTGACCGGTGCGGCGCGCGAGGCGGATCGATCTTTAAAAATTAACAGCCGATAAGTGTGGGCGCTTGATGGCGACGCGCTGGCGGGTTCTTCGGGGCCGGTCAGGACAAGGCGAAAGTATCAAGTCTCACACAGTAATGAAAGGAAGGTTTGACCGTCGCGAGACGGTTGGATCATTCGTCAGTACGTTGAGTGAGCGACCGGTTGGTAAAACAACCGAAAACAGTAACAGGTTTGAACTGAAGAGTTTGATCCTGGCTCAGATTGAACGCTGGCGGCATGCCTTACACATGCAAGTCGAACGGCAGCACGGGGGCAACCCTGGTGGCGAGTGGCGAACGGGTGAGTAATACATCGGAACGTGTCCTGGAGTGGGGGATAGCCCGGCGAAAGCCGGATTAATACCGCATACGCTCTGAGGAGGAAAGCGGGGGATCGCAAGACCTCGCGCTCAAGGGGCGGCCGATGGCAGATTAGCTGGTTGGTGGGGTAAAGGCCTACCAAGGCGACGATCTGTAGCTGGTCTGAGAGGACGACCAGCCACACTGGGACTGAGACACGGCCCAGACTCCTACGGGAGGCAGCAGTGGGGAATTTTGGACAATGGGGGCAACCCTGATCCAGCAATGCCGCGTGTGTGAAGAAGGCCTTCGGGTTGTAAAGCACTTTTGTCCGGAAAGAAAACCTCAGCCCTAATACGGCGGGGGGATGACGGTACCGGAAGAATAAGCACCGGCTAACTACGTGCCAGCAGCCGCGGTAATACGTAGGGTGCGAGCGTTAATCGGAATTACTGGGCGTAAAGCGTGCGCAGGCGGTTCGTTAAGACAGATGTGAAATCCCCGGGCTTAACCTGGGAACTGCATTTGTGACTGGCGGGCTAGAGTATGGCAGAGGGGGGTAGAATTCCACGTGTAGCAGTGAAATGCGTAGAGATGTGGAGGAATACCGATGGCGAAGGCAGCCCCCTGGGCCAATACTGACGCTCATGCACGAAAGCGTGGGGAGCAAACAGGATTAGATACCCTGGTAGTCCACGCCCTAAACGATGTCAACTAGTTGTCGGGTCTTCATTGACTTGGTAACGTAGCTAACGCGTGAAGTTGACCGCCTGGGGAGTACGGTCGCAAGATTAAAACTCAAAGGAATTGACGGGGACCCGCACAAGCGGTGGATGATGTGGATTAATTCGATGCAACGCGAAAAACCTTACCTACCCTTGACATGGACGGAGCCTGGCTGAAAGGCCGGGGTGCTCGAAAGAGAACCGTCGCACAGGTGCTGCATGGCTGTCGTCAGCTCGTGTCGTGAGATGTTGGGTTAAGTCCCGCAACGAGCGCAACCCTTGTCCCTAGTTGCTACGCAAGAGCACTCTAGGGAGACTGCCGGTGACAAACCGGAGGAAGGTGGGGATGACGTCAAGTCCTCATGGCCCTTATGGGTAGGGCTTCACACGTCATACAATGGTCGGAACAGAGGGCTGCCAACCCGTGAGGGGGAGCCAATCCCAGAAAACCGATCGTAGTCCGGATCGCAGTCTGCAACTCGACTGCGTGAAGCTGGAATCGCTAGTAATCGCGGATCAGCATGCCGCGGTGAATACGTTCCCGGGTCTTGTACACACCGCCCGTCACACCATGGGAGTGGGTTTTACCAGAAGTGGCTAGTCTAACCGCAAGGAGGACGGTCACCACGGTAGGATTCATGACTGGGGTGAAGTCGTAACAAGGTAGCCGTATCGGAAGGTGCGGCTGGATCACCTCCTTTCTCGAGCCAACACGTGTTCAACGTTGAGCGCTCACGCTTATCGGCTGTGAAAAAGACAGACTCAGGGGTCTGTAGCTCAGTCGGTTAGAGCACCGTCTTGATAAGGCGGGGGTCGATGGTTCGAATCCATCCAGACCCACCATTGTCTGCGGTGGCTGATCGGTGCACCCCTGGGGTAGCGGATGCGCACAGCGGTGTGCGTGCATGACTGGGGGATTAGCTCAGCTGGGAGAGCACCTGCTTTGCAAGCAGGGGGTCGTCGGTTCGATCCCGTCATCCTCCACCAATCCTCAATGCGCAGTGTTCTGCCGGCGGTATGCGGTGCAGAGCGTTTTGCATTGGCGATTGAGCCAGTCAGAGTGATAGGTGATCGGTGATCATGCTATCGGCTGTCGTTCTTTAACAATCAGGAAGAAGTAGTAAAGAGATTCACGAAAGGGTGCCTCGAGATGGGTGTCCGAGTAGGTGAATCAGGGTTGTGATTGTATCGATGTATTTTAAAGGTGATCGAAAGATTGCTTTGGAATACGGCGCAACACGAATACTCAACCTGTAGCGATGTTGAACTGCTGCTGTTCCCAGAGGACAGGGCGGGAAGACACACTCGTTATAGGGTCAAGCGAACAAGTGCATGTGGTGGATGCCTTGGCGATCACAGGCGATGAAGGACGCGGTAGCCTGCGAAAAGCTTCGGGGAGCTGGCAAACGAGCTTTGATCCGAAGATGTCCGAATGGGGAAACCCACCTCTTTTGAGGTATCCGTGGCTGAATACATAGGCCACGTGAAGCGAACGCGGTGAACTGAAACATCTAAGTAACCGCAGGAAAAGAAATCAACCGAGATTCCCAGAGTAGTGGCGAGCGAAATGGGACCAGCCTGTACTCTTTATCCTTACTGTTAGCCGAATGCTCTGGAAAGTGCAGCCATAGCAGGTGATAGCCCTGTAGGCGAAAACAGTTTGGAAGAACTGGGTGTACGAGAAGTAGGGCGGGACACGTGAAATCCTGTCTGAAGATGGGGGGACCATCCTCCAAGGCTAAATACTCGTGATCGACCGATAGTGAACCAGTACCGTGAGGGAAAGGCGAAAAGAACCCCGGGAGGGGAGTGAAACAGATCCTGAAACCGCATGCATACAAACAGTCGGAGCCTTCGCAAGGGGGTGACGGCGTACCTTTTGTATAATGGGTCAGCGACTTACATTCAGTGGCAAGCTTAACCGATTAGGGCAGGCGTAGCGAAAGCGAGTCCGAACAGGGCGTTCAGTCGCTGGGTGTAGACCCGAAACCAGGTGATCTATCCATGGCCAGGATGAAGGTGCGGTAACACGTACTGGAGGTCCGAACCCACTAACGTTGAAAAGTTAGGGGATGAGCTGTGGATAGGGGTGAAAGGCTAAACAAACCTGGAAATAGCTGGTTCTCTCCGAAAACTATTTAGGTAGTGCCTCGTGTATCACCTTCGGGGGTAGAGCACTGTCATGGTTGAAGGGTCCATTGCGGATTACTTCGCCATAGCAAACTCCGAATACCGAAGAGTGCAATCACGGGAGACAGACATCGGGTGCTAACGTCCGGTGTCAAGAGGGAAACAACCCAGACCGCCAGCTAAGGTCCCCAAATATTGCTAAGTGGGAAACGAAGTGGGAAGGCTAAAACAGTCAGGAGGTTGGCTTAGAAGCAGCCACCCTTTAAAGAAAGCGTAATAGCTCACTGATCGAGTCGTCCTGCGCGGAAGATGTAACGGGGCTAAGCAATATACCGAAGCTGCGGATGCACAGCAATGTGCATGGTAGGAGAGCGTTCCGTAAGCCTGCGAAGGTGCACTGGAAAGTGTGCTGGAGGTATCGGAAGTGCGAATGCTGACATGAGTAGCGATAAAGGGGGTGAAAGGCCCCCTCGCCGTAAGCCCAAGGTTTCCTACGCAACGTTCATCGGCGTAGGGTGAGTCGGCCCCTAAGGCGAGGCAGAAATGCGTAGCTGATGGGAAGCAGATTAATATTTCTGCACCATTGTGAAATGCGATGGGGGGACGGATCGCGGAAGGTTGTCCGGGTGTTGGAAGTCCCGGTTCCTGTGTTGGAGAAGGCGCTTTGGCAAATCCGGGCGCGTAATTCAAGGGCATGGGACGAGCCGCTTAGGCGGCGAAGCAACTGGAAGGGGTTCCAGGAAAAGCCTCTAAGCTTCAGTTTCACGATGACCGTACCGCAAACCGACACAGGTGGGCGAGATGAGTATTCTAAGGCGCTTGAGAGAACTCGGGAGAAGGAACTCGGCAAATTGGTACCGTAACTTCGGGATAAGGTACGCCCCGGTAGCTTGACTGGCCTGCGCCAGAAGGGTGAAGGGGTTGCAATAAACTGGTGGCTGCGACTGTTTAATAAAAACACAGCACTCTGCAAACACGAAAGTGGACGTATAGGGTGTGACGCCTGCCCGGTGCCGGAAGATTAAATGATGGGGTGCAAGCTCTTGATTGAAGTCCCGGTAAACGGCGGCCGTAACTATAACGGTCCTAAGGTAGCGAAATTCCTTGTCGGGTAAGTTCCGACCTGCACGAATGGCGTAACGATGGCCACACTGTCTCCTCCCGAGACTCAGCGAAGTTGAAGTGTTTGTGATGATGCAATCTCCCCGCGGCTAGACGGAAAGACCCCATGAACCTTTACTGCAGCTTTGCATTGGACTTTGAACCGGTCTGTGTAGGATAGGTGGGAGGCTATGAAGCGTGAACGCCAGTTTGCGTGGAGCCGTCCTTGAAATACCACCCTGGCTTGTTTGAGGTTCTAACCTTGGCCCGTGATCCGGGTCGGGGACAGTGCATGGTAGGCAGTTTGACTGGGGCGGTCTCCTCCCAAAGTGTAACGGAGGAGTACGAAGGTACGCTAGGTACGGTCGGAAATCGTGCTGATAGTGCAATGGCATAAGCGTGCTTAACTGCGAGACCGACAAGTCGAGCAGGTGCGAAAGCAGGTCATAGTGATCCGGTGGTTCTGTATGGAAGGGCCATCGCTCAACGGATAAAAGGTACTCTGGGGATAACAGGCTGATACCGCCCAAGAGTTCATATCGACGGCGGTGTTTGGCACCTCGATGTCGGCTCATCTCATCCTGGGGCTGTAGCCGGTCCCAAGGGTATGGCTGTTCGCCATTTAAAGAGGTACGTGAGCTGGGTTTAAAACGTCGTGAGACAGTTTGGTCCCTATCTGCCGTGGGCGCTGGATATTTGAAGGGGGCTGCTCCTAGTACGAGAGGACCGGAGTGGACGAACCTCTGGTGTACCGGTTGTCACGCCAGTGGCATCGCCGGGTAGCTATGTTCGGAAGAGATAACCGCTGAAAGCATCTAAGCGGGAAACTCGCCTTAAGATGAGATATCCCCGGGGCTTCGAGCCCCTTGAAGGGTCGTTCAAGACCAGGACGTTGATAGGTCAGGTGTGGAAGCGCAGTAATGCGTTAAGCTAACTGATACTAATTGCCCGTAAGGCTTGATCCTATAACCAGTGTGTTTTGTGTCGATCAATGTTAGCGCTTCAGCGCTTACAGTGATCCCACCCCCGAAGGGGGTAACGCGCTCAGGTTGAGACCGGTGTTGTGCCCGACACATCACAGCCCGCATCCCGCTGATGAGCCATCATCGGCAACTACTTCTTCCCGATTGGTTGTGCTGCCCCGGGCCCAGAACCCCCGCAGCGCGACAACAAGTCATGCCTGATGACCATAGCGTGTCGGTACCACCCCTTCCCATCCCGAACAGGACCGTGAAACGACTCCACGCCGATGATAGTGCGGATTGCCCGTGTGAAAGTAGGTAATCGTCAGGCTCCCCTGCAGCACCAGAAACCCCACCCCGAAAAGGTGGGGTTTCTGCGTTTACACACCCTGCCCGCAGCAGCAAAGTAAGCGGCACCATGCAGCGTCGCGGCCGCTGTATCCGACTCCGTCTGCTTCAAGCGTATGCGATCTTCTGTTCGTCGGCGTATTCGCTCTTCTTGACGGCATGACCTCACCGCAGCAGTGACCTCTCCACGCACCGTCAAACTTCACTGCTTGTGCAGATACGACTGCGCCAGCCTCACCCAGTACGTGGACCCTACCGACAGCAAATCATCGTTGAAATCGTAGCTCGCGTTGTGCAGCATGCAGGGACCGGCACCGTGGCCCGCATCCCGATGTCCGCCCTCTCCGTTGCCTAGAAACGCATAGCACCCTGGTCTGGCGAGCAGCATGAAGGAGAAGTCCTCTGCGCCCATCGTGGGTTCGACAGCGTCATCGACGTTTTCTGCTCCGACGACATCCCTCATAACCTCCGCCGCAAATTGCGCTTCCTCGCTGCTGTTGATTGTCGGCGGATAGTTACGATGAAAGCTGATGTTCACCGAGCAGTCGTAAGCGTCAGCCGTACTTTCCGCGATCTTGCGCAAACGTGTTTCGATCAGGTCCAGCGTCTCAGTCGTGAATGTACGAACCGTGCCCGCAATCCATGCCTCGTCGGGAACGACATTCACCGCGTCTCCGGCGTGAATCTGCGTAATTGAGAGTACTGCCGTATCGAGCGGCTTCTTGTTGCGGGTGATGATGCCCTGCAGGCCATTCGCAATCTGAACCGCCGTAAAGACGGGGTCGCGGCCGTTATGCGGCAACGCCGCGTGTGACCCCACTCCCTTGATTTCAATGCGGAATTCGTTGCTCGACGCCATAATCGGGCCTTCGGTTACACCAAAGTGACCGGCAGGCATTCCCGGCCAGTTGTGAATGCCAAATACCGCGTCGACGGGAAACTTCGTGAACAGGCCGTCGTCGATCATCGCTTGTGCGCCGGCACCACCCTCTTCGGCGGGCTGAAATATAAACACCACGGTGCCATCGAAGTCGCCGTGTCTGGCCAGATGTCGCGCAGCACCCAGCAGCATCGCCGTGTGGCCGTCGTGACCGCATGCGTGCATCTTGCCTTTGTTGCGCGAACGGTGTTCGAACGTGTTGAGCTCGTGAATCGGGAGGGCATCCATGTCCGCACGTAGACCAATCGACCGGGGGCTGCTGCCGCGTCTCAGAATCCCGACAACGCCCGTCTTGCCCAACCCTCGATGCACCTCGATGCCCCATGCAGCAAGGTTTTTGGCGACCAGGTCCGAGGTGTGTGTTTCTTCGTAACGCAGTTCGGGGTGAGCGTGGATCGTTCGTCGCAGCGCCTGAATCTCGCCGCGGGCGGCTTCAATTTCCGGAATCAGTTTCATGGTGCGTTAGGCTTCATCGTGCGTGATATCGCTCGAGACTTGATCGTTCGAGCCCGGGGAAATCAATTCTACGCCGAACCGCATTTTTGGCGACACGGAACGACTGCCGCTGCGCTCACGTAATAAAATTGCGGCACACACGCCCCTCGCACCCTCTGACGGATCATCTGATGAACGCTCCTGCCGACTTTGCCCGTGCTGTTTGTCCGCACGACTGCCCGGATACCTGCGCCATGCGCGTAACCGTCGAAAATGGGCGGGCGATCAAGGTGACGGGCGACCCCGATCATCCACCGACACAAGGGGTCCTGTGCACAAAGGTAAGTCGCTATGCGGAACGCGTTCACCACCCGAGGCGCCTCACGACGCCGATGAAGCGCGCTGGCCGGAAAGGGGAAGGGCGTTTTGAGCCGATAAGCTGGGACGAAGCATTCGGGTTGGCCGCAGCGCGTCTGACTGAAATCGCGCGGCGTGAGCCCGAGGCGATCATGCCCTACAGCTATGCCGGCACGATGGGACTCGTGCAAGGCGACAGCATCGCACAGCGTTTCTTCCACAAACTGGGCGCATCGCAACTTGACCGGACGATCTGCGCCGCAGCAGGCGCGGCGGGTCTCAAGTACACGTATGGCGCGAGCGTTGGCATGCTCACGGAGTTTTTCGACAAAAGCGAACTCATCCTGATCTGGGGATCGAACCCGATTGCGTCAAACCTGCACTTCTGGACCAGAGCGCAGGAGGCCAAGCGGCGAGGTGCGCGTCTGATTGCAATCGACCCATACCGCTCGTTAACTGCGGAAAAGTGCCATCAGCACATTGCGCTCAAGCCAGGCACCGATGGCGGGCTGGCCCTCGGCATGATGCATGTGCTGATCACCGAGGACCTGATCGACCACGCTTACGTCACGGACCACACGCTCGGCTTCCGTGAACTGAAAGCGCGTGCCATGGCCTATCCGCCATCACGCGTCGCGCAGATTTGCGGAATCGAGGAACAGGTGATCGTCGACCTTGCCCGGCTGTACGGCCGCACGAAGAAGGCTGCGATCAGGCTGAACTATGGCATGCAGCGTGTCCGTGGCGGTGGCAACGCGGTACGGGCGATCGCCTGTTTACCGTCGCTGACCGGCGCCTGGCGCGATCGGGCCGGCGGTTTGCTGTTGTCGTCGTCTGGTTGGACGCCGGTCGACTCGTACGCGCTCGAGCGCCCTGATCTGATGCCGGGCTGGCCGGCGAAACAGCCGCGCGTGATCAATATGAACGGCATCGGCGATGCGCTGCTGCATCCCGGCGACACAACGTTCGGGCCGAAGGTCGAGGCGATCATCGTCTACAACTCGAACCCGGTTGCCGTCGCGCCAGACTCGGAACGCGTCGCAGCCGGATTTGCGCGGGAGGATCTGTTCACGATCGTGCTCGAACATTTCCAGACAGATACCGCCGACTATGCCGATCTGCTCCTCCCCGCGACAACACAGCTCGAGCATCTGGATGTACACAAGTCATACGGCCACACCCACGTAATGGTGAATCTGCCGGCGATTCCACCTGTCGGCGACGCGCGCCCGAACACCGAAATCTTCCGCGGCATTGCTCGCTCCATGGGGCTGCAGGAGCCGGCGCTTTACGACAGCGACGAAGCGGTTGCATCAGGCGCGTTCCGCTGGAGCGACCCGGTGCTCAAGGGATTCGACTGGGAGACGCTGAAAAAAACTGGGTGGGCCAGGCTGAATCTCCCCGATGCGCCGTTCGCAGATGGCGCGTTTCGTACACCGTCGGGCAAATGCGAGTTCTATAGCGCAAGACTGGCCAACGAAGGGTGCGATCCGTTGCCTGACTATCTGCCACCCTATGAATCCGCCGATGCGGCGCCTGAACTGGCCGCCCGGTATCCGCTGGCGATGATCTCGCCTCCATCCCGCAACTTCCTGAATAGCACGTTCGTCAATGTCGAAAGCCTCCGCTCGACGGAAGGGGAGCCTCACCTCGACATTCATCCCGCCGACGCCCTCCATCGTGGCGTCAATGACGGCGATCTGGTGCGTATCTTCAACGATCGTGGATCGATGCAGGCGCGCGCCCGGGTCACTGAGCGGGCCCGCGAGGGCCTCGTTGTCGGCCTGTCGATCTGGTGGAAAAAGCTTGCACCGGATGGTCGGAACGCCAATCAGGTCACCAGCCAGGCTTTGACGGACCTCGGTGGCTCGGCGACTTTTTACGATTGTCTGGTGGAAGTCGAGCGCGCCTGATTGCGGCTCAAACAACAGCGGTGCTCAAGGCTGCAGATAGCGGCCGATGCGGTTCGAGGGTCGCGTCTAACCCGGTGATTTTTCGCGGATATCGCCGGAACGCGCATGCTACGATGCGTTTTTAGCACGACCATTCGAAAATATAAGGAGGAGACGCCGCATGGAAAAAATCTGGCTGAAATCGTACCCGCCCGGCGTTCCAGCAGAAATTGATCCGACGCGGTACGCGTCGGTTACCGCCCTGCTTGAAGAGAGTTTTCGCGAACACCGGGCCAAGCCGGCTTTTGCCTGCATGGGCAAGCAGATCGCGTATGGCGAGCTCGACGCGCTGTCGCGCAAGCTCGGAGGCTGGTTTCAGTCGAAAGGGATTCCGCGCGGTGCTCGCATCGCCATCATGATGCCGAACGTGCTTCAGTACCCAGTCGGGATTGCCGCGATTCTGCGCGCTGGCTACGTCGTTGTGAACGTGAACCCGCTGTACACGCCGCGCGAACTAGAACACCAGCTTAAGGACAGCGGTGCCGAAGCCATCATCATTCTCGAGAATTTCGCAGTCACGCTGCAGGCGATCGTAGGCAATACGTCCGTCAAGCATGTCGTTGTCGCGACGATGGGCGATCTGATGGGTGCGAAAGGGCTCATCGTAAACTTTGTCGTGCGCAAGGTAAAAAAGATGGTGCCGGCATGGAGCCTGCCGGGTCACATTGGATTCAATGACGCCGTAGCCGAAGGCGCACGTCAGACGTTCAAGCCCGTCCAGCAAGGCCCCGACGACGTCGCCTTTCTGCAGTACACAGGGGGCACGACGGGCGTCGCGAAAGGCGCGACGCTCCTGCATCGCAACCTCGTCTCCAACGTGTTGCAGTCACAGGCGTGGCTGGATCCGGCGCGCGCAAACCGGTCGGATATCGACCAATTCGTCACAGTCGTGGCACTGCCGCTCTATCACGTGTTCGCGTTGACCGTCTGCGGACTGCTGACCATCCGTACCGGTGGTCTGGGCGTGCTGATTCCAAATCCACGCGACATCAGCGGCATGATCAAGGCGCTGCGTGGATACGCGATTACAACGATTCCCGCAGTGAACACTCTTTACAATGCGCTGCTGAACAGCCCGGAGTTTTCGCGACTCGATTTCTCGAAACTGCTTGTCGCGAACGGCGGTGGCATGGCCGTGCAGGAAGCGGTGGCGAAGCGTTGGTACGAACGAACTCATACACCGATCATCGAAGGTTACGGTCTGTCGGAAACTGCGCCGTGCGTGACATGCAATCCGGCAACCGTCACCGAATATAGCGGGACGATCGGCCTTCCCTTGCCTTCGACGGAAGTGTCTATTCGCGACGACGAGGACAACGAAGTGCCTCTCGGCCGACCGGGCGAAATCTGTATTCGCGGACCTCAAGTGATGGCCGGCTACTGGAACCGTCCGGACGAAACCGCGAAGGTGATGACCCCGGACGGCTTCTTCAAATCGGGCGACGTCGGCGTCATGAATGACAAAGGGTACGTGAAAATCGTAGATCGGAAGAAAGACATGATTCTTGTGTCTGGGTTCAACGTCTACCCGAACGAGATCGAGGACGTTGTCGCGAAGCATCCGGGCGTGTTTGAGGTCGCGGCCGTTGGTGTGCCGGACGAGCGTTCGGGTGAAGCAGTGAAGCTTTTCATTGTTAAAAAGGATCCCGCGCTCACGGACGAGGACCTGTTCTCATTCTGCAAGACGCGACTGACGGGATACAAGCGTCCGAAACTGATCGAGTTTCGCACGGAGTTGCCGAAGAGCAATGTCGGCAAGATCCTGCGGCGGGAGTTGCGTGATGGACGGGTGTGAGGCCCGGCTTTTCGGGATACGACTCTCAAGCTGGCTGGCGGTTAGCGGGCTCCTGGCAGCCCATGCCGACGCTTGAGAACGCAAAAGCTTAGCCGGAACGACCAGTAGATTCTAGAAAGCGGCCTGACGGATCGAACCCGTTGGGCCGTTTCCTTTTCGACGGAAACTTCGTCACACGAGTGGTCGGCGTCGCCACCGGCTAGGCAATCTGTCACGGAGCCAAACCTCGAGAGCATAAAAAAAGGCGCCCGTAGGCGCCTTTGAGGTGAACCGCTTTATTACGACTTATTAGAACTTGTGACGGATACCGACGCGAGCCGTGAACTGACGGTTGTTCGACGATGCGGTCAGGCCGTTGATTGAAGCGTGAGCGGAATTGCCGGTCGAGTCCGTCCCCGAAGCTTGCTGGAACACGCTGATCACATAGACGTCGGTGCGCTTCGACAGGAAGTAGTCGATGCCCAGTGCGCCCTGGTAGTAATCGGCGTGCTCGGTCGGCGCGCCGTTTGTGCGGTTCACGGCGGTGCCGCGCGTGTAGTCAAACGCTGCACCGACCAGCAGTGCCGGGGTCAACTGGTACTTGAAGTTGAGTTCGCCGTTGTTGAACGTAGCTGTCGAGCCGCGGTTGAAGATCGTTGCTGACGTCGTACCGAGCCCGTAGAACTGGACGTTCGAGTACGTCAGGCCAACCGTCGCTGCGCCGAACGTGTAAGCGCCGCCTAAACCGGCTACCTGGTACGTGTTTGCCGACTGGTAGCCGGCGTAAACCGGGTTTGTCGTAAACGACACTGCCGACGCGGCCGGACTGGTCGTGCTAGCGGTGTTGAACAGACCACCCGGATTTGCCGGCGTGCGCGCATTCAGGTAACCCGCACCAAGCACGAGAGGACCGTTCGAGTAGCCAGCACCCAACGACCAGATCTGATTGGCAGAGAAATTGCCAGCCTGGCCGCCGAAGCTGTACGTGCCGCCGAACGTCAAGCCGCCGTAGTTTGCGCTCGTGTACTTGACCGTATTGTTGGTGCGGTACGCATTGTTGAAGTTGTCGAGGTCGTCCGGGTGTGCCGCGATGTAGCCGCCCCACTGGTCGCCCGCTTCCAGCGGACCAACGTAGTCGACGACGGAGTCATACTGACGGCCCAACGTAACCGTGCCGAACTGGCTCGACATACCAACGTAAGCTTGGCGACCGAACATCAGGCCACCTTGACCCAGCTTGCCGGTGTTCACGTCAAAGCCGTTTTCCAGCACGAAGAGCGCCTTCAGACCGCCGCCCAGATCTTCCGTGCCACGCAGGCCGAAACGGCTACCTTGCAGAACGCCGCTCGACAGGTTGTACAGATGTTTGCCACCCGCGTTCGTATTGATGTTGAAACCTTCGTCAATAATACCGTACAGGGTCACGCTGCTCTGCGCATGGGCGACGCCAGCAAACGCGCCCAGTGCTGCCAGAGCGAGAAGCGACTTTTTCATCGAATGATCTCCAAGGAATTGCGAATTTTTTTAACAAGGCGAATAGTTGTCTTGCGTTGCTGCCTTGCAGTAACTTCGCGAGAAGTTGCCCGTAATGTAACAAAACGCCTAATGTGCTCAAAGTAAAAGCAGACCGTGGTGTAACTCGCTGTTTCGTTTACGCAACATGGTCTAGAATCGCAGTTTGGCCCGCGATTCCGGGTCAGATGAGGAGCCCGTATGCACCTGTTTTGGGCGCTGAATACAGAGGCTTGCGGGGGCTGGCGCGCAGTGGATGAGACGTCGATTGAGGGAGGCCTGGATGACGCTCGATGAATTGATTACCGAGTTGGACCGGGGTTTACGCTCAATGACAGGTGTCTCGCGGATGTCCAGGCCGGTGCCGGTGCCGCCACCCTCTGTCGGAGCCGTCGAAATGTCGCCGGAAGAGCGTTCGCACGCCGCAGGTCTGATGCGCGTGAATCACGTTGGAGAGGTGTGCGCGCAGGCGCTATATCAGGCCCAGAAACTCACCGCGCGCTCGCCCGCCCTCAAAGAGGCCTTCGAGCATGCGGCCCGCGAGGAAGAAGATCACCTCGCGTGGACCGCGCGTCGCCTTGAAGCGCTCGATTCCCGGCCGAGCCTGCTCAATCCGCTCTGGTATGCCGGCGCGCTGGCCATTGGACTTGCCGCGGGTCGTTGCGGCGATCGCGTGAGTCTTGGCTTCATGGCCGAAACAGAGCGACAGGTGGAACACCATCTGGATGGCCATCTGGACAAGCTGCCGGAAGCGGACGTCGAATCACGGGCGATCGTCGAGCAGATGCGCGTCGACGAAGCGGCGCATGGCAAGGCCGCCACCGATGCCGGTGGCATCGAACTGCCGTTTCCCGCCCGGGCGCTGATGCGCGCCGCATCGAAGATCATGACCCGCACCGCCTACTACGTATAGTCGTTCTTCAGGTGGGACAGCGCCTACGCGCCGTCCCACCCAGCCCACCGACAATCGTCCGCCGATCTGCCTTTTTCTTCCTCCCAGTTCGCTTGCGCGCCACGCGTTTCCCTCGCACTTTTCACGTATCACCTTCACAAACTGCACTAGTCCATTCATTTATAACGATTTTCCATTTTTACGCCTGACGTGAGCGAGGGGCGCTAAGTCCTTGTTCTAGCAAACAAAATTCGCTGAAAAAGCACGTATCTCCCTTGACCCGTGTTTAGCGTTCCTCTAAAGTGGGAGACAGTGTGAGAAAGTGTATTTTTGTGTGATTCACAGGGCCTTTTCGGGTAAATTTTTAAGAACAGACGGACCGCCTTCGGTGTCCGGCAGGGGAGAGCAGAAGTGTTCCAAGGGGCGTCGGCGCTGACGCTCGATGCGAAAGGACGGATGTCGATTCCGTCGCGCTATCGGGATGCGCTGCAAGGACAGGCAGAAGGCCGGGTGACGATTACCAAGCACCCGGACGGCTGCCTGTTGCTCTTTCCGCGCCCGGAATGGGAGGTCTTTCGCACGAAGATCGCCGCGCTGCCCATGGACGCTCACTGGTGGCGGCGGATCTTCCTTGGTAATGCATCGGACGTCGACCTGGATGGTGCGGGTCGCGTCCTCGTTTCGCCGGAACTGCGGCTGGCTGCAATGCTGGAAAAGGAAGTGATGCTGCTCGGTATGGGTAGCCACTTCGAGTTGTGGGATGCGCAAACCTACGCCGCCAAGGAACAGGCGGCCATGGCGCAGGGCATGCCCGATGCGCTGAAGAATTTCACGTTCTGATCGCGGTTTACATATATGGCACCTGCGATGGGAAACGAGTTGCAGCATCGCACGGTGCTGCTGGAAGAAGCGGTCGATGCGCTGGTTACGCGCACGGACGGCGTCTATGTGGACGGCACGTTCGGGCGCGGCGGTCATAGTCGGGCGGTGCTGGGCAAGCTGGGCGAGGCAGGTCGTTTGATTGCGTTCGACAAGGACCCGCTTGCCATCGCGACCGCACGGCAGATTGCCGATCCGCGCTTCGAAATCGTGCATGAGAGTTTTGCTTCGCTGCGCGACGCGGTTGCGGAGCGCGGGGTAGGGCGCGTGTCGGGAGTGTTGCTGGATCTGGGTGTGTCGTCGCCGCAAGTCGACGATCCGGAGCGGGGTTTCAGTTTCCGCGCCGATGGCCCCCTCGACATGCGGATGGACCCGACGCGCGGCGAGTCTGCCGCTGACTGGCTGGCGCGGGCCACGGTGCAGGAACTGACGGAGGTGATACGAGATTATGGGGAAGAACGGTTTGCTTTTCAGATTGCAAAGGCGCTTGTTGCTCGCCGGGCAGAGTCCGACCGTCTTGGGCCTCTCGTCAGCACGGGCGAGCTTGCCCAAATCGTGGCTAACGTCGTCAAAACCCGTGAGAAGGGCAAGGATCCGGCAACCCGCACCTTTCAGGCTATACGGATTCACGTCAATCAAGAGCTTGCGGAGCTGCAAGTCGTTTTAGAGGCCGCATTGTCGTTGCTGGAGCAAGGGGGGCGGCTGGTGGTCATCAGCTTTCATTCGCTCGAGGACCGGATCGTCAAGCGATTCATGCAGGCGCACGCCAGTGCGCCTGCGGTCGATCGCCGCCTGCCGATCCGTGCCGTCGATCTGCCCAGCCCGCCGCTCAGGATCATTGGTCGCGTGTTCGCGAGTGACGCGGAAGTCGCTGCAAACCCGCGCGCCCGCTCGGCCGTGATGCGTGTCGCGGAGCGGATCGCGCCATGAGCCGCCTCAATATCTTCCTGCTGATCGTCGTGATGGGATGTGCGCTTTCCGTCGTCAACGCGACCAATCAGCAGCGTCAGTTTTTTATCCAGTTGCAGCGCGCCCAGTCGCAGGAGCGTCAGTTGCAGCAGGACTACGCACAGCTTCAATATCAGCAGAGCTCGCTGTCGAAGACTTCGCGCATCGAGCAGATCGCCACGACTTCGCTGAAGATGCAGTCCGCCACGACCGGGCGCACTCAATATCTGACGCTCGACCCGGGAGCCGCCAGAGCCGAAGATGCACCGGTGCCGACGTCGGCGCCTGACTCCGCGCCGGCTGCCGCCTCGCGCCGCGGAGGTGTGCGATGAGAAAGTCGACGACGCGCAAGAGCGTCGCGTTTTCTGCCAATCCGATTCTGTCCGTGCGCCTGCCGATGTGGCGCTCGCGGCTCGTCGTGTTCCTGCTGTTCATGGCGTTCGTCGCGCTCGCCGGGCGGGCGTTCTGGATCCAGGGGCCGGGCAACGCGTTCTATCAGAAGCAGGGGGAGAGTCGCTATCAGCGCACACTCGAACTGCCGGCCACACGCGGCAAGATTCTCGATCGTAACGGGCTGGTGCTCGCGACCAGCCTGCCGGTGCGCGCCATCTGGGCGATTCCCGAATCGGTGCCAGACGATCTCGGCGCGGACAAGCTCGCCGTGCTCGGCAAACTGCTCGACATGACGCAGAAGGAACTGCGCGCGAAGCTGTCCGAAGACAAGACGTTCGTCTACGTGAAGCGCCAGGTACCCGTCGACGTCGCCGCGAAGGTCGCCGAACTCGACATTCCCGGTATCTATCAGCGTGCAGAATATAAACGCTTCTATCCGGAAGGCGAGATCACCGCTCATCTGATCGGCTTCACCAACGTCGAAGACGAAGGCCAGGAAGGCGTCGAACTCGGTGACCAGAAGATGCTCGCCGGCACCTCCGGCATCCGCCGCGTGATCAAGGACCGGATGGGGCGCGTCATCGAGGACGTCGACGAGCAGGTCGTGCCGCACAACGGCGCCGATGTCGACCTGTCGATCGACAGCAAGATCCAGTACATCGCGTACACGAACCTGAAGGCCGCCGTCGAGAAATTCAAGGCGAAGGCCGGTACGGCAATGGTCATCGACGTCCGCACGGGCGAAGTGCTCGCCCTTGTCAATTATCCGACCTATAACCCGAACGACCGCTCGCATCTGACCGGCGAACAGCTGCGCAACCGCATGCTGACCGACGTGTTCGAGCCGGGCTCGATCATGAAGCCGTTCACGATCTCGCTGGCACTCGATCTGCACCGCGTCTCGCCGAGTACACTGGTAGACACGGGTCCGGGCCGCTTCGTCCTCGACGGCGCGCAGATCACGGATGACAGCGCGTTCGGCGTGCTGACGGTCGGCGGCGTGATCCAGAAGTCGAGCAACATCGGTGCGACCAAGATCGCGATGACGCTCAAGCCGGAAGAGATGTGGAATATGTATACGAGCATCGGTCTCGGTCAGGCGCCGAAGGTCGGCTTCCCCGGCGCGGTGGCGGGACGTCTGCGTCCGTGGCGCAACTGGCGGCGGATCGAACAGGCGACGATGTCATATGGCTACGGCCTGTCGGCGTCGCTGTTCCAGCTCGCTCGCGCGTACACCGCGATCGCGCACGACGGCCAGATTCTGCCGGTGTCGATCTTCCGCACGCCGGGCGACCAGCCGGTGACGGGCCCGCAGATCTTCTCGCCGACCACCGCGCGTGAGGTCCGAGCAATGCTCGAAACCGTGACCGCGCCAGGCGGCACGTCGCCGGATGCGGCGGTGCCGGGTTATCGCGTCGGCGGCAAGAGCGGCACGGCGTACAAACACGGCGCTCACGGCTACGACAAATCCAAGTACCGCGCATCGTTCGTCGGCATGGCGCCGATGCCGAATCCGCGCATCGTCGTCGCCGTTTCGGTCGACGAACCAACGGCAGGCAGCCACTTCGGCGGTCAGGTGTCGGGTCCGGTGTTCTCGTCGATCGTCGGCGACACGCTGCGCACGCTGAATGTGCCGCCGGATATGCCGGTCAAGCAGATGGTCGTGTCCGACGATACGGCGCCTCCGCCCACGCCCGCTGCGCCTGCACCCGCGGCCAGGAAACTCGCCACCGGTGGCGCGGCGAAGAAGCTGACGATCGCCAATAACGCAAAGAACCGTCCTGGAGTGCTCAGATGAGCGCACTGCGTTCGGGGCATCCCGCGCACCGGCAGATCGCCGACGCGCTTAACTGGCTGCACGCCCGCGTGCAGCCAGCGGCGCATCTGCATGCCGACACGCGTCCACTGGCTGCGGGCGACGTCTTTCTCGCGTACGCCGTCGAGGGCGCCGACAACCGGCCGTTCATCGACAACGCGATTGAACGCGGCGTGGCAGCCGTGCTCGTTCAGCCTGAAAACTTCACCGGAGCCATCGATCCGGCGACGACGCTTGCCGTGCCTGCGCTCGATGAACTCGCCGGTTCGATCGCGAGCGGCTGGTACGGGGATCCGAGCGACGCGATGCTGATGGTCGGCGTCACGGGCACAAACGGCAAGACGTCGTGCAGCCAGTGGATCGCCGCGGCGCTGACGGCGGTCGGCAAGCGCTGCGCGATCATCGGCACGCTCGGCAGCGGGATGCCGGGCCAGCTCGTCCACACGGGCTTCACGACGCCCGACGCGCCGCAACTGCAGCGCAGCCTCGCGCAGTTCCGCGACGCTGGCGCGCGGGCGATCGCGATGGAAGTGTCGTCGCATGCATTGCATCAGGGCCGCGTGAACGGCACCTCGTTCGATATCGCCGTCTTCACGAACCTCACTCAGGATCACCTCGATTACCACGGCACGTTCACTGCGTACGAGGCGGCGAAAGCGCGTCTGTTCGACTGGCCGGACCTGCGCTGTGCGGTGATCAATCGTGACGATGAAACCGGCCGCCGCCTGATCGGGAACGTAAAAGGCAGGGTCCGCACGATCGCCTATGGTCTCAATGACCGCGAAGACGCGCCCGCCGACGCCGTGCTGCTGGCGTCGAACGTCCGCGCGACAACAACCGGCACCGCCTTTCATCTGACTTCGGACTGGGGCAACGCCGATGTCGAAGTCGCGACGCTCGGTGCGTTCAACGTCAGCAATCTGCTCGGCGTGCTGGGCGCGCTTCTAGCGGCCGACGTGCCGTTCGAAGCCGCACTTGCCGAATTGCAGAAACTCGAACCCGTGAACGGCCGCATGCAGCGTCTCGGCGGGCGACTGCAGAACGACGAACCGCTCGTCGTGATCGATTACGCGCACACACCGGACGCGCTCGAAAAAACACTCGAAGCGTTGCGCCCGATGGCGCAGGCGCGCGGCGGCGAGCTTGTCTGCATGTTCGGCTGCGGCGGCGATCGCGACGCGACCAAACGTCCGCTGATGGGTGCGATTGCGGAAAAGCTGGCAGACGGTGTGGTCGTCACGAGCGACAACCCGCGTAGCGAAGAGCCGGCCGCGATCATCGACCAGATCGTCGCGGGCATGCAGGACGCGTCGAAGGTGCGCCGCATCGAGGACCGCGCCAGTGCGATCCTGCAGGCGATCCGTCACGCGGCACGCGAAGACGTGATCGTGCTGGCCGGCAAGGGGCACGAAGCGACACAGGAAATCATGGGCAAGAAACGCGCTTTCTCCGATCAGGATCACGCACGCCTCGCGCTCGCCGCGCGTGCGACGCAGGCCCGCGGAGGTGGCGAATGACGATGTTCTCCCTGCGCGAAGCCGCTCTACTGATTCCGGGCGCGACCGTCCTCGGCGACGAGTCCGCCACCTTCGACCGCGTGTCGACCGACAGCCGCACCGCAGGTCCGCGCGACCTGTTCGTCGCGCTGAAGGGCGACCGCTTCGACGCGCACGATTTCCTGCCGGAAGTTGCGACGCGTCACGTGAGCGCCGCGCTTGTCACCCGTAGCCCGGGCGACTGGCGCATACCGGCATTGCGCGTCGCCGACACGCGCGTCGCGTTGGGCGCGCTTGCGCGCGGCTGGCGCCGTCGCTTCTCGATGCCGCTTGTCGCGGTGACGGGCAGCAACGGCAAGACGACGGTCAAGGAAATGATCTCGTCGATTTTCGCGGCCGCTGTGGGCAGCGAAGCGCGCCTCGCGACTGCGGGCAACTTCAACAATGACATCGGTTTGCCGCTGACGCTTTTCCGCCTGACGGAAGCGCATCAACTGGCGGTCGTCGAACTCGGGATGAATCATCCGGGCGAAACCGATCTGCTCGCGAAAATCACCGAACCGACTGTGGCCGTTGTGAACAATGCGCAGCGCGAGCACCAGGAGTTCATGGCGACTGTCGAAGCGGTCGCGCTCGAACATGCCAGCGTGATTCACGCGTTGCGGCCCGACGGCGTCGCGGTGTTCCCCGCCGACGACGCATATGCAAGCATCTGGCGGGTCGCGGCCACCGGCAACCCCATCCTCGACTTCGCACTCAACAGTGCGGAGCGCGCGACCGACGCCGCGATAACCGCTACGTTCGCAGGCAACCGTTTGACGATCGACACGCCGCAAGGCCGCGTCGAGATCACGCTGCAGGTGCTCGGCGAACACAACGCCCGCAATGCGCTTGCAGCGACGGCAGCCGCGCTCGCAGCAGGTGTGTCGCTGGATGCGATCCGTCGCGGTCTCGAAGCGTTCGGTGCGGTGAAGGGCCGCCTGCAGGTCAAGCGCGCGGCGCTCGGCGCGCTCGCTGGCGCAACCGTCATCGACGACACCTACAACGCGAACCCCGACTCGATGCGCGCCGCGATCGACGTTCTCGCTTCGCAACCGTCGCCGCGCGTACTCGTGATGGGCGACATGGGCGAAGTGGGCGACGACGGCCCGGCATTTCATCGCGAAGTCGGTGCGTACGCGAAAGAACGCGGCATCGATGCGCTCGTCGCCATGGGCGACGCGTCGCGCGATGCATGCAGCGCTTACGGCGCGGAGGCCCGTCACTTTGACGGCGTTCCCGCGCTGGTTGCGCATTTACTGCAGGCTGGCTTCGGATCGGCTGCAACGATTCTCGTGAAAGGCTCGCGCTTCATGCAGATGGAGCGCGTGGTGGACGCCGTAACGAGTCCACAACCCAACGCAGCGGGCGAAGCGCCCGCTGCACACTGAAATAGAAGGACCGAGGCATGCTACTGGCGCTGGCGCAATGGCTGCAGAATGACGCAAGCTTCTTGCGCGTGTTCAGTTATCTGACGTTTCGTGCGGTGATGGCAACCATCACCGCACTGTTGATCGGGCTCGTCTGTGGCCCGGCGGTGATTCGCAAGCTGACCGCGATGAAGGTCGGCCAGGCCGTGCGCAAGGAAGGTCCGCAGACGCATCTGGTGAAATCCGGCACGCCCACAATGGGTGGCGTACTGATCCTGCTCGGCATCGCGGTATCGACGCTGCTGTGGGGCGATCTCACGAACCGCTTCATCTGGATCGTGATGCTCGTCACGTTCGGCTTCGGCGTGATCGGCTGGGTCGACGACTATCGCAAGGTCGTCTACAAGGATCCGCGCGGCATGTCGTCGCGCGAAAAGTATTTCTGGCAGTCGGTGATCGGCCTCTTCGCCGCGGTGTATCTCGCCTTCAGCGTATCGGAAGCGAGCAACGTGCGGGTGTTCGACCTGTTCATGGCCTGGGTGAGGAGCGGCCTGTCGATGGGGCTGCCCGCGCGCGCCGACCTGCTGCTGCCGTTCGTCAAGTCGATCTCCTATCCGCTCGGCGTGTGGGGCTTCATCGTGCTGACGTATCTGGTGATCGTGGGGGCGAGCAACGCGGTGAACCTCACCGACGGTCTCGACGGCCTTGTGATCATGCCCGTCGTGCTGGTCGGTGCGTCGCTCGGTGTGTTTGCGTATGTGATGGGCAGTTCGGTCTATTCGAAGTACCTGCTCTTTCCGCACATTCCAGGCGCGGGCGAACTGCTGATCTTCTGTTCCGCGATGGGCGGGGCCGGGCTTGCGTTCCTCTGGTTCAACACGCACCCCGCGCAGATGTTCATGGGCGACGTCGGCGCACTGGCGCTGGGCGGCGCGCTCGGCACGGTCGCGGTGATCGTGCGTCAGGAGATTGTGCTTTTCATCATGGGCGGCATCTTCGTCGCGGAGACGCTTTCGGTGATGCTGCAGGTCACGTGGTTCAAGTACACCAAGCGCCGTTTCGGCGAAGGGCGGCGCCTCTTCAAGATGGCGCCGTTGCATCACCACTTCGAATTGTCAGGGTGGAAGGAGACGCAGGTGGTCGTGCGTTTCTGGATTATCACGCTGATGTTGTGTCTGTTCGGTTTGTCCACGCTCAAGTTGCGTTAAGCAGTCGAAGCAACGAAAGGGAAGGAAGCGATGTTTGGCGAGAAGTTTCGGGATCGGCAAAAGCCGATGGTGCTCGTGCTGGGACTCGGTGAATCGGGTCTCGCGATGGCGCGCTGGTGCGCGCGGCACGGGTGTCGGCTGCGCGTTGCTGACACGCGCGAGGTGCCGCCGAACCTGTCCGGGCTCGAAGCGCATGGCATCGATGCCGACTTTGTCGGCGGCCCGTTTTCGTCCGTGCTGCTGGAAGGGGTGGAACTGGTTGCGATCAGCCCAGGGCTCTCGCCGCTCGCGGCCGACCTCCTGCCGCTGATTACCGAGGCACGTGAGCGTGATATCCCCGTGTGGGGCGAACTCGAATTCTTCGCGCAGGCGCTGAAGACCCTCGGTGAAAGCGGCTACGCGCCGAAGGTGATTGCGATCACCGGCACGAACGGCAAGACCACGACGACGAGTCTCACGGGATTGCTGTGCGAACGCGCCGGCAGGAAGGTCGCGGTGGCGGGGAACATCAGCCCGGCCGCGCTCGACAAGCTGACCGAAGCAATCGACAACACTGCGCTACCCGACGTCTGGGTGCTCGAACTGTCCAGCTTCCAGCTGGAGACGGCGCACACGTTCGCACCGGATGCCGCGGTGGTGCTCAACATCACGCAGGACCATCTCGACTGGCATGGCGGCCTCGATGCGTATGCAGCGGCGAAGGGCAAGATTTTCGGGCCGCAGACTGTGCGTGTGCTGAACCGGGACGACGCGCGCGTGATGGCGCTCGCGCCGACAGCCGAAGGTTCTGCGTCAATGGTCACGTTCGGTCTGAACGAACCGACCCGCGATGGCGACTACGGTCTGCTGCGCGACAACGGCATGGTCTGGCTCGTCGAAGCACATGACCGCGACGCTCACGAAGAACCGCAACCTGTACGCCGTCGCAAGCACCAGGTCACCGCTGCGCCGAACATTGGCATCAAGCGCCTGATGCCCGCCGACGCGTTGCGCATCCGTGGCCTGCACAACGCGGGAAACTCGCTCGCAGCCTTTGCGCTGGCCCGCGCGATCGGCCTGCCCGGCGCGCCGCTGCTGCACGGCCTGCGCGAGTATCGCGGCGAGCCGCACCGTGTGGAGCTGATCGCGTCGATCGAAGGCGTCGACTATGTGGACGACAGCAAGGGTACGAACGTCGGCGCAACGGTCGCCGCGCTCGACGGTCTCGCGCAGCGCGCGGTGCTGATCGCTGGCGGTGACGGCAAGGGCCAGGATTTCGAGCCGCTCGCAGCACCGGTGGCCCGCTGGTGTCGCGCAGTCATGCTGATTGGCCGCGACGCACCGCAGATCCGCGCCGCGCTCGCCGACACCGGCATCACGCTCACCGATCACGCCACGCTCGAAGACGCCACACGCGCGGCGGGCGCGCTCGCCCAGCCGGGCGACGCGGTGCTGCTGTCGCCGGCCTGCGCGAGCTTCGACATGTTCAAGGGTTACGCACATCGCGCAGCGGTGTTCCGCAGCACCGTCGAGGACATCGCGGCTGAACGGGGGACGATGATATGAGCTGGTCCGAACGCTTCGGCTCACGACTCGCGAAACAGCGCGGCTCCGCTGGCGGAGAAGCGATGGCCGGCCGGTCGACGGCGAGCGGTCTCGCGAGCGCCGTCAATGGTGTGCGCCCGCTGCGCTCCCGGATGCTCGATTACGACCACTCGCTGTTATGGGTGGCGATCGCGCTGCTCGGCCTCGGCGTTGTGATGGTGTATTCGGCGTCGATCGCAATGCCGGATTCGCCGAAGTATGCGTCGTACCACGACTACGCCTTCCTTGTGCGCCATCTGGCGTCGCTCGCCGTGGCGATGGTCGCGGCGGTCGTCACGTTCCGGATTCCGATCTCGGTGTGGGACAAATACGCGCCCAAATTCTTCCTGATTGCGCTCGTTGCGCTCGTGATCGTGCTGATTCCGCACATCGGCAAGGGCGTGAACGGTGCGCGTCGCTGGATTCCGCTCGGCATTACCAACATGCAGCCGTCGGAAATCATGAAGCTCGCGGTGACGATCTACGCGGCGAACTACACGGTGCGCAAGCAGGAATACATGCACAGCTTCGCGAAGGGCTTCCTTCCGATGGCGTTCGCGGTCGGCGTGGTCGGCGCGTTGCTGCTGCTCGAACCGGACATGGGCGCGTTCATGGTGATCGCGGCGATCGCGATGGGCGTGCTGTTTCTCGGCGGCGTGAACGGCAAGCTGTTCGGCGGCCTGGTGGCGACGGCCGTGGGCACGTTCACCTTGCTGGTGTGGGCATCGCCGTGGCGTCGTGAGCGGATCTTCGCCTACCTCGATCCGTGGGACGACCGCTATGCGCAGGGCAAGGCGTATCAATTGACGCACTCGCTGATCGCTTTCGGGCGCGGCGAGTGGTTCGGCGTGGGCCTCGGCGGCAGCGTCGAAAAGCTCAACTATCTGCCGGAAGCGCATACCGACTTCATCCTCGCGGTGATTGGCGAAGAACTCGGCTTTGTCGGCGTGCTGGTCGTGATCCTGCTGTTCTACTGGATCGTGCGCCGCTCGTTCGAGATCGGCCGTCAGGCGCTGGCGCTCGACCGCACGTTCGCGGGGCTGGTCGCGAAGGGCGTCGGCATCTGGTTCGGCGCGCAAACCTTCATCAACATGGGCGTGAACCTCGGCCTGCTGCCGACCAAGGGTTTGACGCTGCCGCTCGTCAGCTACGGCGGCTCCGGCATCTTGCTGAACTGCGTCGCGCTGGCGGTGCTGATGCGCGTCGACTATGAAAACCGTGTGCTGATGCGCGGAGGCAAGGTATGACCGCAGTCTCGCGCACGTTGATGGTGATGGCCGGTGGCACCGGGGGGCACGTCTTCCCGGGGCTCGCGGTCGCGCACCGGATGCAGGCGTTGGGCTGGCGCGTCGTGTGGCTCGGCAATCCCGCTGGAATGGAAGCGACGCTTGTCGCGAAACACGGCATTCCGATGGAGTACGTGCGGTTTGGCGGCCTGCGCGGCAAGGGGCTGAAGACGAAGCTGATGCTGCCGGTCAACCTGCTGCGTGCGTGCGCGCAGAGCCTCTCGGTGCTGCGCCGCGTGAAGCCCGACGTCGTGCTCGGCATGGGCGGCTACATCACGTTCCCCGCTGGATTGATGACGGCGCTAAGCGGCCGTCCGCTTGTGCTGCATGAACAGAATTCAATCGCCGGCCTTGCCAACAAGGTGCTCGCGAAAGTCGCGAAGCGGGTGCTCGTCGCGTTCCCGGATGCGTTGCCGCATGCCGAATGGACCGGCAATCCGATTCGTGAGGAACTTGCGCTTACATTGGCACCCAAAGCACGCTACGCGCAACGTAGTGGGCCGTTGAACGTGCTGGTGGTCGGCGGCAGTCTGGGGGCCACCGCGTTGAACGAAGTCGTGCCGCGCGCGCTTGCACTCATGCCAGCGGCGCAGCGTCCGGCCATCGTGCATCAGGCGGGTGCGAAGCATATAGACGCATTGCGGGCGAACTACGCGGAAGCGGGCCTCGCGACGGGCGACAACCTGCAACTCGTGCCGTTCATCGACGACATGGCGGCGGCGTACGCGAAAGCGGATCTCGTGATCTGCCGTTCTGGCGCGATGACGGTCGCTGAAATTGCGGCGGTGGGCGTGGCAGCGCTTTTCGTGCCGTTCCCGCATGCAGTAGACGATCACCAGACAACCAATGCAGCGTTCCTCGCCGGCCACGGCGCGGCGCTGCTCGTGCAGCAACGCGATCTGACGGCGGAAGGTCTCGCCGACTGGTTGCGCAGCCAGACGCGGGAGAGCCTCGCGGAGATGGCGGAGCGTTCGCGCTCGCTCGCGAAACCTGATGCCACCGAACAGGTCGCGCAGATATGCGCGACTGTGGCGGGCGCGAGCCCAGAAGGAAAGCAATGAAACATATCGTCAAACACATTCACTTTGTCGGCATCGGCGGCGCCGGGATGAGCGGTATCGCCGAGGTACTCGTCAACCTGGGTTATCAGGTAAGCGGCTCCGACCTGTCGCGCAACGGGGTGACCGACCGTCTCGCCGCGCTCGGCGCGCGCATCGCGATCGGCCATGACGCCGAAAATATCGAAGGCGCGAATGCGGTCGTCGTTTCGACGGCCGTGCGTAGCGACAACCCGGAAGTGCTGGCCGCGCGGCACCGGCGCATTCCGATCGTGCCGCGCGCGGTCATGCTTGCGGAACTGATGCGGCTTAAGCAGGGTATCGCGATCGCCGGCACGCACGGCAAGACGACGACCACGTCGCTCGTCGCGAGCGTGCTTGCCGCGGGCGGCCTCGATCCGACCTTCGTGATTGGCGGCCGGCTGATCAGCGCGGGCGCGAATGCGCGGCTCGGCACGGGCGACTTCATTGTCGCCGAAGCCGACGAATCCGACGCCTCGTTCCTGAACCTGTTCCCGGTAATCGAAGTCATCACGAACATCGACGCCGACCACATGGACACCTACGGCCACGATTTCGCGCGGCTCAAGCAGGCGTTCATCGAGTTCACGCACCGTCTGCCGTTCTACGGCATCGCCGTGCTGTGCGTCGACGATCCGAACGTGAAGGAGATCCTGCCGTTCGTGTCGAAGCCGATCATCCGCTATGGCTTTGCGGCCGACGCGCAGGTGCGCGCAGTGAACGTCGTCGCCAAAGATGGCCGCATGCATTTCACGGCGATGCGCGAAGACGCGGCGCCTGTCGACATCGTTTTGAACCTGCCGGGCACGCACAATGTCCAGAATGCTTTGGCCGCAATTGCAATTGCGACTGAACTTGAGGTGAAAGATGCCGATATCCAGCGAGCACTCGCGGATTTCAACGGTGTCGGCCGGCGCTTCCAGCGCTACGGCGAAGTGCCGACGGCGGACGGCGGCACTTACACGCTGGTCGACGACTACGGTCATCACCCGGTCGAAATGGCCGCCACGGTTGCGGCGGCGCGTGGTGCGTTTCCCGGCCGGCGTCTCGTGCTGGCGTTCCAACCGCACCGCTTCACGCGTACGCGTGACTGTTTCGAAGATTTCGTGAAAGTGCTGTCTACGGTCGACGCGCTCGTGTTGACCGAAGTCTATGCTGCCGGCGAAACGCCGATCGTCGCCGCCGACGGCCGGGCGCTCGCACGCGCGATCCGTGTGGCAGGCAAGGTCGAGCCGGTCTTTGTCGAAACGGTGGATGAAATGCCGGACGCGCTCGCGTCTGTCGTGCGCAACGGCGATGTGGTGATCACGATGGGTGCGGGTTCGATCGGCGGCGTGCCGGGTCGAATCGCTCAGGAGAAGGTGTGAGATGAGTAGTAGTGTGGATGCGAAACAGCTCGCAAAACAGTTTGGCAAGGTGGCAGTTTTGCTCGGCGGTCATTCCGCCGAACGCGAAGTGTCGCTCAATTCCGGTCGCCTCGTGCTGCAAGGCCTGCGCGATGCCGGCGTCGACGCACATCCGTTCGATCCGGCAGAGCGTCCGCTTGCCGCATTGAAGGAAGAAGGGTTCGTGCGTGCGTTCAACGCGTTGCACGGCGGCTACGGCGAGAACGGCCAGATTCAGGGCGCACTCGATTTCTACGGCATCCGTTACACGGGCAGCGGCGTGCTGGGCTCGGCGCTCGGGCTCGACAAGTTCCGCACGAAGCTGGTGTGGCAGCAGCTTGGTGTACCGACCCCTCCGTTCGAGACCGTGCTGCGCGGCGACGACTACGCGGCGCGTGCCACCGACATCATCACGAAGCTCGGCCTGCCGCTCTTCGTGAAGCCGGCGGGTGAAGGGTCGAGCGTCGCGGTAATCAAGGTGAAGAGCGCCGACGCATTGCCGGCGGCACTCGAAGAAGCCGCGAAGTTCGATCGCATCGTCGTCGTGGAAAAGAGCATCGAAGGTGGCGGTGAATACACCGCGTGTATCGCCGGCGATCTCGATCTGCCGGTGATCAGGATCGTGCCGGCGGGCGAGTTCTACGACTATCACGCGAAGTACATCGCCGACGACACGCAATACCTGATTCCGTGCGGCCTCGCGCCGGCCGAAGAAGCGCGCATGAAGACGCTCGCGCGCCGCGCGTTCGACGTGCTCGGCTGCACCGACTGGGGCCGCGCCGATTTCATGCTCGATGCGGACGGCAACCCCTATTTTCTCGAGGTGAACACCGCGCCTGGCATGACCGATCACTCGCTGCCGCCGAAAGCGGCGCGCGCGGTCGGCATCAGCTACAAGGAACTGGTGGTGAAAGTGCTGTCGCTGACCCTGAAGGACTGACCGTTAGATATGTGGAACAACGTTCGCCAGCTCAATTTCGCCGCCAACGCGCTGCATGCGTTGCTGGTGCTCGTGCTGCTGGCGGCAGGCGCTTACTGGTTGATCCAGCGCCCGAATTTCGCGCTGCGCGAGATCCGCATCGACGGCGACACCGAACACATCAATTCGCCGACCGTTCGAGCAGGTGTGGTCGGCCGGCTGAAGGGCAACTACTTCACCGTCGATCTGGATGTCGCGCGTCAGGCGTTCGAGCAGATGCCGTGGGTGCGTCACGCGAGCGTGCGGCGTGTCTGGCCGAACGCACTGGCTGTCACGCTGGAAGAGTACAAACCGCTTGGGACGTGGGGCAGCGATCAGCTGGTCAGCGTGGACGGCGACCTGTTCACCGCGAACCAGGGCGAACTCGAGCAGGAACTGCCGGCCTTCGACGGTCCGGACGGCACAGCGAAGGAAGTCGTCGCGCGCTATCACGACTTCACGAAGTGGTTTGCACCGCTTGGCGCGACGCCGGAAGAAGTGACGCTGTCGCCGCGTTACGCATGGACGGTGAAGCTGTCGAACGGAACGGAGGTGGAATTCGGCCGCGAGCGAAACCAGGACACGCTTCTTGATCGTTCGCGCCGGTTGACCGCGGCGTGGGGGGCGGTGACGCAACGTTGGGGGAAGGATATCGAGTATGCGGACTTGCGCTATCCGAACGGTTTCGCGATTCGTGCGGCAGGCATGCGCTTCATCAGCGAACCCGACAAGGGCAAGAAGTAAGAGAACATCACACGCAATGAGCACGCTATGAGTAAAGACTATAAAGATCTGCTGGTCTCCCTCGACATCGGGACGTCGAAGGTCGTGGCCATCGTCGCGGAGCTGAAGGGCGAAGGTCACTACGAAGTGATCGGCCTCGGCCAGAGCGAATCGAAGGGGCTCAAGAAAGGCGTCGTGGTGAACATCGAGGCCACGGTGCAGTCCATTCAGCGGGCGCTCGAAGAAGCTGAACTGATGGCGGACTGCAAGATCACAAACGTATTCACCGGGATCGCCGGCAGCCATATCCGCAGCTTCAATTCGAGCGGCATGGTGGCGATCAAGGAAAAGGAAGTGACGCAGACGGACGTCGCGCGCGTGATCGAGACGGCGAAGGCGATCAACATCCCGACCGATCAGCAGGTGCTGCACATCCTGACGCAGGAATTCATCATCGACGGTCAGGAAGACGTGCGCGAGCCGATCGGCATGAGCGGCATCCGGCTCGAAGTAAAGGTGCATATCGTGACGGGCGCAGTGAGCGCCGCACAGAACATCGTCAAGTGCGTGCGCCGCTGCGGTCTTGAAGTGAACGATCTGATCCTGCAACCGCTGGCGTCGTCGCTGGCGGTCCTGACGGAAGACGAGAAAGAGCTGGGCGTGGTGCTGGTGGACGTCGGCGGCGGCACGACGGATATCGCGATTTTCAGCGAAGGCGCGATCCGTCACACGGCGGTGATTCCGATCGCTGGCGACCAGATCACGAGCGACATCGCGATGGCGCTGCGCACGCCGACGCCGGATGCGGAAGACATCAAGGTGGGCTACGGCATCGCGAAGCAGGCGCTTGCCGACCCGGACGAAATGATCGAAGTGCCGGGTCTCGGCGAGCGCGGTCCGCGCACGCTGTCGCGTCAGGCGTTGGCGGCGGTGGTCGAGCCGCGTGTCGAAGAACTGTTCTCGCTCGTGCAGCAGGTCGTGCGCGAGTCGGGTTACGAAGAGCTGCTGAGTTCCGGCGTGGTGCTGACCGGCGGCGCGGCAATGATGCCAGGCATGGTCGAACTCGGCGAGGACATTTTCCTGAAGCCGGTGCGTATCGGCGTGCCGGAATACGCGGGCGGTCTTGCGGACGTGGTGCGCAATCCGCGCTTCTCGACGGCGATGGGGCTGCTCGTCGAAGGCCGCGCGCAACGCATGCGCGGCCGCAAGGTCGCGGTGCAGTCGGGATCGATGGGACAGGTGCTGTCGAGGATGAAGGACTGGTTCCTCGGCAACTTTTAAGTTTTCGGAAATACGCGCTGGTGCCGGCGGCTGGCGCGCGACAGGGGATTGCCCGATCTCCTGCCGAATAACGGCCGAACGGCAATACTTTTTTTCTTGACGGAGGCAACATGGAATTCCAGATGCTGGAAACCGAAACCAACGGCACGGTTATCAAGGTCGTCGGTGTAGGTGGCGCTGGCGGCAATGCCGTGCAGCACATGATCAACCGCGGCGTGCAAGGCGTCGACTTCATCGTGATGAACACGGACGCACAAGCCCTGTCGCGTTCGCGCGCCACGCATGTGATCCAGCTTGGCAATACCGGTCTCGGCGCTGGCGCCAAGCCGGAGATGGGCCGCTCGGCGGCAGAAGAAGCACGCGAGCGCATCGCTGACGCGTTGCGCGGCGCGCATATGGTGTTCATCACCGCGGGCATGGGTGGCGGCACCGGTACGGGTGCGGCACCGGTCGTCGCGCAGATCGCCAAGGAAATGGGGATCCTGACCGTTGGCGTCGTCAGCAAGCCGTTCGAATTCGAAGGCGGCAAGCGGATGCGCGTGGCAGAAGCTGGTTCGCAGCAACTGGAGGATCACGTCGACTCGCTGATCGTCGTTCTGAACGACAAGCTGTTCGAGGTGATGGGCGATGACGCCGAGATGGATAAATGCTTCCAGTGCGCAGACGATGTTCTGAACAACGCAGTCGCCGGTATCGCGGAAATCATCAATGTGGACGGTCTGGTGAACGTCGACTTTGAAGACGTGAAGACGGTGATGGGCGAGCAGGGCAAGGCGATGATGGGCACGGCGACAGTTGCCGGCGTCGATCGCGCGCGTCTTGCGGCCGAACAGGCCGTGGCGAGCCCGCTGCTGGAAGGGGTGGATCTGTCGGGTGCGCGTGGCGTGCTCGTGAACATCACATCGAGCCGTTCGCTGCGTCTGTCGGAAACGCGCGAAGTGATGAACACGATCAAGAGCTATGCTGCGGAAGATGCAACCGTGATCTTCGGTGCAGTGTACGACGATGCGATGGGCGACGCGCTGCGCGTGACGGTCGTGGCAACGGGTCTGGGCCGTGCGGCGAAGAAGCAGCAATCGACACCGATGACGCTCTTGCGCACCGGCACCGACAACCAGCCGGTCGGCGCGCACCAGCACGCGTATGCTCCGCAACAGCATCACACGAGCGTGGCGGATTACGGTTCGCTGGATACGCCGGCCGTGTGGCGCACGTCGCGCGATACGGCGGCTTCGCACGTGCAGGCGCTGCAGGAAAAGGGTGTCGACACGTACGATATTCCGGCGTTCCTGCGCAAGCAGGCGGACTAACCGCGGGCAGGCCTTCGCCGCGGCACGTTTCGCGCGTGCCTCCAGGCGGATGCACAGGCGTGGCGGGTGGAACAGCTAACGAAGCTGCGTTTCAGCAGAAGCGCCGCCAGGACAGGTGCCCTCTTCGTATTCGCGAAGCGGATCGGGGGACTGTCGCCGGAAGAAGGTTCCACTGCGACACGATGACGTGCGGGTTTGCACCGCATCGATGCAAAGGATCAGGGCCATGATTAAGGTGGGTGAAAAGCTGCCCGACGCGATCGTCTTTGAGTTGATCGAAGACGGGCGCGAGGGCTGCACGATCGGGCCGAACAGCTTCGACGTGCGCGAACAGACAGCGGGGAAGCGCGTGGTGATCTTCGGGTTGCCGGGCGCGTTCACGCCGACCTGTTCAGCCAGACATGTACCGGGTTACGTTGAGCAGGCTGACGCGTTGCGTGCGGCCGGCATTGACGAGATCTGGTGTGTGTCCGTCAACGACGCCTTCGTGATGGGTGCGTGGGCGCGCGATCAGCACACCTCGGGCAAGGTGCGCATGATGGCGGACGGCAGTGCAGCTTTTACCAGGGCGCTTGGTCTGGAGCAGGACCTGTCGGCGCGCGGCATGGGAATCCGTTCCCAGCGCTACGCAATGGTGGTCGACGACGGCGTGGTCAAGACGCTGAACGTCGAGGCACCCGGCAAGTTCGAAGTCAGCGATGCCGCGCGTATTCTCGCTACGTTGAGCCAGTCGTAAGCGGCGTTTTTCGCTGCGGGTTGTACCGCGTGTTGCACGCGGACAACGGCGAAATGACGCTTTTGTGACGGGCCGTTACGCGGGCCGATGACTGGAAACGCCTCCGTTCCGGACATCGGCCCGTCACGCTTTCCACCAGGTAATGATGAGAAACAGATTGATACGTTCGGTGAAAACCCGATGTCGAGTGGATGGAGTATAATTCGCGCTATGAAATAAAAAGTCCCGATTGGGATTTTCAATCGAACAGAAGACCATCATGTTGAAGCAGCGCACTATCAAATCGATCGTCAAAACGGTCGGCATCGGCTTGCATTCCGGCCGCAAGGTTGAGCTCACGCTCCGCCCGGCCGCACCTGATACGGGCATCGTCTTCACGCGCGTGGATCTGCCCACGCCGGTGGACATCCCTGCGCAAGCGATGGCGATCGGCGATACGCGTCTCGCTTCCGTGCTGCAGAAGGACGGTGCGCGGGTATCGACGATCGAACACCTGATGTCCGCCTGTGCCGGGCTCGGCATCGACAACCTTTATGTCGATGTCACCGCAGAGGAAATTCCGATCATGGACGGCAGCGCAGCGTCGTTCGTGTTCCTGATCCAGTCGGCAGGCATCGAGCAGCAAAACGCGCCGAAGAAATTCATCAAGGTGAAAAAGCCGGTTGAGATCCGCGACGGCGACAAGTTCGCGCGTCTCGACCCGTATTTCGGCTTCAAGCTGAAGTTCACGATCGATTTCCGTCATCCGGCCGTCGACAAGACCGGACAGGCGCTGGAGGTCGATTTCGCGAATACGTCGTATGTGCGGGAAATCGCACGCGCACGCACGTTTGGCTTCGCGCATGAAGTAGAAATGATGCGCGAGCTGGGGCTGGCGCGTGGCGGCAGCATGGACAATGCAATCGTGCTCGACGAATACCGCATCCTGAACAACGACGGCCTGCGTTATGACGACGAATTCGTGAAACACAAGATGCTCGACGCGATCGGCGACCTGTATGTGGTCGGTCATCCGTTGCTGGCGTCGTACACGGCGTACAAGTCGGGCCACGGGCTGAACAATGCGCTGCTGCGCGAATTGCTGGCCCACGAGGATTCGTACGAACTCGTCACCTTCGACGACACGCAGACGGCGCCGCGCGGCTTCGGCTACGAGACGCAGACCGCATTTGCGTGATTGTGCGAGGCGACGGATCTCGCGCCCCGGCGGAGAATGGCAATAAGCGGCCCACATGGGCCGCTTATTTTTTTGGCCCGCTGCTAATGCGGTGGCGGGCGGCCATTCTGGCCAGCGCGGCCTGCAGCGGCGAAGGTTCGAGCGCCTGACTGAGTTCGTGCAGCGCTTCGGCGCCACGTGCGGTCATGCGTGCCTGCTTGGGCGGCGGTGGTTCCTTTACGGCTTGCGGGCGGACACGAACGCGCAACGAATCGACGGCCCACCCGCGCTGCTGGAGCTCAGACAACAGTCGTGGTTCGAGATGCCGCAAGCGTGCCGCCAGCGCGTTGTGCGCCGCGAACAGCGCAAGCACGCCGTCCTTGATGAAACCCGGTTCGACGCTCGTCGCCAGATAATCGGGGAGCAATTGGGCAAGGTCGCGTTCCAGCGCGGCGATCTGCTTGACCCCGGCGCGCAGCGCCGCAAACGCTTCGGTGCGATCGAGCACCTCGGCGACCGCCTGCGGACGGCACCCGTTGTTCTGCTTTGAAAGCGGCCTTGAAAACGACGAAAAGCGGCTCATATTTTCCGGTGACGGTGTCGTCGCACCGCGTGCGCGACGGTGTCAGGATTGTACCCTGTGACGTGCGCGCGAGGCCGGCGCCGACGTCAGCCGGACCGCGTGTCGCGCGGCCCTTTGCCACCTCGCCACTGACACAGGCGCAACCGGGGCTGCGTGCTAAAATCCCCGATTCGAATTCACTTTTGGACCTAAGCCGCCGAGGCCCCTCCGTTCCCGGATGCACACACCGTGTGACCAGGCGAAGCCGCGACGCAGACACCGATCCGATGACCACCGGTTTTCTACAAAAGATTTTTGGCAGCCGCAACCAGCGGCTCGTCAAGCAATATCAAAAGACCGTCACGTCGATCAATGCGCTCGAGCCGCAGATCGAGCAGTTGACGGATGATCAACTGCGCGCGAAGACCGGTGAGTTTCGTCAGCGGGTGGCGAGCGGCGAATCGCTCGACAAGCTGCTGCCGGAGGCCTTCGCGGTCTGCCGTGAGGCAAGCAGGCGCGTGCTGCATATGCGTCACTTCGACGTGCAGCTAGTGGGCGGCATGGTCCTGCACTACGGCAAGATCGCGGAAATGCGCACCGGCGAGGGCAAGACGCTCGTCGCAACGCTCGCGGCCTACCTGAACGCGCTCTCCGGGCGCGGCGTGCACGTCGTGACGGTGAACGACTACCTCGCACAGCGTGATGCCGAATGGATGGGGCGGCTGTACAACTTCCTCGGTCTGACGGTCGGCATCAACCTGTCGCAGATGGACCACGGCGCGAAACAGGAAGCGTACGCCGCGGACATCACCTACGGCACGAACAACGAATTCGGCTTCGACTACCTGCGTAACAACATGGTCTACGAGACCGACGCGCGCGTGCAGCGGGCCCTGAACTTCGCGGTCGTCGACGAAGTCGACTCGATCCTGATCGACGAAGCGCGTACGCCGTTGATCATTTCCGGCCAGGCGGAAGATCACACCGAACTGTACGTGCGCATGAACGCACTGCCGCCGCTGCTCGAGCGCCAGATCGGCGAAGAGAAGGCCGACGGCACGGGCGTCGAAAAACCGGGCGACTACACGCTCGACGAAAAGGCGCGCCAGGTGTTCCTCACCGAATCGGGCCACGAGAAGGCCGAACGTCTGCTCTCCGAGTGGGGTCTGATCGGTGAAGGTGAAAGCCTCTACGCACCACAGAACATTACCCTGATGCACCATGTGTATGCCGCGTTGCGCGCACACACGCTGTTCTTCAAGGATCAGCACTACGTCGTGCAGAACAACGAAGTGGTGATCGTCGACGAATTTACCGGCCGTCTGATGTCGGGTCGTCGCTGGTCGGATGGTTTGCACCAGGCTGTTGAGGCGAAGGAACACGTCAAGATCCAGAGCGAAAACCAGACGCTCGCATCGATCACGTTCCAGAACTACTTCCGCATGTACGCAAAGCTGTCCGGCATGACCGGCACGGCCGATACCGAAGCGTTCGAATTCAACGAGATCTACGGGCTCGAAACGGTCGTCATTCCGACGAACCGGCCGCCGAAGCGGAACGATAGGCAGGACCAGATCTACAAGACGGCGAAGGAACGTTACGACGCGGTCATTTGCGATATTCGCGATTGCCATGAGCGCGGCCAGCCGGTGCTGGTTGGCACGACGTCGATCGAAAATTCCGAACTGCTCTCCGGCCTCCTGGAGAAGGCGGGTCTGCCGCATGAAGTGCTGAACGCCAAGCAGCACGCGCGGGAAGCAGCGATTGTCGCGGAAGCGGGTCGTCCGAAGCGTGTGACGATCGCGACCAACATGGCCGGCCGCGGAACCGACATCGTGCTTGGCGGCAACGTCGAGAAGCAGGCGACATTCATCGAAGCCGACGAATCGATTCCCACGGACGAAAAGGGCCGCCGTATCCAGCATCTGCACGATGAATGGCAGATGTTGCACGACCAGGTGAAAGCCGCGGGCGGTCTGCACATCATCGGCACCGAGCGCCACGAATCCCGCCGGATCGACAATCAGCTGCGCGGCCGTGCGGGCCGCCAGGGCGATCCGGGTTCGTCGCGCTTCTATCTGTCGCTCGACGATCCGCTCCTGCGCATTTTTGCGGGCGACCGCGTGCGCTCGATCATGGATCGTCTGAAGATGCCGGAAGGCGAGGCAATCGAAGCGGGGATCGTCACGCGTTCGATCGAATCGGCGCAGCGCAAGGTCGAAGCGCGCAACTTCGATATTCGCAAGCAATTGCTCGAATACGACGATGTGTCGAACGATCAGCGCAAGGTCATCTACCAGCAGCGCAATGAGTTGCTCGAAGCGCATGACATCACGGAAACCATCGGCGCCATGCGTCATGGTGTGATCTCGGACATCGTCCATCAGTTCGTGCCGGTAGGCAGCATCGAAGAGCAGTGGGATGTGCCTGAACTGGAAGAAGTGCTGCGCAACGAATGGCAGCTCGACCTCGCGATTCAGGAAATGATCAATGAATCGCAATCGATCAATGTCGTAGAAATCGTTGACGCCGTGCTCGCTGCCGCGGACGAGGCCTATGAAGCGAAGGTCGAACTGGTCGGCCGTGAGTCGTTCAGCGCGTTTGAGCGCTCGATCATGCTGCAGACGCTCGATCGCAACTGGCGCGAACACCTCGCGGCGCTCGATCACCTGCGTCAGGGCATCCATCTCCGCGGTTACGCTCAGAAGAACCCAAAGCAGGAATACAAGCGCGAGGCGTTCGAACTCTTCGCCGCAATGCTCGACGCGGTGAAGCTCGAAGTCACGCGGGTGGTGATGAACGTGCAGATCCAGTCGCCGGAACAGCTGGAGCAGGCGGCCGAGCAATATGAAGAGCAGGGCAGCCATCTGGAGAACGTCGAATTCCGTCACGCCGAGTTCGCGGAAGCCGGTGAAGCAGCGGCTGCGATTCCGGTCGCGGCCGATGCCGCTGCTGCGATGATCGGCGATGCGATGAGCCACGGCTCGCATGCGGTGTCGCCGTCGCCCGGCGACGGCGGCGTGCCGAAGGTCGGCCGCAACGACCCCTGTCCATGCGGCAGCGGCAAGAAGTACAAGCAGTGCCACGGCAAGATTGCGTAAGATCGAAGGCGGCGCGCGAATAGCGCGCCGCGTCGTTTCTGCGCGGCCTGATTCCAGGCTCTTGCCGATTCCCGGCGGTCCGGCACCGGTCCGGTCCGCTCATGTCTATCCCCGATGCCGGTTGCAAGCCGGCATTTTCAGCTCCGACAGGTCGCGAACATGGCTGTCAATTTTCCCTCGATCGATCCCGCCCAACTCTATCCCATCGCTGGCGTCACGCTAGGCTGGGCGGAGGCGAATATCCGCAAGCAGAACCGCAAGGACGTGCTCGTCATTTCCGTCGAAGACGGTGCGACGGTCGCGGGCGTGTTCACACAGAACCGCTTCTGCGCGGCGCCCGTGACGGTGTGCCGTGAGCATCTGGACCGCGTGCGCGCGGGCGGCAAGGGCATTCGCGCACTGGTGGTGAACACCGGCAACGCGAATGCAGGCACCGGAGAGCCGGGCCTCGCGCATGCACGCGAAACCTGCGTCGAACTCGCACGCCTGATGGAGGTTACGCCGGAACAGATCCTGCCGTTTTCGACGGGCGTGATTCTCGAGCCGCTGCCGGTCGACCGTCTCAAGGCCGGGCTGCCCGCTGCGCTTGCGAACCGCCAGTCCGCGCACTGGTTCGACGCAGCCGAGGCGATCATGACGACCGACACGCTGCCCAAAGCGACGTCGCGCCAGGTGACGATCGACGGCCACACGGTCACACTGACCGGCATCAGTAAGGGCGCCGGCATGATCAAGCCGAATATGGCGACCATGCTCGGCTTCCTCGCGTTCGACGCTGCCGTCGCGCAACCCGTGCTCGACGCGCTCGTGAAGCATGTGGCCGACCGCTCGTTTAACTGCATCACGATCGACGGCGATACATCGACCAACGACTCGTTCATCCTGATTGCATCGGGCAAGTCGAGCCTGCCGGCTGTGACGTCGACCGATTCGCCAGCCTACGCGGCGTTGCGCGATGCCGTCACCGAAGTCGCGCAGACCCTCGCTCAACTGATCGTACGCGATGGCGAAGGCGCGACGAAGTTCATGACGGTGCAGGTCCAGGGTGGGAAGGACATGGCCGAATGCCGGCAGATCGCCTACGCAATCGGACACTCGCCGCTGGTCAAGACCGCGTTCTACGCCTCGGATCCGAACCTGGGCCGGATTCTCGCCGCAATCGGTTATGCCGGCGTGAACGATCTCGATGTCGACAAGATCGACCTGTATCTCGACGACGTGCTGGTCGCGAAGGCCGGTGGTCGTAACCCTGACTACCGCGAGGAAGACGGCCAGCGCGTGATGAAGAAGAGCGAGATCGCGATTCGGGTCGTGCTGGGCCGAGGTGACGCACAGGCCACGATCTGGACCTGTGACCTTTCTCATGACTACGTCAGCATCAACGCCGACTACCGCTCCTGACTCCGATCCCAATACGCATAAACGATGGACAAACTCGAACAGTTCCTGACTCGCGCCGAAGCGGTGCTCGGCCGTCTGGAAGCCATGCTTCCGCCAGCAGCCCTCAGTATCGACTGGTCCGCGGCCGTCGCTTTCCGCTGGCGCAAGCGGCAACGCCGAGGCTATTTGCAGCCTGTGCCTGCTATCTCGAGCATCACGCTCGACGACCTGCAGAACATCGAGCGGCAGAAATCGCTGATCGAACAGAACACTCGCCAGTTCGTGCAGAAGCAGCCGGCGAACAACGTGCTGCTGACGGGCGCACGCGGCACGGGCAAGTCGTCGCTGATCAAGGCCTGCCTGAACGCCTACGCGAAAGACGGGTTGCGCCTGATCGAAGTCGACAAGGACGATCTGCACGATCTCGGCGATATCGTCGATCTGATCGCACAGCGCCCGGAGCGTTTCATCGTGTTCTGTGACGATCTTTCGTTCGAGGAAGGTGAATCGGGCTATAAGGCGTTGAAGGTGGCGCTCGATGGCTCGGTGGCCGCGCAGTCGGACAACGTGCTGATCTACGCGACTTCGAACCGACGCCATCTGTTGCCCGAATACATGAGCGACAACGAGACGTACAAGCACACATCCGATGGCGAGATTCATCCCGGCGAAGTGGTCGAAGAAAAGATTTCACTGTCTGAGCGCTTTGGGCTGTGGGTGAGCTTCTATCCATTCAAACAGGACGACTATCTGTCGATCGTCGGTCACTGGCTGCGGCATTTCGGCTGCGGTGACGGCGAAGTCGAAGCGGCGCGAGGCGATGCGCTGGTGTGGGCGCTGGAACGCGGGTCGCGCTCGGGCCGCGTGGCGTGGCAGTTCGCGCGCGACTGGTCCGGCCGGAAGTCGCAGGCTTCGCCGGCGCCCCTGGCATGACCGGCGCGGCGGAGAAGTCCGGCACCCGGCCGGTGACGGAAGTGGCCGTCGGCGTGCTGGTGCAGCCGGACGGACGCTATCTGCTCGCGCAGCGGCCGGCCGGCAAGCCGTATGAAGGCTACTGGGAATTCCCCGGTGGCAAGCTGGAGCACGGTGAATCGGTCGAAGCCGCACTGAGCCGCGAACTGCATGAAGAACTGGGGATCGACGTCAAGACGAGCCATCGCTGGCATACGCTCGAACACGATTACCCGCATGCATACGTGCGGCTCTATTTCTGCAAGGTGACGGACTGGAGCGGCGAGCCGCACGGACGGGAAGGTCAGGCCTTCGTCTGGCAGACGTTGCCCGCAGACGTGTCGCCTCTTTTGCCGGCGACCATTCCGGTGCTGGAGTGGCTCGCGGCGGAGAAGTAGAGGATTGTCTCGCGGCCGGTCGAGACCAGTCGCCTGGTATCAATGCGGGTTGTAGCCGCTCGAAGGTGTTTCGTCAGAAGGCGGTTCTTCATCAGTGCCGCCGATCTTGTACTTCTCGGCAGCCCAGGCGCCGAGGTCGATCTGCTTGCAGCGCTCGGAACAGAATGGGCGGAAGCGGTTTTCGGGTGTCCAGCGGACGTCCTTTCCGCAAGTTGGGCATTTGACGACAGTGGGCATACGGTCAGGCGATCAATCGAAAACAGGGGCAAGCCCAAATATGGGGGCGGCTTTAGCCCGTTCAAAGGGCCGGTTCTGCACGACCTGCTTCGCTTAACTTCACAGGCTGCACAGAGTCAGCTGGAACGGCACATCAACGTCGACTGCGCGCGGTCGCAGATCCCCATCCTGAACGGTGAAGCGCACCCACAGCATGTACTTGTTGGCGCTCGCTTCAGGGATCACTCGCAATTCGGGCACCACACGCACCTGCATTAGCTGATACGACCGGCCGGATAGCATCTGCTGGTAGCTTCCCTGCATCGCCATCACTTTCGACGCCTGACCGGATTCGCGCGCGAGCCGCAGCACGATCGTTGCGGCGTCCCGCAGCGGCAGCAACGGAGTAACCCATTTGGCAATGTCCTGCCGGCGCTGATCGGGATGCGTCTGCTGCCATGCGTAATAAGACGGCAGATCGAACTTGCAGGTTCCGCCGGGAATGATGGCGCGGCTGCGAATGCTAGTGAGCCACTCATTGTCTGCAAGATGCTGGCCAGTCTTACCCTGCATCTGCGTCAGTCCTGCCAGCGTCTGCTCGATCTCACCGAGGACAGCCTCGAGCGCATTTTGCTCGATACCCGGATTGCCGCGGAACGGCACAAGCGTCTGACGTTGCCGCTCGAGCTCTTTCATCAGATCCGACTTCAGATCCGCGCGGCCCGCGACTTCGGAGATTTCAAACAGGGTTGTCAGCGCGACGTGGTGCTCCCTGGCGTCCTCCTGGGTCAGAAAGAACGTGAAACGCTCGAACAGGTCCTCGAGGCGCAACAGCGTACGGATTCGCTCGTTGAAGGGATACTCGTAAAGGATCAAGCGCGCTCGCCTCTGGCGTGGTCGGTGACGGGATTGCAGGACATTCTAATGCCGTGCGACTACCCTAGCAATCACACACTTTTTCCGCGGGTTCGCGCGCATTTTCTGCGCGGCATTTACGCTTGCGGTGGACGGGTGCTGCGCAAGGCGCGTCGCCCGTGTTCTGCACGCCTTGCGCAGCATGAGCGTTGCCTTTGCTTGCCAGCGTCTTCGCTGCGGCGTGCGCAATACGGCTGCAGTCATCCGTGCTGGTCGGGTGACGTCAACGTGTCACGGACCGCCAGCAAGGGCAACATACCGGCGATGCAGTTCATCGACTTCTTCAGCAAGTGATTCGACGGACGCACCTTCATTGACGATCACGTCGTCAGCAGCAGCGATGCGCTCGTCCCGGGTCGCCTGCCGCGAGATGATCGCGAGGACCTGTTCGCGCGTGAACGCGTTGCGGCGCATCACGCGCGCAATCTGCGTTTCGACTGCACAGTCGACGACCAGCACCCTGTTCACGCGTGTCTTCCAGTTGCCCGATTCGACGAGCAGCGGTACCACGACCATCAGGTACGGGCCACGCGCTTCGTTGCGTTCGCGTTCGGTCTCGCCGCGGATCAGCGGATGCGTGATCGCTTCGAGCCGTTCCCGGGCGGTGTCGTCGCTGAAGATCAGCGCGCGCATTTTCGCGCGATCGAGCGAGCCGTCCGGCGCCACAAACGGTGTGCCGAATTCGCTCGTGATCTTATGCATCGCTGCACCGCCGGATGCTGTAATGCGATGCGCGATCAGATCGGTGTCGATGATCGGAACGCCGCGCGCGGCGAAAAGATCCGCGACTGTCGATTTGCCGCTGCCGATTCCGCCCGTCAGTCCCACAGCAAACATGTCTCAGCCTCCGAGAATCTGATAAAGCGGCGTGCCGAGAAAGAGCGTAGCAGCGCCGCCGGCGGCAAGGTACGGACCGAACGGCAGCGGCTCTTCGAAGCGCATGCGGCCGCGCCAGGTTGCCAGGAGACCAACCACCGCGCCCGTCACGGCCGAAATCAACACGATCTGAGGCAGCGCGGCCCAGCCGAGCCACGCGCCCAAAGCGGCGAGAAGCTTGAAGTCGCCGTAGCCCATCCCTTCGATACCCCGCACGAGCTTGAACAGCCAATGCACGCACCATAGCGCAAGATATCCTGCGATCGCGCCGAGCACTGAGTCATGCAGCGTTGCGAACGTGCCGTCGAAGTTGATGATCAGCCCGGCCCATAGCAGCGGCAACGTTATGGAGTCCGGCAACAGGTGCGTATCGATGTCGATGGCACTCATGGCGAGCAGTGCGGCGCACAGACCGAACGCGGCCAGCGCTGCGCCCGTCGCGCCGAACGTGACGAGTGCACCTGCCGCACACGCGGCGCTGACGAGTTCGATTGCCGGATAGCGCCGGCTGACCCGCGTGTGGCATTGCGAACAACGGCCACGCAGCACCAGATAGCTCAACAACGGAATGTTTTCCCACGCCTTCAGCGTATGGCCGCAGTGCGGGCAGGCGCTGCGTGGCAGCCACAGGTTGTAGCGGCCGGGCAAACCGTCGTCTGCGGGCGGCTGTCCAGTCGTTTCGCTGACCTCGGCACGCCAGGCACGTTCGAGCATGATAGGCAACCGATGTACAACGACGTTCAGGAAGCTGCCGATGACGAGTCCGAACACAATCGCGAACGCGATCTGTAACCCCGTGGGGAGCGTACCGAACGCCGCGCTCAGGTTGGCTGTGATGTGGCTCAACGGGTTGTTGAACGGGGACTCGGGCACGGACAGGATAGCGCGCATGGCAAAATGATTTGGATTTGGCAGCGATGCTACACCACGTTGCCGAGTTGAATGATGGGAAGATACATCGCGATTACAAGGCCGCCGACCAGCCCACCCAGTACCACGATGACGAGCGGTTCGCACAGGCTTGCGAGCGTGCCGATCTTTTCGTCGACCTGACGGTCGCCAAGCGAAGCCACGTCGTTCAGCATCGCTCCCAGGGCGCCTGACTCCTCGGCAACGGCGACGGGCTGAACGATCTCTGCTGGAAAACAGCGCGTTGCGCGCATCGCGGCTGCGAGCCGTTCCCCGCGCCGCAGGCGTGCGGCAATGTCGACTGTAGCGCTGTCGAAGAAAGCATTGCCGGTGGCGTGTGTCAGTGAGTCGAATGCGTCCATAAGCGGCGTGCCCGCGGACAGCAATGTGCCGAGGGCACGGCTCCAGCGGGCCGCGCAGAGCGTCGTCAGCAGAGCCCCTGCGATGGGCAGCCGGAGCGAAAAGCGTGCGAACGATTTACGCGCGGTGTCGGATCGCCGTAGCACGTATGCCGTCACGAGCACAGTCATCACGATGCATGCGAGCGTGGGCACGCTCCATCTTGCGACGCCCGCAGATAGCGCGATCACGAACTGGGTCGGCAGAGGGAGCTTTGCACCGAAGCCATCAAAGATCTGCTGGAACGTCGGCACAACCCAGACCAGCAGCGCAGCTGTAATGGCGAGTGCGAGCAGCAGGATCGCTGCCGGATAGGTGAGGGCGGCGCGCACCTTCGCACGCTGCGCGGCGGCGCGTTCGCGGTCGTCGGCGACGCGCGCCAACACCGTAGCCAGCGCACCCGATGCTTCACCTACTCTTATCAACTGACAATAAAGTGAATTGAACTGCGTGGGGTGTCGCGCGAGCGCGTCGGAAAAATGCAGCCCCGAGGTAATATCGCGAGCGAGGGCACCGACGATTCGCGACATGCCGCGCCCGTCGCGTCGTCCCGATGATTGCGCGAGGAGTTCAAGCGCTGGCGCGAGCGGCAAACCGGCGCGAAGAAGACTTGCGAGCTGGCGCGTGAACAAGGTGACTTCGGTGGCGCGCGCTTTCGGGCGAGGCGCTTCACCACGTGCGTCGAGTTCGTACACGTACAGGCTGTCACGCTTTAGCATTGCGCGGGCGGTGCCTGCATCCGGCGCAATCACGCTGCCCGCACGTCGCAGACCGTTGGCATCAACGGCACGCCAGGAAAAGCGCAGATCGGGCGATGCCTCGAGGGATGAGCCGGAGGTCCTCATGCGATCTCGGTGGCTGCGAGCGCTTCTGCGAGACTGGTTGTACCGTCCCGCACCCGCGCCAGGGCGGCTTCGCGGAGCGTAGTGACATGCTCGGCATGTGCCTGCTTCGCGACGGCATGAGCGCCCGCGCGCGCGACGATCAGTTCGCGGGTCGCGTCGGACACCGCCATCACCTGATGTACGCCGATGCGACCGCGATAGCCGATACGGTGGCACGCGGGGCAGCCGCGCGCCGCATAGGGATGCCAGCCGCCGACCTGATCCGCCGAAAAGCCGGCCGCGCGCAGGGCGGTCCCCGACTCGTTCTCCGGTGTCCGGCACGCTTCGCAGAGCCGTCGGACGAGACGTTGTGCCGTCACCATACGCAATGCTGCCGCGAGGTTGTACGGCTCCACGCCGATGTCGATCAGGCGCGCGATGGCGGCGGGCGCATCGTTTGTATGCAGCGTCGAGAGTACGAGGTGGCCGGTCTGCGCGGCCTTCACCGCGACATCCGCCGTTTCTTCGTCGCGAATTTCGCCGACCATGATCACATCCGGATCCTGGCGGAGGAACGCCCGCAGCGCGACGGCGAACGTAAGTCCCGCGTTCTCGCGGACGCTGACCTGATTGATGCCTGCCAGCTGGATTTCGGCGGGGTCTTCGACCGAACAGATGTTGCGCGTTTCTGCGTTGAGCATCTGCAGGAAGCAATACAGCGACAGCGTTTTTCCGCTACCGGTCGGTCCGGTTACCAGCACGAGGCCGTGTGGTGCACGGATCGCTGCGGCGACTGCTTCGCCCTGCAAGGGATCAAGTCCGAGCGCGTCGAGCGACAAAGTCGACGGCAGCGCTTCCAGACGCCGCAGGACGAGCTTTTCACCGTGCAGCGTCGGAAGTGAGTTGACGCGATAGTCTTCGGTCCGACCTGGTGCCACCGTGAGGCGCAGCCGGCCGTCCAACGGGATACGACGCTCGGCGATATCCATGCGGGCGAGCACTTTCACGCGCGTGATAAACGCATCGCGCAGATGGGAGGGCGGCCGTGCGAACTCATGCAATACGCCGTCAATCCGCAGGCGTATCCGCCAACCTTGTTCAGCGGGTTCAATGTGCAGATCCGACGCGTCGCGGCGTGTTGCTTCCAGGAGCGTATCGGTCAGGAGCTGAACGGCGGGAGTGCTGTCGGCGCCGACAGCGGGGGACGCTTCAGTCACTGAAACGGCGAAAGCGCGGTTTGCATGCGGCGCTGCTGCAGATGGAGCATCCGGGGCACCGCCGACGGAGTTGACCGGCGATCCAGCGGTAGTTGCCGGGCGAGACCACGCAGCGTTGGAGGGCTTGAAATGAGGAGCGGAGGAGTGCATCGAAAACCGGCCGGAAGCCGCCTGTAGAACACGATGGCTCCATCATCGTGAATCGCGTGCCGATGCACCATTCGGCCATCCGGCTAGTCTCGATGTGTTTTTTTTACTTTTGTGCCAGCACCTGGGCCCGGACGGAATATCTTGACGGTGCGAATAGCCTGATCGTCACTACGCATGACTTCGAGCTTCACGTCGCCGATGCGCACGCAGACGTCGCCTTCGGGAATCTCTTCGAGGATCTCGAGAATAAGGCCGTTGAGCGTCTTCGGGCCGTCGGTGGGCAGCGTGAGGTGCAGCCAGCGGTTCAACTCGCGTAAAGGCATGCTGCCGGCCACGATACATTCGCCGTTCTCATCCCAGCCACCACGTGAACTTGCGCTACGCGGGATCGACGTGGTGAACTCACCGATCAGTTCCTCGATGATGTCTTCCGGTGTCACCAGACCTTGCAGCTCGCCGTATTCATTCACGACGAGCGCGGTGCGCTGACGGCTTTCCTGAAAATACTGGAGTTGCTGGAACACCGGGGTACCAGTCGGTACGAAATAAGGCTCGGCCAGCAGTTCACGCAACGTTTCGCGCTCCAGCTCCTGGTTGTGAAGCGCCGCTAGCGTCTTGCGCACGTGCAGAACGCCGAGCACCCGGTCGATGTCGCCCTGATAGACGATAAGCTTGTTGTGATAGCAGGTCTCGAGCTGATGCAGGATCTGCTCGAACGGTGCGTCGAAGTCGAGTGCCTCAATGCGGCGGCGCGGAATCATCACGTCTTCGACCGAGATGTTTTCGAGGTCGAACAGGTTCAACAGGATGCTGCGGTGCTTGGTCGGCATGAAACTGCCGGATTCAAGCACGATTGTGCGCAGTTCCTCGGTGGACAGGCGCTGGTCGCGGCCCCCCTTTGTGTTGATGTGCAGCAGGCGCAGGATGCCATTTGCGAACAGATTGACGAACCAGATGACAGGCCGCGCGATGCGCATCATCGGCGCGATCAGCAGGCTGGCAGGCAGTGCGATTTTTTCCGGAAACGTTGCGCCGACGATTTTGGGTGTGATTTCTGCAAATACGATGATCAGAAATGCGACGATGCCGGTCGCGATCGACAGCACCAGATTATCATGGCCGAAGGTGCGCAGAGCGATCGACGTGGTCATCACCGGAATGATCGTGTTCAACAGATTGTTGCCGATCAGGATGACGCTCAGCAGTTGGTCGGTGTGTGCCAGAAGCGCCTGCGTAGTCTTCGCGCCGAGCGTGCCCTGATTTGCGAGGTGCTTCAGGCGATGGCGATTCAGCGCCATCATTGCCGTCTCCGAGATGGAAAAAAAACCCGAGCAGACAAGCAACAGGAGGATGGCGCCTATTTGCGCCCATAAGGGAATTTGTTCCACGCGTCGCGAAGTATTGGAGATGGGATGGGCAGAATATAGCAGAGGGTGCCAGATGCGCTGGCCCGGCCGAATGGCATAGGCAGGTAGCCCGTGCACGCTGTACAGGCGAAAAAAAACCGCGCAGTCTCTGCGCGGTTTTTCAAAATTCTGGTCGGGGTGAGAGGATTCGAACCTCCGGCCTCTACGTCCCGAACGTAGCGCTCTACCAGGCTAAGCTACACCCCGAATTGTACTGCTTGGACTACAACAGCGTTCCAGTCTTGTTTAGGACTGCCGCGCCGTCGAGTAAGAGCATAATTCTAGCAGGCTTTCTTTGTAAATGGAATTGGGAAACGAAGAAATTGCGGCAGCGGCGGCCTGTGCCTCCTTCTTCGCACATTCGAGCGTGTGATCCAGTGCGCCCGAGCGTGTGATGGCTTCGAAAATGGTTTCGAAGCGGTCGGTGCCGCCCTGTTCGATCGCCTCGCGCGCAAGTGCTGACTGTTCCGGTGTGCCGCGCTCGATCAGATAAATGAGGGGTAGCGTGGGCTTGCCTTCGCGGAGGTCGTCGCCGGCGTTTTTGCCCATTGATTCTGCCGTGCCCGTGTAGTCGAGCCAATCGTCCATGATCTGGAACGCAGTGCCGATGCGGCGGCCGAATTCCGCGGCGGCCGATTCGATCGTAGCGTCGGCGCCGGCAAGTACGGCGCCGAGTTGGGCCGCGGCCTCGAACAGTTTTGCCGTCTTGTAGCGGATCACCTGCATGTAGCGGGCTTCATCGACGTCGGCGTCGTGCATATTCAGAAGCTGCAACACTTCTCCTTCGGAGATGATGTTGGTCGCCTCGGACAGAATCTCCATCACGCGCATCTTGCCAACCCCGACCATCATCTGGAACGAGCGCGAGTACAGGAAATCGCCCACCAGCACGCTCGCCGCGTTGCCAAACAGCGCATTGGCGGTCTGGCGGCCGCGGCGCAGATCGGACTCGTCGACGACGTCGTCATGCAGCAGCGTGGCCGTATGGATAAACTCGACAACCGCAGCCAGTTCGTGTTTCGCGCCTCTCATCTCGCCAAGTGCGCCAGCCACGAGCAGCAGCAGCGCGGGGCGCAGGCGCTTGCCTCCGGCGCCGATGATGTACTCGGAGATCTGGTTGATCAGCATCACCTCGGACGCCAGACGGTGCCGGATAACGCGATTCACCTGTTGCATGTCTTCGGCAATCGGGGCGAGGAGGCTGGCGGCGTTGGGGGAAGGGGTGGCAGTCGACGACATGATGGCGAATAGGGGTAGTGCCGCGAATTATAAGGCGAATCGCGTCCATTCCGCGCCGCAGACCGCGAGATCCGCGCCTGTTTGGCCATTCAGCCAGGAATGGCGGCCTTCCGGCCGGTTGTCAACCGCTTTTGACCGAACAGCTAACTCTATGTATAATCACGGGTTTCCGCGCGTGGTGCGTCGGGAAAATGAATACAGAGTGAGGTTCTCAATGTACGCGGTCATAAAAACCGGCGGCAAGCAGTATAAGGTTGCTGTCGGCGAAAAACTTAAAGTAGAACAGATACCGGCAGACATTGACGCTGAAATCACGCTCGACCAGGTTCTCGCAGTGGGCGAAGGCGAATCGATTAAGTTCGGTACGCCGCTGGTCAGTGGGGCTTCCGTCAAGGCTACCGTCGTGTCCCAAGGTCGTCATGCAAAAGTGACCATCTTCAAGATGCGTCGCCGGAAGCACTACCAGAAGCATGGCGGCCACCGCCAGAACTACACCGAACTGCGCATCGACGCGATCAACGCGTAAGCGCACCGGTCAAGGAGCAATCACATGGCACACAAAAAGGCAGGCGGATCGTCCCGGAACGGCCGCGACTCCGAGTCGAAACGTCTCGGCGTGAAAGTGTACGGCGGTCAGGCCATCAACGCTGGCGGCATCATCGTGCGCCAACGCGGCACGCGTATGCACCCGGGTGAAAACGTCGGTATCGGCAAGGATCACACCCTGTTCGCGCTGACGGACGGCCACGTCAAGTTCACCACGAAAGGCGCTGACAAGAAGCATCTGGTCAACGTAGTCCCGGCAGCCGCCTGAGTTTAATCAGGCACGGGCTTCAGGACCGGAACAAAGGCCCCGCGAAGTTGGCGGGGCCTTTTTCATTGCCGCCTGCAACGGTGGCTGGCCATTCGTACGATTGGTCAACGCGCAAAGGGCGCGGCAAAATAGCATCAAACACGGGACGGAGTAACTCATGAAGTTCATTGACGAAGCGAGGATTGAAGTCATCGCCGGCGACGGAGGGGATGGCAGCGCGTCGATGCGCCGCGAGAAGTTCGTCCCATTCGGTGGTCCGGACGGCGGCGACGGCGGGCGTGGTGGCAGCGTGTATGCGGTGGCAGATCGCAACATCAACACGCTGATCGACTATCGTTATGCGAAGAAGCATCTGGCGCGCAACGGAGAAAACGGGCGCGGTGCGGATTGCTATGGCAAAGGCGGCGACGACATTACGCTGCGCATGCCGGTCGGCACGATCATTACCGATATGGACACAGGCGAACTGATCGCCGACCTCACCGAACATAATCAAACGGTCCAGATCGCGAAGGGTGGCGCGGGCGGTCTCGGCAACCTGCATTTCAAGTCGAGTACGAATCGTGCGCCGCGACAGAAAACCGATGGCAAACCCGGTGAGCGGCGCATGGTGCGTCTCGAGCTGAAAGTGCTCGCGGATGTCGGTCTGCTCGGCATGCCGAACGCCGGCAAATCGACCTTTATTTCATCGGTATCGAACGCGAAACCGAAGATCGCCGATTACCCGTTTACCACGCTCGCGCCGAACCTCGGTGTCGTGCGCGTCGGGCCGAGCCGCAGCTTCGTGATCGCCGACATTCCAGGTCTGATTGAAGGCGCGGCGGAAGGTGCCGGACTTGGCCACCAGTTCTTGCGCCATCTGCAGCGCACGGGCGTGCTGCTGCACATCGTCGATCTTGCACCGTTTGATGACGCGGTGGACCCGGTCGCGGAAGCTCGATCCATCGTCAACGAGCTGCGCAAATATGACGAGACGCTCTTCGAGAAGCCACGCTGGCTGGTGCTGAACAAGCTCGACATGGTGCCCGAAGAAGAGCGCGAAGCGCGCGTGGCGGATTTCCTCAAGCGCTACGAATGGGACGGTCCGGTGTTCGAGATATCTGCACTGACCGGGCAGGGCTGCGAGAATCTTTGCTACGCAATCTATGACTACATCGCGGCCCACTCTGACGCACAGCGTGCAGCCGAGGCCGAAGATCTCGCCGCAGACGTGCGCTTTCGCGAGAAGCAGGAAGGCGAGGCCGGCGGAGAAGCTGGGCAGCAACAGGAATAGCAGCCTCTGACCGTTCAGGCTCCCGCGACGCGGTTTCGCGGAGCGTTATCAGGCACCACGCATTATCTTGGGAGACCGCGCACAATGCGTTCCGTCATCGCCGATTCCCGGCGCCTTGTAGTGAAAGTCGGCTCGAGCCTCGTCACCAACGACGGGCGCGGGCTCGATCACGCGGCGATCGGCCGCTGGGCCGCGCAGATCGCCGCGTTACGCTCGCAGGGCAAGGAAGTCGTGCTCGTCAGTTCGGGCGCGATTGCGGAAGGAATGCAACGCCTTGGCTGGACAAAGCGGCCGCGCGAGATTGATGAACTGCAGGCGGCTGCCGCAGTCGGGCAGATGGGGCTCGCGCAGGTGTATGAGAGCCGGTTTGCTCAGCATTCGATCCGTACCGCGCAGATCCTGCTTACGCATGCCGACCTGGCCGATCGCGAACGCTACCTGAATGCACGTTCGACGCTGCTTACGCTGCTGCGTCTTGGTGTCGTGCCAATCATTAACGAGAACGACACGGTCGTCACCGACGAAATCAAGTTTGGCGACAACGACACGCTGGGGGCGCTGGTCGCGAACCTGATCGAAGGCGATGCGCTGATCATCCTCACCGATCAGCAAGGTCTGTATACCGCGGATCCACGCAGGGATCCGTCAGCCTCGCTCGTTGAGCAGGCCGACGCGGGCGCGCCTGAACTCGAGGCGATGGCGGGCGGCGCTGGTTCGAGTATCGGCCGCGGCGGCATGCTGACCAAGATTCTTGCTGCAAAGCGAGCGGCGCATAGCGGCGCAAACACAGTCATCGCCAGCGGCCGGGAAGCCGACGTGCTCGCGCGGCTCGCATCCGGTGAGGCAATTGGAACCCAACTGATTGCGCGCACGGCGCGGATGGCTGCGCGCAAGCAGTGGATGGCTGACCATTTGCAGGTGCGCGGTCATGTCGTGATCGACGACGGGGCCGTCGAGAAGCTGACGGCGGGAGGCAAGAGTCTGTTGCCGATCGGCGTTGTTGGCGTGCAGGGTGCGTTCGCCCGCGGTGAGGTCATTGCCTGCCTGAGCGTTGCGGGACGGGAGGTGGCACGCGGCCTGACGAATTACAGCAGCGCGGAAACGAAGCTGATTCAGCGGCGGCCCAGCGGTGATATCGAGGCGGTGCTTGGCTACATGCTGGAACCGGAATTGATCCATCGGGACAACCTCGTGCTCGTCTGAGCGTACCCTTCGTCTTACCGAGGTTTGTGCCGAGCGATAGCCCAGATGACGGAAATTCGGACGCGGTAAGCGACGCAGGCAGCGTGACCAACGGCGTCACACACGCAAAAAAGCCGCTTCAACTGATCGAAGCGGCTTTTTCGTATCCACAGCCGGGGTGTGCCCGGTGCAACTGAATTTCAGCGTACCAGCACGCTTTGAGTGCGGTGATAGCGAACGTTATCAACGATCTGCTTCGCTTTCCCCAACGGGATCTTGCTCGCGCAGAAATAGTCCTGATATAGCGACGCATGATAGGCGTTCAAGTTGCCGTTTTCGATGCGAGTAAAGTCGTTGGCAACCGTTCGGTCCCAGCCGTTGTGATCCTCGTTGAGTCCAGCATACAGTCGCCACTCGTAGGTATCGCAGCGAATGCCTTCGTAGTTCACGTTGCGCGCGCCGCTCGGGCTTGTCACCACGACGGTGTACCGCACAACGCCATCCGAACCGACGCTCACCGATTTGGCATCGAGCGAGAACTGCAGCGGCGTGTTTTGTGACACGTCGAACGGCAGAAGGTCGCTATCCTGCGGCAACGGCGGCAGGGTGTCGACCTTGTTTTCGACCCACGTGGACGGTTTGTCGAGCAGATAGGCGAACGCGCTGTCGTCCTTGTTGCTGGGGGTGTTCGAATGTGCGCAGCCAGCCAGCAGAGCGCCCGTGGCGACACACGCCACGGCGAGACCAAATGCTTTCAATATGATTTCCTCGAAACACCGGCGCGGCAATCCGGTTGCCGCGCCGGCAGATGCGGCAACCGGATTGCCGCACAGGGGTTCAATCGCGCATGTACGTCGACGTGCGGACGATGGAGCTTTCGGTTTCCCCACAATCCGTTTCGATCGTCGTGCGAATCGACGTCTCGACCGTCACCAGCGGCTCTGACGAGTCTTCCGACGCCGCCACGGACGTTACCATGCGGGGATAGCGCGGCGCATGATGCCCGCCTGGCTTTTCCCCACGTGGCGCCGCGCGGCGCAGAAAACGCGATAATTCCGTCAGCGCCAACTGATACACATCCCGCTTGAACTCGATCACACAGTCGAGCGGCACCCAGTACTCGTTCCAGCGCCACGCATCGAACTCCGGGTGATCGGTGGCGCGCAGGCAAATATCGCAGTCGCGCCCAACCATCCGGAGAAGGAACCAGATCTGTTTCTGGCCGCGGTAGTGACCGCGTACTTCACGCTTGATGAACTTGTCCGGCACCTCGTAACGCAACCAGTCGCGCGTGCGACCGATGACCTTGACGTGCTCCGGAAGCAGGCCGGTTTCTTCGTGTAACTCCCGATACATCGCTTGCACGGGGGTTTCACCATATTTGATGCCCCCTTGCGGAAACTGCCAGGAATGTTCACGGAGCCGCTTGCCCCAAAACACCTCGTTGTGCGCGTTCAAGAGGATGATGCCGACGTTCGGGCGAAAGCCTTCACGATCCAGCATACAACCACCTTCGAATCCTTTAAAATTGCTTTGATTATAAACAGATAACGGTCCTGACGCACCGAATCGCACCAGATTGGAACGATTTGCCGCAACAGGGCGTCGTCGAGGTAGTCTCCGGATCAGACCCTGCGGATTGGCACAGCCGTCCGCGCATGGTGCCGCCGCGTCCGCGCCATGGTCCGCGAATTCCCCGTTTGATCTCTTTGGACGGCTCAGATTGTGCCGCCGCTTTTGGAAAATTCTGAATGAAAGCCTCCCGTTTCTTTATCGGCACCCTGAAGGAAGCTCCCGCTGACGCCGAAATCGTCAGCCACAAGTTGATGGTGCGCGCCGGCATGATCCGTCGCGTCGCCGGCGGCATCTACAACTACCTGCCGGTCGGGCTGCGCTCGATCCGCAAGGTGGAAGCCATCGTGCGCGAGGAGATGAACCGGGCAGGTGCCATCGAACTCCTGATGCCGGCCGTTCAGCCGGCCGAACTGTGGCAGGAGTCGGGCCGCTGGGAGAAGTACGGTCCGGAACTGCTGCGCCTCAAGGATCGCAAGCAGAACGATTTTGTGATCGGGCCGACGCACGAAGAAGTCGTGACCGATATTGCGCGCAACCAGATCAAGAGCTACCGGCAGATGCCGGTGAACTTCTATCAGATCCAGACGAAGTTCCGCGACGAAATCCGTCCGCGTTTCGGCGTGATGCGCGGCCGCGAGTTCACCATGAAGGATGCCTATTCGTTCGACAAGGACATGGACGGTCTGCGCGAGTCGTACCGGAAGATGTACGACGCCTACGTGCGCATCTTCACGCGCCTCGGCCTCGATTTCCGCGCAGTCGCGGCCGACAACGGCTCGATCGGCGGCAGCGGCTCGCATGAATTTCACGTGATCGCAGACACCGGCGAAGACGCAATCGCGTACTGTCCCACCTCCGACTTTGCGGCGAACGTCGAAGCTGCAGAAGCGCTGCCGCTCATCGTACAACGCGCGGCGCCCACCGAGCCGATGAACAAGACCCCGACGCCCGGCAAGGCCAAGTGCGAAACCGTCGCCGAGTACCTCGACATTCCGCTCGAACGCACGATCAAGTCGATCGTCCTCGCGACGGAAAACGAAGGCGCCGAGCCCACCATCTGGCTGCTGATGCTGCGCGGCGATCACGAGATGAACGAGATCAAGGCGAACAAGATCCCGGGTCTCGAAGAATTCCGTTTCGCGACGGAAGAAGAGATCGTCGAGTGGTTCGGCACGCCACCGGGCTACCTCGGCCCGGTCGGCACGAAGAAGCCGGTCAAGGTGGTCGCGGACCGCACGGTGGCGAACATGAGCGACTTCGTTGTCGGCACGAACGAGATCGACTTCCACACCACTGGCGTGAACTGGGGCCGCGATCTGCCTGAGCCGATTGTCTCGGACATCCGCAACGTGGTGAAGGGCGATCCGTCGCCGGATGGCAAGGGCGTGCTCGACATCTGCCGCGGCATTGAAGTCGGCCACGTGTTCCAACTCGGCAGCAAGTACTCGGAAGCGATGAACGCGACCTTCCTCGACGAATCCGGCAAGCCGCAGCCGATGATCATGGGCTGCTATGGCATCGGTGTCACACGTATCCTGGGCGCCGCGATCGAACAGAATTTCGACGACAAGGGCATCATCTGGCCGGAATCGATCGCGCCGTTCGAAGTCGTGCTGTGCCCGATGGGCTATGACCGCAGCGAAGCCGTGCGCGAGCAGGCCGACAAGCTGTACGCGGAACTGGTCGCCGCTGGCATCGACGTGATTCTTGACGATCGCGGCGAGCGCCCCGGCGTGATGTTCGCCGACTGGGAGCTCGTTGGCGTGCCGCACCGGATCGTGATCGGCGATCGTGGCCTGAAGGACGGTAAGGTCGAGTATCAGGGCCGCCGCGATACGGAGGCGACGCTGCTGCCGGTCGACAGCGCAGCCGTCACAGTGACGGAGAAGATTCGTGCAGCGATTGTCCGCTAAGCGGAGCGGACGGTGGAGTACAACTTCCTGTCGGCGACGGTTCTGCTGATCCTGATCACGGATCCGCTCGGCAATATTCCGTTGTTCATCGGCTGCCTGCGGGGCGTGACTCCGAAGCGGCGGGTCGTCGTGATTCTGCGGGAAATCGTGATCGCGTTTGTGATCCTGCTGGTGTTCATGGTCGTCGGCGACCGCTTTCTGCGAATGATGAGTCTCACGGACCTGTCATTGCGGATCGGTGGCGGGATCGTGCTGTTCCTGATCGCGCTCCGGATGATCTTCCCGCATCCGGACGGCCCGTTCGGTGGCGATGTTCGAGGCGGCGAGCCGCTGATCGTGCCGCTTGCGATTCCCGCGCTCGCTGGCCCATCAGCGTTGGCTACTGTGATGCTGCTGACATCGCAGGCCCCGGGCAGGACCTTCGAGTGGATCGGTGCGCTGACCGTCACGATGATCGTTTGCGCGATCGTGTTGCTGCTGGCGGAGCGGATTCAGGCCCTGCTTGGCGAGCGTACCGTGATGGCCTTCGAGCGGCTGATGGGGCTCGTGCTGGTGGCCATTTCAGTCGAGATGATGCTGGCGGGTATCAAGGCTTTCGTGCATCAGCTCTGATTCGAACCGGTTGCAGCCGGTCAGTGTGTAAAAAAAAGCGGCCCGCGGGCCGCTTTTTCATTGGCGCTACCCGGTGAAGAAGGCGTATTAAGCGCCCTCGGTCAACGCGCGGATCGCTGGAAGATTGCGCCAGTAACCCTTCGCGTCCATCCCGCAGCCGAACACATAGCGATCCGGCACTTCGAAGCCACAGAAGTCCGGGTGCAGCGGCTTGGCCTTCGGGATGATCTTTTCGCACAGCACCGCGCTCAGGAAGCGCTTTGCGCCCATCGCGAGGATACGGTCGCGGATCGCGGCCATCGTCTCGCCTTCATCGAGGATGTCATCGAGCACGAGCACCACCCGGTCCTTCACCGATTCCGCCGGGGCGACGCGCCATTGCATCTCGTTACCGCCTCTGGTCGTGTTGCGATAGCGGGTCAGGTGGATGTAGTCGAATTCGAGCGGGAAATCGAGGTGCGGCAGCAGCATGCCGGTGAACACCGCCGCGCCGCCCATCACCGACAGCACAAGCGGGAAATCCTCGCTCATTTCGGCGCCGATGGCGCTGGCCATCCGCGTGATCGACGCGCTGACGTCACCGGCCGAAACGATTTCTTCGGAGTGGCTGAAAATGTGGAGAGCTTCTTCGCGATTCATGACGTCTGGCAGGCGGTAACTGTATACATAGTGTGGGAGAGAACGGCGGCACACGGTATAGCATAAACCCGCATAGCCCGCGCGTCGCAAAACGCGCGTACCGCATCGGAGCGGCGCCGGGCACGTGCCGCCGCCGCGCCGCCCGGGGGTGCGCAATCAGCGCATGCCGGGGAGCATACCTTTCATGCCGCGCATCATCTTCTGCAGGTTGCCGCCCTTCAGCTTTTTCATCATCGTGCGCATCTGGTCGTACTGATTCAACATGCGGTTGACTTCCTGTACCTGCACGCCCGCGCCTGCTGCAATGCGACGCTTGCGAGTGGCCTTGATCAGTTCGGGCCTGGCGCGCTCCTGCGGCGTCATCGAGTTGATGATGCCTTCCATGCGGCGCATCTGCTTTTCAGCCTGGTTCATGTCGGCGCCGGCTGCGGCCTGCTGGAACTGGGCAGGCAGTTTGTCCATGAGCGTCGACAGGCCGCCCATGTTCTTCATCTGCGAAAGCTGCGCGCGGAAATCGTTGAGGTCGAAGTCGCCGCCTTTTTTGACCTTGTCGGCGAGCTTCTGCGCGGCCTGCACATCGACGCCGCGCTGGGCTTCCTCGACGAGCGCCATAATGTCGCCCATGCCGAGAATCCGGTTCGCCATGCGGTCCGGATAGAAGATTTCGAGGCCATCGAGTTTTTCCGCGACGCCGACGAACTTGATCGGCTTGCCGGTCACGTGGCGCACCGATAGCGCCGCACCACCGCGCGAGTCGCCATCGAGCTTCGTCAGTACGACCCCGGTGAGCGGCAGGGCGTCATTAAACGCCTTCGCCGTGTTGACGGCATCCTGACCGAGCATCGCATCGACGACGAAGAGCGTCTCCGCCGGTTTCAACGTGCTGTGCAGCGCGGCGATTTCCTGCATCATCAGTTCGTCGATGCCAAGACGCCCGGCCGTATCGACGAGCAGCACGTCGTGATAGTGGCGCTTCGCCCAGTCGACGGCGGCGCGCGCGATGTCGACCGGTTTCTGGTCGGGTTCCGACGGGAAGAAGTCCGCGCCGACCTGTTCGGTCACCGTCTTCAACTGCGCGATAGCAGCGGGGCGGTAGACGTCGCAGGACACGGTCAGCACTTTCTTCCTGTACTTCTCGCGCAGCAGTTTGGCGAGCTTGCCGACGGTGGTCGTCTTGCCGGCGCCCTGTAGACCCGCCATCAGGATGACAGCCGGCGGCGTCACGGAGAGATTCAGTTCCGCCGCCTTGCCTTCGTAGTCGCCGCCGATGACCGCTGTCAGCTCGCGCTGCACCACACCGACGAGCGCCTGGCCTGGCGAGAGGCTGCTCAGCACTTCCTCGCCGAGCGCCTTCTCCTTCACCTTGGCGATGAATTCGCGCACGACGGGCAGCGCCACGTCGGCCTCGAGCAGCGCGAGGCGCACTTCGCGCAGCATTTCCTGGGTGTTCGCCTCGGTGAGCCGGGCTTCGCCGCGCAGCGTCTTGACGACGCGCGCCATCCGTTGAGTCAGATTGTCGAGCATGGGGAGCGATGGACAGTGCGGCCCGTGCAGCGCGAAGCAGGAGACGTCGCTAGGCAGGGGCCTGGTGTAAACTTCGAATATGGATATTGTACTGTATGCCCTCACCGCTCTCCTGTACGGCAGCCTCGCCGTCGCCGGGTGGCGCGCGCACCGGCACACCGCCGTGCGCCCGGTGCTCGAGAGCGTGCCGCCGGTGTCGGCTGTGGCGGGCCTGTCGGTGGCCTCTGGAATGAGTCCGGCGGGCCGCGGGCTGCTGCTGGTCGCGCTGCTGGCGCACGGGGTGCTGTTGCACACCACCATCTTTCCGCAGAACGCGATGGTGTTCGGGTTCGCGTTCGCGCTGTCGGCGATGTTCTGGCTTGGTGCCGGCATCTACTGGATCGAAAGCTTTTTCTTCCCGCTCGATGGCTTGCGTCTGCTGGTGCTGCCGCTCGCGTGCGTGGCGTCGCTGATGCCGCTCGCGTTCAACGGCGCGCGCGTGCTGCCGTATTCGGCGGCGCCGATGTTCAAGTTGCATTTTCTGATCGCCAACGTCGCATACGGTCTCTTCGCGATTGCGGCGTTGCACGCTGTATTGATGCTGCTCGTCGAGCGCCGGCTGCACGCGATGCGCGGCGCCGCACTGCAACGCCAGAGCTCGGCGGCGGGGAACGGCTGGCTGTCGAGCTGGCTCGATACACTGCCGCCGCTCCTGACGCTGGAAAAGCTGCTGTTCCGTTTGATTGGCGCGGGCTTCGTGCTGCTGACGCTGACGCTCCTGTCGGGCATTCTCTTTAGCGAGCAGCTCGTGGATCGTGCGCTCAGCCTCGATCACAAGACCGTGTTCGCGATTCTCTCGTGGCTGATGTTCGGCGCGCTTCTGACTGCCCGCAAGGTGTCCGGCTGGCGTGGTCGGGCGGCGTTGCGCTGGGTGCTCGCGTCGTTTGTTGCGTTGCTGCTTGCGTATGTCGGCAGCCGTTTCGTTTTCGAGGTGCTGTTGCACCGCCCTGTGGTCTGACCGTCATCATGCGACAAATCTTTCTGCTGATTCTGCTGTTCATCGTCGGGAACTGGCTCGTGAAGGCGCTGCGCCGCGCTGATGCGCGTACGTCGTCGCGTACGGGCGCCTCGTCGTCCGGTGCCGGGAGCGGGCAGCGCGCGGGCAAGGGCGCCGCCGGCGCACAGGGCTCGTCCGCCGCGCCGCAACTTGCCGAGCCCATGATCCTTTGCGCCGAGTGCGGCGTGCATGCGCCGGAAAGCGACTCGGTCGTCGTCGGCGGTCAGCCCTTCTGCAGCGCGGATCATGCACAGCGCAACGCGGCCCGGCAGTCGGGCCGCGACGCCCGATGAGCGACGATTTCACCGTCGATGCTGACGGTTGGGTCGCAGCCGCACGCAAACTGCCAACCTCGAATTTCGAAGCGCGCCCCGAGGGCGTGCCGCCTACGCTCATCGTCGTTCACAACATCAGCCTGCCTCCCGGCGAGTTCGGCGGCAGCGCGATCGCTGAGCTCTTCCAGAACCGTCTCGACTGTGACGCGCATCCGTACTTCGACACGCACCTGCGCGGCGTCAAGGTGTCGGCGCACTTCGTGATCCATCGCGACGGCGCGCTCGAACAGTACGTATCGTGCGATGAGCGTGCCTGGCATGCGGGCGTCTCGAGCTTCTTCGGTCGCGAGCGCTGCAATGACTTCTCGATCGGCATCGAGCTGGAAGGCAGCGACACGACCGCGTTCGAACCGGCGCAATACCGGACCTTGAGCGCGCTTGTGACAGCCCTCGTCGGACACTATCCCATCGAAGCCCTCGCCAGCCACTCCGATATCGCACCGGGTCGCAAGACCGATCCGGGTCCGCATTTCGAGTGGCCCCGTCTTCAGCGCGACACCAGGCTCGCGGATCGGTATTTCCCCTATCTCAAGTTTTCCGCAGCGTCATAAGGGGCATTCGGGAGGGCTTTGCGCAACGGGCCGAAAACGTTGCACAGCCTTGCTTTCCGGGCAGTCCCGTCCGGCTTGCCCATGTGAAAAGTCAAGCGGGGGAGCGCAAATAAAATAATTTGAGATAGTCCCGAGTTCCACTATACTTTGTGTCATGAATTCGATTTCGCACTAAATGTTGTGTAGATCAGGCGGCGCCCCGCTCCATGAGCATGGCGCCGCATGCATTCCAGGCATTGAAAAAATACAGGTCCGGCATGGCTCGATGAGAGCGGGCACTGCCGGCAAATTCGGGAAAAGGGCACAGCCAGTGATCGCGACTCGCATGATGAAGACCGTCGTCCAGTCCGCCGTGTCGCATCCGGTCATCAGGCCTTGCTGGCCCATTCTCCGCAGCCCAACGTTCGCGCCGGATACGGCGCGGCGATCGTACTAATCCGCGGGTTTCTCCGCACCATTCCAAGACCAGGAGCTTTGCACATGCAAACGACCGACAACGTGACGACCCGGTACGAGGGCGCACCCAGTCACTCCCTCGGCGGACAGGCACAGGGCGGCCAGCCGCTCACCCCGCAGGCGACCTTCGCCGACTACAAGGTGATCCGTCGTAACGGCAGCGTCGTGTCGTTCGAGCCGTCGAAAATCGCCATCGCGGTGACGAAGGCATTTCTGGCCGTCAACGGCGGGCAAGGCGCGGCGTCGGCACGCGTGCGCGAACTGGTGGAGCAGCTCACGCAGAACGTCGTGCGCGCACTGCTGCGCAGCCGCCCGAACGGCGGCACCTTCCACATCGAAGACATCCAGGATCAGGTCGAACTCGCGCTGATGCGCGGCGGCGAACACAACGTCGCACGTGCGTACGTGCTGTATCGCGAGAAGCGCACGCAGGAGCGTAGCCATGAGCCGGAAGCGGCAGCGGGCGCGCCTGGTTTGAACGTGGTCGACGGCGGCGTGACGCGTCCGCTCGATATGAACGCATTGCGCTCGATCATCGAATCGGCCTGCGCGAACCTGGGCGACGCCGTGAGCGCCGAACCGATCGTCGCGGAAACGGTGAAGAACCTGTACGACGGCGTGCCGATGAGCCAGGTCTATGACTCGGCCATCCTCGCTGCGCGCACGATGATCGAAAAGGATCCGGCCTACAGCCAGGTCACGGCCCGCATCCTGCTGCACACGATCCGCCGCGAGATCCTCGAAGAGGAAGTCACGCAGGGCGAAATGGGCGAGCGTTACGCTGAATACTTCCCGACCTTCATCAAGCGCGGCGTGCAGGTTGAACTGCTCGACGACAAGCTGATGCAGTTCGACCTGAAGCGTCTGGGCGCAGCGCTCGACGCCGAGCGCGACCTGCAGTTCGGCTACCTCGGCCTGCAAACGCTGTATGACCGCTACTTCCTGCATAGCGACGGCGTGCGGATTGAAATGCCGCAGGCATTCTTTATGCGTGTCGCGATGGGTCTCGCGCTGAATGAGATCGACCGCGAAGCACGCGCGATCGAGTTCTACAACGTGCTGTCGAGCTTCGACTTCATGAGCTCGACGCCGACGCTGTTCAACTCGGGCACGCGCCGCTCGCAGCTGTCGTCGTGCTACCTGACGACGGTCGACGACGACCTCGACGGCATCTATGAAGCACTGAAGGAGAACGCGCTGCTGTCGAAGTTCGCCGGCGGCCTCGGCAACGACTGGACGCGCGTGCGGGCGCTCGGCTCGCATATCAAGGGCACCAACGGCAAGTCGCAAGGCGTCGTGCCGTTCCTCAAGGTGGTCAACGACACGGCTGTCGCCGTGAACCAGGGCGGCAAGCGCAAAGGCGCGGTCTGCGCGTACCTCGAATCGTGGCACCTGGACATCGAAGAGTTCCTCGAGCTGCGCAAGAACACCGGTGACGACCGTCGTCGCACGCACGACATGAACACGGCGAACTGGATTCCCGATCTGTTCATGAAGCGCGTGCACGAAGGCGGCGACTGGACGCTGTTCTCGCCGTCCACCTGCCCGGATCTGCACGACAAGTTCGGCGCCGAGTTCGAAGCGGCTTACACAGCTTACGAAGACAAGGTGGCGCGCGGCGAGATCAAGCTGTTCAAGAAGATCCCGGCGGCGCAACTGTGGCGCAAGATGCTCGGCATGCTGTTTGAAACCGGCCATCCGTGGATCACCTTCAAGGATCCGTGCAACATCCGTTCACCGCAGCAGCACGTGGGCGTGGTGCACTCGTCGAACCTGTGCACGGAAATCACGCTGAACACCAGCGACAGCGAAATCGCCGTCTGCAACCTCGGCTCGGTCAACCTCGTCGCTCACCTGACGAAGCAGGCCGACGGCACGCTGGCGCTCGACCACGACAAGCTGAAGCGCACCATCAGCGTCGCGATGCGCATGCTCGACAACGTGATCGACATCAACTATTACGCGGTCGCCAAGGCACGTAACTCGAACCTGAAGCACCGTCCGGTCGGCATGGGCATCATGGGGTTCCAGGACTGCCTGCACCTGCTGCGCACGCCGTACGCGTCGGAAGAGGCCGTCAGGTTCGCCGACACGTCGATGGAAGCGGTCTGCTACTACGCGTACTACGCGTCGACCGAGCTGGCTGCCGAGCGCGGCCGCTATTCGAGCTACCGCGGCTCCCTGTGGGATCGCGGCATCCTCCCGCAGGACACGCTGAAGCTGCTCGCCGAAGCGCGTGGCGGCTATGTCGAGGTGGATTCGAGCGAGTCGATGGACTGGACGGAGCTGCGTGGGCGCATCGCTACCTACGGCATGCGCAACTCGAACTGCGTGGCGATCGCGCCGACGGCGACGATCTCGAACATCATCGGCGTCTCGGCCTGCATCGAGCCGACGTTCCAGAACCTGTACGTGAAGTCGAACCTGTCGGGCGAATTCACGGTGGTGAACGACTACCTGGTGCGCGACCTGAAGGAACGTGGCCTGTGGGACGAAGTGATGGTCGCCGACCTGAAGTACTTCGACGGCACGCTGTCGCGCATCGACCGCATCCCGGCGGACCTCCGCGCGATCTACGCGACCGCGTTCGAAGTCGATCCGAAGTGGCTGGTCGAAGCGGCATCGCGTCGCCAGAAGTGGATCGACCAGGCGCAGTCGCTCAACATCTACATGGGCGGTGCATCGGGCAAGAAGCTCGACGAGGTCTACAAGCTCGCGTGGCTGCGCGGTCTGAAGACGACCTATTACCTCCGCACGATGGCGGCGACGCACGTCGAGAAGTCGACGGTCGCGCACGGCGCCCTTAACGCGGTGTCCTCGGGCGGCGGCGAAAGCTCGGGCGGTGCGGCAGGCGGCGCGGCTGGTTTCGGCGCGAGCGGCGGTGCAGCATCGTCGGGTGGCTTGCAGGCAGCGGCGGCTCATGCAGCCTCCGTGGCGCCCGCCGCAGTCGCGGTGGAAGCAGCGCCGGAAGCAGACGGTCCAGTGTGCATGATGCGTCCGGGCGATCCGGGCTTCGAAGAGTGCGAAGCGTGCCAGTAAGGCAGACGGCCGGCGCAAGCCGGTCGTGAAGGAAGCGGTGAGCGGTGCTCCTGGAAAGAGGCGCCGCTCATCGAAGTGAAGCAGAGGGAAGACTTCTGCCTCGCAGCAGCAAGACATCGAACTGGCAACACCTTGCGCAACGCGCATTGCGGCATCATCGACGCCCAGTCGATGACTGCGAGAAAACCCTGAACCTTGCTCTCGTCGCGTAGCCCGATAGAGAAGGTAGCGCAGTAGAGAAAGTCAGGCGACACAGATTTGAAGTGCCTCGAAACGCACAGGCGGAGCACGAGCGACGCAGGCGCAACGCATGCACGACCCGGTGCTTCGACATCGCAGCAACGACACTTCAACGTTGCTTCGAGTCTCGCCAGGTCAGTTCGAAGCGAGGCACTTTTGATGAAGCGAAGACCAACGATCACACATGCTTTGATCGCTTCACGCGAAGCGATGCAGACAGTCTGTTGAGCAAAGTGTTGTATGTAGGTCGCAGCGTGAATCGAAAACAGGATTTTTCGTGAGCGAACCCTTTTATCGCTAACGAAAAGATGGTACAAACCGTTCTAAATTGATGGTGACATTTATGCTCAACTGGGATGACGAGATCACTGCCGTAACTCCCTCGAGCGCTTCGCAACAAGATATGTTGCGCAACGCTGCGGGATCGGCTGTCGGGACGCAGGCTGCAACGCGTGCCGCTCATCAGGCTCCCTCGGCTCAGGATATCTTCGCGAACGACATCGCCGTCGCTCCTCCTGTTACCCGTCACGGCGCTCAAGGCACTGCGCCGACTGCACCGGCCGCTGTCTCCGAAGCGCGCGTGAATGTCGCCGACAAGCGCATCATCAACGGCCAGACTGACGTCAACCAACTGGTGCCGTTCAAATACAAGTGGGCGTGGGAAAAGTACCTGTCGGGCTGTGCGAACCACTGGATGCCCCAGGAAATCAACATGTCCCGCGACATCGCGCTCTGGAAAGACCCGAACGGGCTGACCGAAGACGAGCGCCGGATCGTCAAGCGTAACCTCGGTTTCTTCGTGACGGCGGACTCGCTCGCCGCGAACAACATCGTGCTGGGCACCTACCGCCACATCACGGCGCCCGAATGCCGCCAGTTCCTGCTGCGCCAGGCGTTCGAAGAGGCGATCCACACCCACGCTTACCAGTACATCGTCGAATCGCTCGGCCTGGACGAAGGCGAGATCTTCAATGCGTATCACGAAGTCTCCTCGATCCGCGCGAAAGACGAATTCCTGATTCCGTACATCCATGTGCTGACCGATCCGGCCTTCAAGACCGGCACGGTCGAGGCCGATCAGACGCTGCTTCGCTCGCTGATCGTGTTCGCCTGTGTGATGGAAGGCCTCTTCTTCTATGTCGGCTTCACGCAGATTCTTGCACTAGGCCGCCAGAACAAGATGACCGGCGCGGCGGAACAGTACCAGTACATCCTTCGTGACGAATCGATGCACTGCAACTTCGGCATCGACCTCATCAACCAGATCAAACTCGAAAACCCGCACCTGTGGACGGCTGAGTTCCGCGCGGAAATCCGCGAAATCTTCAAGCAGGCTGTCGATCTCGAATATCGCTACGCAGAAGACACGATGCCGCGCGGGGTGCTCGGCCTCAATGCGTCGATGTTCAAGAGCTATCTGCGCTTCATCTGCAACCGCCGTTGCCAGCAGATCGGTCTCGATCCGCTGTACCCGAACGAGGAAAACCCGTTCCCGTGGATGAGCGAGATGATCGACCTGAAGAAGGAACGCAACTTCTTTGAGACGCGGGTCATTGAATATCAGACCGGCGGCGCACTCTCCTGGGAATAATCGGGAACGCGTCGTAGACTAAATTGATGGGGATGCCGCTGGCAGTGGCCGCGGCAGACATGGTTAGGAGCATGATCGCCTGATGCAAAGCGTGCCCGGTGCCTTATCGGCCCACAACGACCACACGTACTTTGCGAACCCTTCAGTGGGATGGGCAAACTTCCCCCCGGAAAAAGTCGCTGGCTCAACCGCCAACGGCTCGATCAAGCGATTGCCGGCGTTGAAATCCAACGCCGACTGGATCTGGCGCGCGGTGCCTCGTGGCACGGCGCGCCTTACCGTATTCATTAGCGTAAGCACGCAGCATCTGCGTACGCCGATGAATAGCCCGCTTCGCAGCGCGCGCCGTGAGAAGCGTCAGCGGGAAGCGGGTTTTGACGAAGGGTGTTGTTTGAACTGACTCTCATCTGAACCTGAAGGAGAAAATGATGGCAATGGCAAAGAAAGCTGCGAAGAAAGCGGCTGTGAAGAAGGTTGCAGCCAAGAAAGCTGCTCCGGCGAAGAAGGCTGCACCGGCCAAGAAGGTCGCCGTGAAGAAGGTTGCTGCCAAGAAAGTGGCAGTGAAGAAGGTCGCAGCGAAGAAGGCTGCGCCGGCGAAGAAGGTTGCAGCGAAGAAGGTCGCTGCCAAGAAAGTCGCTGTGAAGAAGGTTGCAGCGAAGAAGGCAGCACCGGCCAAGAAGGCCGCTGCAAAGAAAGTCGCAGTGAAGAAGGTTGCTGCAAAGAAGGCCGCGCCGGCTAAGAAGGCTGCAGCGAAGAAGGCAGCACCGGCCAAGAAGGCCGCTGCGAAGAAGGCGCCTGCGAAAAAGGCTGCTGCCAAGAAGGCTGCCCCTGCGAAGAAGGCTGCCGCGAAGAAGGCTGCCCCTGCCAAGAAGGCCGCCCCTGCGAAGAAGGCTGTCGCGAAGAAGGCCGCACCTGCTCCCGCTGCGCCTGCTGCATCGACCGCGCCGGCTGCGACGGTGAAGACTGCGTTGAATCCGGCTGCTGCATGGCCGTTTCCGACTGGCAGCCGTCCGTAATAGCTGAAGCAGTCACTCGGCACTTCGCAATGTGCCCGATGATTGGGTAGAACAGGACCCAATCACCGTCCCGTCACCGGTCTCCGGTGGCGGGATTTTTTTTGTCTGCCGGGTTGGCGTGCGGCGGCGCGTGCGTTTGTCGAGCCGTCGACGATCGCGCGAGGCCACGCGAAGAACTGCATCAACCTCGACGCCTCAGACGGACGAAAAAAAGCGCATGCACAGGGGAGGGCATGCGCGTGAGGTCGCCGCAACGGCAATCCGTGCCGCGGCGGCTCAGGGGAAACGGATCTAGTGCGTGACGCGTGTCACGCCGCCGCTGGAGAGCAGGCGAACGCGATCGCCTGCGCGGAAGATTTCGCCCGTGGCGGTTTGCGTGATGGCACGCATGTCGCCGTTATCGAGTCGCACGGTAATTTCGAGGCCGTCGCGCATGGCTGCGCCGTTTTCTACTGCGTTGCCTGCTACCACACCCGCCAGACCGCCGACGATACCCGTCAGGATCGAGCCACGGCCGCCGCCAATCGCGCTGCCTGCCACCGCCCCCAGCGCACCGCCGCCGATGGCGCCAATGCCGCTCGGCTGGCCGTTATTCGAGCTGATCTTGACCGCCCGTACGCTGTCGACGACAGCCATCCGGACCGTCTCTTCGCGCTGCGCCTGCGACGCCGTGTAGACGTCCGCCGAGCTGCTGTTATACGCGCATCCAGTCATGATCAGCGAACCGCCGAACACCACTTCGACTGCTACGCGACTCATCGCTTTCATTTCCCGTTGCTCCAATTACGGCAGGTCATATCCAAACGCCTGCTTGAATCGTTCGTTGATTTCCGCGCGCGTCGGCGCGTAGTTTTGCGGCCCCTGATGCTCAATCTTGAGCGCGCCCATCAGGCTGGCCAGGCGGCCGGTCGTCGCCCAGCCCAGGCTCTTCTCCAGCCCATAGAGCAGGCCGCCACGGAATGCATCGCCGCAACCGGTCGGGTCGAGCACCTGCTTCGCGGTTACCGCCGGAATTTCTTCGATGCCGCCAGCGTGATGAATCTGCGCACCGTGCTCGCCGCGCGTCACGATCAGCGCATCGACGCGGCTCGCGATTTCCTCAACCGACCAGCCCGTCTTGTTGCTCACGAGCCTGACTTCGTAATCGTTGACCGCTACGTAAGTGGCAAGTTCAATCATGCGGCGCAGCGATGCGCCGTCGAAGAGCGGCAGCCCCTGGCCCGGATCGAAGATGAACGGCACGCCGGCCGCCGCGAGCTGCTCCGAGTGCTGCACCATCCCGTCGTAGCCGTCCGGCGCGACGATGCCGAGCGTGATGTTCTTCGCCTGGTCGGCGCGGTTCAGGTGCGACTCCATCATCGCGCCCGGATGGAACGCGGTGATCTGATTGTTCTCGAGATCGGTCGTGATCATCGCCTGCGCGGAGTACGTGTCCGGCAGAACGCGCACGTGCTCTTTCGACAGGCCGAGGCTGTCGAGCCGGTCGATATAGAGCTGCGCGTCGACGGCGCCGATCGTGGCCATGATGCGCGCGTCGCCGCCGAGCAGATTCAGCGCGTAACCGATGTTGCCGGCGCAGCCGCCGAATTCGCGGCGCATCGTCGGGACGAGAAAGCTCACGTTCAGGATGTGAACCTGCTCAGGCAGGATGTGTTCCCGAAAGCGACCCTCGAAGGTCATGATGTTGTCGTAGGCGAGCGAACCGCAAATGAGGGTGGCCAAGGCGAACGTTCCTGTAAATATCGATGAAAGAAAAGGGCGCGGCGCGTTCAGGTCCGATGCATGGCGCCCGATATGTGAAGCCCGATGCAAAAGCGCCGCGCGGTTGCGCGGCGCGGGCTCACGTGCGACAGGTCTATTTCAGTGCGTTGAGCGCGGCGTCGTAGTTCGGCTCGTTCTTGATTTCGCTGACGAGTTCCGTATGCACGACGTTGTCGTTTTCGTCGATGACGACTACGGCGCGCGCCGTAAGGCCGGTCAGCGGGCCGCTCGTTACGTCGACGCCGTAGGCCTTCGCGAAGTCATGGCCGCGGAACGTCGACGCCGTGACGACGTTCTCGATGCCTTCAGTCGTGCAGAAGCGCGATGCGGCGAACGGCAGATCGCCGGACACGACGATCACTGTCGTGTTCGAGAGATTCGCGGCCGCTTCGTTGAACTTGCGCGTCGACGTGGCGCAGGTCGGTGTGTCGAGGCTCGGGACGATGTTGAGCACCTTGCGCTTGCCGGCGAAATCCGCCAGCGAAACCGGCTTCAGATCCTTGCCAACGAGCGAGAACGCGGGCGCCTTCTGGCCCACGGACGGGAACGTGCCGGCTACTTCGATCGGGTTGCCACCCAGCGTGACTTGACTCATGTTGTGCTCCAAATGTGTCAGGGTTTGACGAGAATCGCGCCCGCTTCAGCCCGGGCGCGCGAGAGGACCGTTACGGATAGAAGATCTGTACGAGGAAATTAGAGGCGACCGCGTCCCCCGTGTCGAGGCGAACGATCATGGTTTGCGTCGTGTGTGGCGGCAGGCCGGCTTCGATCGGCGTGCCGGGTGCGACGTAGTCCTTCGGCTGCAGCACGCGGCGCAGCACGACGTTGTTGTGCGTGTCGAGCAGCGTCAGTTCGACCCCGGGATACGCCAGCGGGACGCCGAAACGGTTACGTAGCGGCATTCTCAGCTCGAGCTGATGCGGGCTGTCCACCTGCCGCAGATCCGACGCACCGAGCTGGAGGCCGTCGAGGTCGCGCGGCGGCGCGATCGTACAGCCCATTTGCGCACAGGCTTGTGCGAACAGCATCTGCGAGCGTGGCCAGTAGACCATGACGGTTTCGCGCTGCCACCACGCGAGCTGGGCAAGCAGCACGACCAGCAGCACGAGCGCCACGAGCGCCCCGAGGATACGCCAGCCAAGCCGGCGCGGTTCGGCCGCGCGCTCTTCGCGTACGACGGCAAACGGCTCCGCGCCGCTATCCGGTGTCATGGCGGCGAACGGTTCGGGGGCGGGCCTGCCGAAATGCGGTTCGCTGTCAGGGGAGACCTGGCCTTGGGCCGGAATGTCCGCCGCGGGCGAAACTGCGAAAACCGGTTCGATATGCGGCCCGGGAAGCGGTTCGGCTGCGACCGGCCCTTCTGCGACCGGTTCAACCGTGGGCCAGGCTGGCGCCTGCCGCCCGTTGATCTCATGACCGTGTGTCCGGTCGTGCGCGCGTTCGCCCGAGGCTTCGTGCACGGGTTCGTCAACGATCGGGACGTCGTGTTCCTGTGAGTGATCCGCTCCGTTTTCGCTGTTGCGATGCCGTGCTTCGCGCTCCAGTGCCTGCTTCAGCACCGCTGTCGCAGATTCCGACAGTGGACGGTAAGGGAGATTCTTCGCCGAGTGTTTGAGCCGCTCGTCGATGACGGCGTCCGGTACGGGTGCCCAGGGGTTCCAGGCGTCGGACTTGAAGTTGGGTCGGCCTGCTGGGCTCTGGTGCGTTTCTTCGTCCGACGTTTGCGGCGCAGTGCTCGCCGCCGGGCCGTGCGGCTCGATTTCGTCCGCAGCCGGCCCGGCATCCTTCGTAACGTGCGACTCGTTCGTGGGAAGCGCAGCCGCTTCGCCCGGTTTTTCACCGGACGTCAGCGTCGATATGGCCTCAGGTATGACCGGCTTCGCCGTCGAGAAATCGCCGTTGGGGTCGACTTCGAACAGACTGGTCGAGGCGTCGAAGACTTCCTGGCAATATCCACAACGCACAAGGCCACGCCGCGACGCAAGATGGGCCGGGTGAAGTCGGAAAACCGTTTCGCAAAAAGGGCAGCGAGTTGCCAGGAGCATATTGAGCCGGGACGCCAAAAGGCTGTTGAATGGACAATACAGCCTATTCTAATGGCTTTCGCGTCTGGTCCCCCCGAGGCAGACCCAACCTTCGTGTTCGCGCCAGACCGAGATGTCGATCCACCGCTCGTAGACGCGTGCCACTTCTTCCGCCTGCCGCGCGAGAATGCCCGACAGGGCGATCCGGCCGCCAGGTTTTACCTTCGACGACAGCATCGAAGCCATCAGCTTCAGCGGATTCGACAGAATATTCGCAACGACGATATCGAACTCGCCGTCCGGGCACTCATCGGGCAGGCCGTAGGTGACTTCCGCGCGGTTGCGCTCGCTGTTGTGACGAGCCGATTCAACCGCCTGCGGGTCGATGTCGATGCCGATCACCGGGTTCGCGCCGCACTTCTTCGCGAGAATTGCAAGTATGCCGGAGCCGCAACCGTAATCGAGCACCGATTGATTGGGCTTCACGTTCTGCTCGAGCCATTCCATGCAGAGACGCGTCGTCGGATGGCTGCCGGTGCCGAAAGCGAGACCCGGATCGAGTTCGAGAACGAGGGCGTCCGGATCCGGCGCATCGTGCCACGAGGGTACGACCCAGATCCGCTGACCAATCGAGATCGGATCGAACTGCGACTGCGTCAGCCGCACCCAGTCCTGCTCCTCGACTTCGCGCACGGCGAACGTGGGCGTCGACGCAAGGCCGAGCTGGTTGGCCGCGGCGGCGAGCAGCACCGCCGGGTCATGCTCCGTTGCGAGCAACGCTATCACGCGTGAGCGCTCCCACGCGGTGCGCTCAGGTATAAGACCGGGCTCGCCGAAGAGCGGCTGCTCGTCGGGCGTGTCGGCATCGGCGTCTTCCACCGACACGGACAGCGCGCCCAGATCGAGCAGCGCGTCGGAAAGGTCCTCCGCGTGCGCGCGGTCCAGCTCGACGATGAGTTCCCGGTAGCTCATTCCTTACGCCTCTTCCGGTGCGGCCTGCAGCTTCGCGGCCAGCCGGTTTTCGAGGTAGTGAATGCTCGTGCCGCCCTCGACGAACTTCGCGTCGAGCATCAGTTCGCGATGCAGCGGGATGTTGGTCTGGATGCCTTCGACCACCATTTCCGACAGCGCGATGCGCATCCGTTTGATAGCCTGCTCGCGCGTTGCGCCGTAGGCGATCAGCTTGCCGATCATTGAATCATAGTTCGGCGGCACGAAATAGCCGTTATACACGTGCGAATCGACACGGATGCCCGGGCCGCCCGGCATATGCCATGACGTGAGACGCCCCGGCGACGGGATGAACTTGAACGGATCTTCAGCGTTGATCCGGCATTCGATCGCGTGACCCTTGAAGACGATGTCGCGCTGACGGAACGCGAGCTTTTCGCCGGCCGCGATGCGGATCTGCTCCTGCACGATGTCGACGCCGGTAATCAGCTCGGTCACCGGATGCTCGACCTGCACGCGCGTGTTCATTTCGATGAAGTAGAACTCGCCGTTTTCGTACAGGAATTCGAACGTGCCCGCGCCGAGGTAGCCCATCTTCTTGCAGGCCTCCGCACAGCGGTCGCCAATGCGCTCGATCAGGCGGCGCGCGATGCCCGGCGCCGGCGCTTCTTCAATCACCTTCTGGTGACGGCGCTGCATCGAGCAGTCACGTTCACCGAGCCAGACCGCGTTCTTGAACGAATCGGCCAGCACCTGGATCTCGATGTGCCGCGGGTTCTCGAGGAATTTCTCCATGTAGACCTGCGGATTGCCGAACGCCCGGCCGGCTTCTTCGCGCGTCATGTTGACCGCGTTGACGAGCGCCGCTTCGGTGTGGACGACGCGCATGCCGCGCCCGCCGCCGCCGCCGGCCGCCTTGATGATCACCGGATAGCCGACCGCGCGGGCGATCTTGACGATTTCCTTCGGATCTTCCGGCAATGCGCCTTCCGAGCCCGGGACGCACGGCACGCCCGTCTTGATCATTGTCTGCTTGGCCGAGACCTTGTCGCCCATCAGGCGGATGGTCTCCGGACGCGGGCCGATGAACACGAAGCCCGACTGTTCGACGCGCTCGGCAAAATCGGCGTTTTCAGACAGGAAGCCGTAGCCGGGGTGAATCGCTTCGGCGTCGGTGACTTCGGCCGCGCTGATCAGCGCCGGCATGTTCAGATAGCTCAGGTTCGAAGGCGCCGGGCCGATACAGACGGCCTCGTCGGCGAGCTTCACGTACTTGGCTTCCTTGTCGGCTTCAGAATAGACGACGACCGTCTTGACGCCGAGTTCGCGGCACGCGCGCTGGATACGGAGCGCGATTTCGCCGCGATTGGCAATGAGGATTTTTTCAAACATAGCGGATTTTCGACTCATCAATGGGCGCCGCGGCGCGGGGGTGACCACGACGCAGCGGCTGCCTCAGAGGATCGGTGGCGCACGCCGGGACGGGCACACGCGGGCGGCGGAAAAAAGACGCGCCGGTTAGCCGACCACGAAGAGCGGCTGACCGTACTCGACCGCCTGACCGTTTTCGACGAGGATTTCCTTGACCACGCCCGACATGTCGGATTCGATCTCGTTCAGGAGCTTCATCGCTTCGATGATGCAGATGGTCTGGCCTTCCTTGACCGTGTCGCCCACCTGGACGAACGGATCGGCGCCCGGCGATGGCGCGCGATAGAACGTGCCGACCATCGGCGAGGTCACGACGTGGCCCTGCGGTGCGGCTGGAGCCGGCGTGGCGGGCGCGCTGGCGGCGGGCGCTTCGAGCGCGCCGCCCGGCGCCGGAACCGGACCGGAGTACTGCGGTGCATACGGGGTGGACGGCTGCACGTAAACCGGCGGCGCATTCTTGACGATGCGGACCTTGCCCTCGCCTTCGGTGACTTCGAGTTCCGAAATGCCGGACTCGGAGACGAGGTCGATCAGAGTTTTCAGTTTACGTAGATCCATTGGGCATCCCCTTTCAATGCGTGAAGTGCCGGCGGTCGACGCCGACCGGCTCTGAATTAGTGTGTTGGTGTCAGCCGCGCGCCGAGCCGGCGGAAAGCCGGTCAAGTGCGAATTCGAGTGCGTACAGATATCCCTTCCAGCCAAGACCGCAAATCACGCCCTCAGCCTGGTCGGAGAAATACGAATGATGCCGGAACGGTTCGCGACGATGCACGTTCGAGAGATGAATCTCGACGAACGGGATGTCGACCCCCGCAAGTGCGTCCCGAATCGCCACGCTGGTGTGCGTGTACGCGGCGGGATTGATCAGGATGAAATCGGTTTTTTCGATCCGTGCGGACTGGATGCGATCGACCAGCGCTCCCTCATGGTTGCTCTGGAATGACGCAATTTCGGCGCCGGCGTCTGCTGCGCGATCGGCCAGTGCCTGATCGATCTGCGGCAGGGTCACGCGGCCATAGACCTCGGGTTCCCGGGTGCCGAGAAGATTGAGGTTGGGGCCGTGCAGAACCAGCAGTCGCGTCATGGTCGATTCTTTTTCCGTGGAATTGCGCGAACTTTAGCGCTGATTAGAGAAACTTGTCTAGTTTCCCGGTCGTACACGGAGATCCGCCGCATCGCATGCGCCAGATCGATATCACGATAATCGGGTAAGTTCGCTCAATCTACCCCGAAAAAAAGCCGTTCGGCGAACAAGTTGCATTCTTCCAGGATATTTCGCTCAAAGCGCGTCGAGCGTACGCTTCAGCTCGGCTGGCTGGATTTGTCCTAATTTTGTCGAAAGAACGGTGCCTTTTGCGTCAATAACGACCGTATAGGGTAGGCCGCCTGCCGTGTTGCCGAAAGCACGTGCGATATCCGCACCGCCGAAACCGGCGACGTAGACCGGGTAGTCGACCTTCACTTTCTGAAGGAACGCCTTGATGTTTTTATCTGAGTCGACGCCGAGCCCGACAAACTCGATGCCCTTCTTTGCGTACTCGCGATGAAGCTGCGAGAGCGCTGGCATTTCCTCGACGCACGGTCCGCACCACGAAGCCCAGAAATTGATCACGACCGGATGGTCCTTGAACATCTCGAGCGATTGCGGCTTGCCGTCAGGGTTGGTCACCGCGGCCGTCCACAACCGGGCTACCGCGTCACGCTCCGCAGGTGTGGCGGCATGCGCCGTTTCGGCGTCGTTGTCGTGCATGAGCCAGTGGCCTGCTGTTGCGCCGCCCGCTGCGGCGATGATGGCTACCGTCAGGCCTGCCAGAATCCGCTTCATCGTTCTCTGTCTGCTTACTAACTGGTTGAAGAGGTCGCGCCGCTGTCGTCGAGCAGCGTCTGGACCGCCTGCGCGTTCGCGCGTGCGAGGCGGCCGCGCGCATCGGCGCGCACGGCGCCGCGCAGATCGTCGGTATCGTATAGCGCGATGTGTACGCCAACCGGGTCCGCGTCGCGACCTTCGCGCTCCGGCCGCCACATGAAACTCAGGGTCTCGACGTAACCGCGCCCAGCAAAATGGCGCGTCTCGGAGACGTCATACGGGATGTTCGCATTCAGCAGATAAATCGCGACTTCCTTCGGGTTGTCGCAGAATGCCTGCAGATGCACGTCGGAATGTTCGCCTGCCGTGCCGCCCAGCACGGCGCCTGTCAGATAAGGATTGAACGGAGCGAGGCGCTGCATCCAGTCGAGCGCCACTTCGCGCAGACGGCGCAGTACGTGCGGCTGGCTGTCACCCTGGAACAGCACCTGATACTCGCGGATTTCCTCTTCTATCTGATCGTTATCGGGCAGCCATTCGCCAGCGACGCGCGTTTCCCCGACGACCTGGCGTGCAGCCTTGCGCTTGGCCGTTGAGTAGTCCAACCCGTCTTCGGCGATCATCCTCGCAGCCGCGATCGCGATTTCCTCGCGCACGCGCTGCGGATCGAAATGTGATTTGCGAACCATCCGTCAATCATACTAGAGATTGCCTGGCGGCCTTTTTCGGGGGCTGCGGTACGCCGGCGCGCGGGCCTGCAAAGGGCGTCGGTTACAATACCGTCCTTTGCAGACGGTCGCGCAGACCCGTCCTGCGCAATCCTTCCCACGCAAAAAATACGCCCGCGCGGCACGACAGGCTTATGCACATCCACATCCTCGGCATCTGCGGCACCTTCATGGGCGGCCTCGCCGCGCTCGCGCGCACCGCGGGCCACAAGGTGACCGGCTGCGACGCCGGCGTTTATCCGCCGATGAGCACACAGCTCGAGGCGCTCGGCATCGAGCTTATTGAGGGTTACGGCAAGGAGCAGATCGATCTGAAGCCTGATCTGTTCGTCATCGGCAACGTCGTGTCGCGCGGCAATCCCCTGATGGAAGCGATCCTCGATCGCGGCCTGCCGTACACGTCCGGTCCCCAATGGCTCGGCGAGCACGTGCTAAACGGCAAATGGGTGCTTGCGGTGGCCGGTACGCACGGCAAGACCACGACGACGTCGATGCTGACCTGGCTTCTCGAGGACGCCGGCATGAACCCCGGCTTTCTGATCGGTGGCGTGCCGCTGAATTTCGGCGTGTCGGCGCGGCTCACCGATTCGAGCTTCTTCGTGATCGAAGCGGACGAATATGACACAGCGTTCTTCGACAAGCGCTCGAAGTTCGTCCACTACCGGCCGCGCACGGCGATCCTGAATAACCTGGAATTCGATCACGCCGACATCTTTCCCGATCTGGCGGCGATCGAAACGCAATTTCATCATCTCGTCCGCACGGTTCCCGGCATTGGCCGGATCATCACCAACGGCCGCGAAAGTGCGCTCGAGCGTGTCCTCGCGCGCGGCTGCTGGAGCGAGGTGGAGCGTTTCGGCGTCGAAGGCGGCTGGCAGGCGTTGCCGGCGGAAGACGGCGTGCCGGTCGACGAGTGTTTTGCCGTGTATCACAACGGCGAACGCACGGGCGTCGTCGAATGGATGGTGCAGGGCGATCACAACCGGATGAATGCGATCGCCGCGATCGCCGCGGCGCGCCACATTGGTGTGCCGCCCGCGCAGGCGGCGCGCTCGCTCGCGACTTTCCGCAACGTGAAGCGCCGGATGGAAGTGCGCGGCAGCGTCGACGGCGTGACCGTCTACGACGATTTCGCGCATCATCCGACCGCCATCGAAACCACGATCGCCGGTCTGCGCACGCGCGTCGGGCGTGAGCGCACGCGGATTCTGGCGGTGCTCGAACCGCGTTCGAACACGATGAAGCTCGGTGTGATGAAGGCGCAACTGCCGGCGAGTCTCGCGGACGCCGATCTCGTTTTTGGCTATGGCGCGCCGACCGGCCGCGATGCGCTCGGCTGGGATCTCGGCGAAGCGCTTGCGCCGCTTGGCGACAAGGCGCAGGCGTTCAGCGATCTGGACGGGCTCGTCAAAGCCGTCGTTGCGCTCGCCCAGCCGGGCGATCAGGTGCTGGTAATGAGCAATGGCGGTTTCGGCGGCGTGCACCAGAAGCTGCTCGATGCGTTGTCGGCACGGCCGGCTGTACGCGAACGAGGCGTCGGGTGATTCTTTATCTGCACGGATTCCGTTCGTCGCCAGGCTCGTTCAAGGCTCGCGTGCTGGCGGCGCGCCTTGCTGAACTGGGGCGCAGCGACGAATGGTGCTGCCCGATGCTCCCGGTGTCGCCGGTCGAGACGGTAGCGCTTGCTGAATCGCTCGCCGCCGGTGCCTCGAAGGTGACCGTGATCGGCAGTTCGCTCGGCGGCTATTTCGCGACGCATCTCGCCGAAAAGCACGGCTGGCCGGCGGTGCTGCTGAATCCGGCAATCGTGCCGCAGCGCGACCTGAGCCAGTACCTCGGCGAGCAGCCGCTGTGGCACGGCGGCGGCAGCATCGTCGTCGAGCCGCATCATCTGGACGAATTGCGTGCGCTCGGAGTTGAGGCGGTCACGCGGCCCGAACGCTATTATCTGATTGCCGCAACCGGCGACGAAGTGCTCGATTACCGCGAAATGCTCGCGCATTATCCGGGCGCACGGACCACACTGATACAAGGCAGCGACCACGCGATCAGCGAGTTTCCGGAATATGTCAACGATGTGCTCGCATTTTGCGATGCGCTGCCGGCAGCCGAAGGCGACATGATTCCTTATTCCGCGGGCGCACGCCAGGCACGCTAACCCGGCTGGGCGGCGGCACGCGGACCACCACCACGAACACGAAGCCGGACGCGCGCCGCGATGCGCGCCGGTTGATGGAAGTCTGAGCGAGAGTATTGAGTGAACGTTTTCTTTGAGGAATCGGGCAGTTTCAAGGCGGGCAGCGTGCTGTCGCGTCAAGGTGACGCCTTTCAGGTCGAATTGCCAGGCGGCCGGCGTGCGAAAGTGCGTGCCAAGGACGTATTGATCGAATTCGAAAAGCCCACCGCCGCCGAACTGATGCAGCAGGCCGACGCCGCCGCGCAGGACATCGATCTGGATTTCCTGTGGGAATGCGCGCCGGACGAGGAGTTTGCCTTCGCTGAACTCGGCAAGGAGTACTTCGGCGACGCGTTCGGCGCTATCGAGCGCGCAGCGCTGGTGCTGTGCATGCATGGCGCGCCAGTGTATTTCCGCCGCAAGGGGCGCGGGCAATATCAGCGCGCGCCGCAGGAGCAGCTGAAGATGGCGCTCGCGGGTCTCGAGCGCAAGCGCCAGCAGGCGCTGGTGCAGGCCGGCTACGAAGATGAACTGAAGGCGGGACGTCTGCCGGAGGCATTTGCCGGCAAGGCGCTCGGCCTCCTGACGAAGCCTGACAAGAACGCGATCGAATACAAGGCGCTCGAAGCGGCCGCTGCGGCGCGCGGCATTTCGATGGCGCGCTTGATGCTTGATTGCGGTGGCATTCCGTCGGCGCGTGCGCTGCACGAAGCGCGCTTTTTGTCCGAATATTTCCCGCACGGCACAGGTTTCCCACCGGTGACGGTCGGCGGATTGCCGGAGGATCTGCCGGAAGCCGAAGTCGAAGCCTTCTCGATCGACGACATCACCACGACTGAAATCGACGATGCCTTCTCTGTCGAGCATCTGTCCGACGGCCGTGTGCGGATCGGCGTGCACATCGCGGCGCCGGCGCTTGGCATCGAGCGCGGCGATGCGGTCGATGCGATCGCGCGCGGGCGTCTGTCCACGGTCTACATGCCCGGCGACAAGATTACGATGCTGCCGGACGACGTGGTCGATGCGTTCACGCTGAAGGAAGGCGGGCTGCGGCCGGCGCTGTCGCTGTATGTGATCGTCAATCGCGAAACCCTGGACATCGTCGCGACCGAGACACGCGCCGAACTCGTGTTCGTGAAGAACAACCTGCGGCACAACACGCTGGACGAGCTCGTCACCGAAGAGGCTCTCACGGCCGGCACCGGCGAGTATCCGCACAAGGACGACATCGCCGTGCTGTGGCCGTTTGCGCAGGCGCTGTTTGAAAAGCGCCAGCAGGCGCGCGCCGGCTACGGTCTGAGGCGCGAAGTGCAGCGCAACACCGATTTCAACTTCTACGTCGAAGGCGAGCATATAACGATCACGCCGCGCCGGCGCGGCTCGCCGCTCGACACGATCGTCGCGGAACTGGCGATTCTCGCGAACTCGTCGTGGGGGGCGTTCCTGCACGACCACGGCGTACCGGGCATCTACCGGTCGCAACGCGCGTTCGGCGCGCCCACCGGGCCGAAGCGCACGCGCATGCAGACTTCCGCCGCACCGCACGAAGGTCTCGGCGTGGCGCAGTACGCGTGGAGCACGTCGCCGCTGCGTCGCTATGTCGACCTCGTGAACCAGTGGCAACTGTTCGCCTGCGTGCAGCACGGTGTGACCGCGAAGCTCGCCGCACCGTTCAAACCGAAGGACGCGGACCTGTACGCAGTCGTGCAGGGTTTCGACGATACCTATAGCGCATACGCCGATCATCAGCGGCGCATGGAGTATTTCTGGTGCTTGCGCTGGATCCGTCAGGAAGGCCGCAAGCAGGTGGTCGCATCGGTGGTGAAGGGCGATCTGGTGCGGCTCGAAGAAGTGCCCTTGCTGCTGCATGTGCCGGGTCTCGGCGTGCACGCACGGGGCACGCGGATCATGCTCGAAGTGATGTCGATCGATGAGCTGACGGTCGAAGCATCCGTGCGGCCGCTGCATGTGCTTGATGCGCCGCAGGTGACGGGCGGCGCCGAAGCCGAAGAAGCGGACGAAGCCGAAGAAGAGCTGATCGACGCCGCCGACGAATCCGCGGAAAGCGAAGCCGAAGCACAGGCCGAAGCCGACGGTGCGAACGGTGAAGGCGAGCAGGACAACGAAAGCGAAGCCGCTGGCGACAGTGCCTCGGCCGACCAGCAAGTGACGGAGCCCGGACGATGAGCGAGTCGAACACGCCACGCGACCGTTATGCGGTCATCGGCAATCCGATAGCGCATAGCAAGTCGCCGCTGATCC